>NZ_CAJMZL010000011.1:0-203855 GCF_905220305.1 Caballeronia sp. J97 | reverse complement strand
TTCCAGCACGAGATGCGGTACGCCGAGCTTGCTCAGATGTTCGCTCATCGCGATGCCTGCTTGCCCGGCGCCCACAACGAGCGTGTCTGTTGCCGTTATTTCGACTGTCATCGCTGAGTCCTTCGAAGAAGCGGAGTTCGGTTGTTCCCGTTGTCAGCTCGTGGCCTTCAGGCACGGGTGTTGATCGTTCCGATAGCAATCTACGCCCGCCTTCAGAATCCGAAAAATATATTAAATAATTGCAAAGCATCGGAATATGCTATGCAATCGTTTTTCGGTCACTCCACAATGCGATTCATCTGGTCATGTCAACCGGGAGCAAGAGTCCATGGAAAATCAGCCGCTGCGTTACTCGCTGCGCCAGTTGCGATACTTTGTAGTGACTGCGGAAGTGCTGTCTTTTACGGCCGCTGCAAGACGCCTGCACATATCCCAGCCGTCCATCTCAACCGCGCTGGCCGACCTCGAGATCTCGTTCGGCGTGCAATTGTTCATCCGGCATCATGCAAGCGGCCTGTCGCTGACTCAGGCGGGGCGCGATCTGCTTGGACAAGCGCGCAACCTCCTGAAGATCGCCGAGGAATTCCAGATGACCGCCACCGAAATGGACGGAGGCATGACGGGATCGATCGCGCTTGGCTGTCTCGTGTCTCTGGCGCCGCCCCTGATGCCAGGATTGATCAGCCGCTTTACGAGCGAGCACGGTGGAATCAGCTTTCGCACGATCGAGGCGCATCAGGACGAGCTATTGAACGGCCTGCACGACGGTTCGCTGGACATCGCGCTCACCTACAGTCTCGATCTGTCCGAGGACATCGCCTTTACGCCGCTGCTGTCCCTGCCGCCGTACGCGATACTGCCCGCGACGCACAGATTGACGCGCGCGCGAAAGGTGTCGCTACAGGATCTGATAGACGAGCCGTACGTGATGCTGGATCTGCCGCACAGCCGGGACTACTTCGCCGCGCTTTTCGATGTCGTCGGAGCCCGGCCTGTTCCCGCCTTTCGTTCCTCGCAACCGGAAGTCGTGCGTGGGATGGTCGCAAACGGGCTTGGCTACAGCATCCTGAACTTTCCGCTGAATTCGACGCAAACCGTCGACGGCGGCGAGTTCGTGATCAAGCATTTCCGGGACAGCGTCAACGCGACGACACTCGGAATCGCCCAATCGAAAGAGATGAAGCCGCGGCAACTGGTGTCTCGATTCTCTGCCTTTAGCGAAAACTATATTCGCCGTCTGAAGCTCGACGCGTAACCCGCAACCACAGCGGACGGGCCTCGCGCGCCGTGCATAGCTAAATCCTTCCTTTAGTATCCGAAAACAATGCTTTGACTAGCAATTTGGCTTGGTAGATTTACCTTCATTCGAGGCGATCGAAGCGCGGACCCCGTAGCGCGAACGCACTCGGCTTTAGGAGCGTCTCATGGAAAACCCCACCAGGCAAACGGCAGTCTCTGTGTTGGTCGACGAGCTTGTGGCAGGCTGCGAGCGACCGTTCAGCGACGCGCGCTCGATGCCTCCTGGCGTGTACACGTCGCCCGAGTTCCTGTCTCTCGAAGAGCAGGTGATCTTTGCGAAAGAGTGGCAATGCGTGGGGCGCGCGAGCACGTTGAATGCACCTGGCGACTATCTGACCGCGAGCATCGCGGCTCAACCGATCGTCGTCGTGCGCGACGAGAAGATGGGGCTCCGCGCAATGTCGAATGTGTGCTTGCATCGGATGTCTGTTCTGCTCGAAGGTCGAGGGAATATACGCCGCATCGTCTGCCCGTATCACGCCTGGAATTACGGACTCGACGGCGCGCTCAAGGGTGCGCCGCTGATGAATCAGCAAGCAGGTTTCTGCACGGAGAGCTACAAGCTGCCGACGATTCGCTGCGAGGAGTGGCAAGGCTGGATTTACGTGACACTCGATCAGGATGCACGTCCGGTTCACCAGCAACTCGCGCAACTGGGCGAGCTGATCGATGCGTACGGGATGAGCGACTACGTCGAGACCTTTTATGAAGAACACGTCTGGGATACCAACTGGAAGATCCTCGCCGAGAACTTCATGGAAAGCTATCACCTGCCGATGCTGCATCGCGCAACGGTCGGTCCGCATTCCAGACTCGAAGAAATGGAATGCCCGCCGGGTTATCCCGCGTTCAATTACCACTGGATTACGAAGGAAGCGTCACTTCCCATCGGTAATGCCCATCCGGACAACCATCGCTTGACCGGACACTGGCGCAAGACGACCGCGTTGCTCGCGATTTATCCGACGCATCTCGTCACGCTCACGCCCGGCTATTTCTGGTATCTCGTGTTGCAGCCGCGCGGCGTCGACAAAGTGCATATCCGCTTCGGCGGTGGGCTTGCACCCGACTTTATCGCCGACCCCGAAGCCAACGCGCATATGGCCACGCTCAAGGCATTGCTCGACGAAGTGAATGCGGAAGATAAGCGTGGCGTGGAAGCAGTGTTTCGCGGCGTGCATGCCCCGCTTGCAAAACCCGGACACCTGAGCCCCCTCGAACGCCCGAATTATGACTTCGCTCGTTACCTCGCGTCGAAGCTCACTGCGCTTTAATCGCAGCACTTTTGACAGGACGCTATCACGATGTCAAACCCATCCTTCATTTCGTTTTCAGGCGTGAGCAAGTCGTACGACGGCGCGAATTACGTTGTCGACGATTTGAACCTCGATGTACGAAAGGGCGAGTTCCTGTCGCTGCTTGGCCCGTCCGGCTCAGGCAAGACGACCACGCTTATGATGCTTGCCGGCTTCGAGTCGCCCACGCAGGGTGAGATACGTCTTGACGGCAGGCGCCTCGACGACAAGCCCCCGCACCAGCGCGACATCGGCATGGTGTTTCAGAACTACGCGCTCTTTCCGCATCTCACGATTGCCGAGAACGTCGCATTTCCTTTGTCAGTCCGGCGAGTGAGCCGCGCAGACCAGAAAGCACGGGTGAAGCGCGCCCTGGAGATGATCGAGTTGCCGCATCTGGCGAACCGGCGTCCCGCTCAGCTCTCGGGCGGACAACAACAACGCGTCGCGCTCGCGCGCGCACTCGTGTTCGAACCGAGCGTCGTTCTCATGGACGAGCCGCTCGGTGCGCTCGACAAGCGTCTGCGCGAAACCATGCAGTACGAGATCATGCGGCTGCATCGCGATCTTTCGCTCACCATCGTCTACGTGACGCACGATCAGGCGGAAGCTTTGACCATGTCCGATCGGGTCGCGGTCTTTTCCGATGGACGCATTCAGCAGGCCGCGACGCCCACCGAGCTCTATGAAAACGCCCGCAACGCCTTCGTCGCCAACTTCGTGGGCGAGAATAACGGCTTGCGGGGACGCGTTGTGTCGGTGCAGAACAACTGGGCGACGTTGGCGCTCTCCGATGGCAGCGTCATCCGCGGCCGATGCGAACAGGGCTTGGGCGTTGGAGATAACGCGATGCTCGCGTTGCGTCCCGAGCGTGCGCATATCCCCAGTGCCGAGGGCACCCGAGCGGACGAACACACTAATGTCGTGCGCGCCAAGGTGCAGGAACTTGTGTATTGCGGCGATCATCACCGCGTGCATTTGACGCTCGGAACACGCGACTCGCTCGTCGCGAAGGTACCCAACACTCAACGCCACGCCTTGCCCTCGGCAGGCGACACCATCGATGTGGCCTGGCGCCACGACGACTGCAAGATTCTCGCTGCGAGCGTGCCCCGCAGCGCGGCCATAGTTCCTACCCCCGCATCTTCCTCACCTTCCATGATCGCGGCCGCAGCCGCAGGAGCTCACTGAAATGCGCACTCACGTCAAAGCAAAATGTGCCGCACTTGCCGTCGTCGCCGTCGCTGCCGTTTCGGCGCAGGCCGCGGAAACGCTCAATGTCGTCACCTTTGGGGGCGCCTATGAGACCGCGGCAAAGAAGGCCTATTTCGAGCCTTTCACGCAGGCGACCGGCGTCAACTTCTCGCTCGAATCGTATGACGGAGGTCTCGCGAAGCTTTCGGCGATGGAGCAGGCGAAGAACACGACATGGGATCTCATGGATCTCGAGAGCAACGATGCCATCACGGCATGTGACGAAGGGCTGCTCAAGAAGTTCGACAAGAAGAGCCTCGGCAATACGAGCGACTTCATTCCCGGTGCCATCAGCGACTGCGCGGTCGCAAGCATGGTGTGGTCCACGGTCTACGCCTATGACGCGAGCAAGCTCAAGACGGCGCCCGGCACCATCAACGATTTCTTCGACTTGCAAAAATTCCCCGGCAAGCGCGGGCTGCGCAAGTCACCCAAAGGGTCGATGGAATGGGCACTGATCGCCGACGGCGTCGATCCGAAAGACGTGTACAAGGTGCTCGGGACGCCGGCGGGCGTCGACCGCGCATTCAAGAAGCTCGACACGATCAAAAAGAATATCGTCTGGTGGGAGTCGGGCGCGCAAGCTCCGCAATTGCTCGCCGATGGCGCCGTCGTGATGACGCAGGCCTACAACGGCCGAATCGACGATGCCGCGAAGAAGGACAACAAGCCCTTCAAGATCGTCTGGGATGCACAAGTCTACGACTATGAATGGTGGGGCATCCCAAAGGGAGCGAAGCACGCCGACGCAGCCGCGAAGTTCATCGTCTCCGCGTCGCAGCCGAAGGCTTATGCCGATCTCTCGAAGTACATCGCCTATGCGCCGCCGCGCAAGGACGCGATCCCGCTCGTCGACAAGCAGCGACTGGCCGACCTGCCGACCGCGCCGGATAACTTCAAGCGTGCGGTCCAGATCAATCCGACCTTCTGGGCGGATAACGCTGACGAGATCAACAAGCGCTTCCAGGTTTGGTTGACTCAGTAATACTTCTATCGAACGAGAGCCCGCTGTGACCGCGACTACCCATACCCCAGTACCGGCCCATGCCCCGGCCTCGGGCTCTACGACGAGAGCCGACGGCCGCGCGTCCTATCGAAAGGCACAACGCCGCGCATCGCTTCGAGCGCTGATGCTGGCGCTTCCCCTGATCGTGTTTCTACTGTCGACCTTCATTGCGCCGATCGCGCTGTTGCTCGCCCGCAGCGTACAGAACCGCGAAGTGCCCGACAGCATGCCAGCACTGTCCCGCGCACTCGATGCGTGGGATGGCCGTGGCGTGCCTGATGAGCATACGTTCGCCCTGCTCGCATCCGGAATCCAGGACGCGCAGCAAAGCGGACAACTCGGCACAGTCGCAAAGCGCATGAATTTCGCGCAACCCGAATTCCGCAGCCTGCTGATGAAGACGGCACGCGGCATTCGCAGCGATACGCCTTCCGCCTGGAAGCCGGCTCTGATCGAGATCGACGAACGCTGGAACTCGCCCGAAACATGGCGGCTGTTGAAGCGCGCTGCCGCGTCGCCGACTCCCGATTACCTGCTGAATGCCGTGGACGCGAAAGTGACGCCGCAAGGTTCGATCGCCTCGCTGCCGGCGAACACTGCGGTCTATCGCGAGGCGTTCGTGCGAACGATCTCGATCAGCTTCACGGTCACCGTGCTCTGCTTGCTGCTGGGTTATCCGGTGGCCTGGTTGCTCGCGAATCTTCCCGAAAAAAGCAGCAACCGGCTGATGCTGTTGGTCATCGTTCCGTTCTGGACCTCGCTGCTGGTGCGGACAACGGCGTGGTACGTGCTTCTGCAGCCGGGCGGCGTCGTCAACAGCCTGCTGATGAGTCTCGGCATCGTGACGCATCCGGTGCCGCTCGTTTTCAATCGCACAGGTGTATTGATCGGCATGACGCACGTGCTTTTGCCTTACATGATTCTCGCGATCTACTCGGTGATGAAGAGCGTCTCGCCCGTTTATCTGCGCGCGGCGAAGTCGCTGGGCGCTCATCCCTTCACCGCGTTCGTGCGGATCTATATCCCCCAAACGCTGCCGGGAGTCGGGGCGGGATGCTTCCTGGTGTTCGTGCTGGCTCTCGGCTACTACATCACACCCGCTCTGCTCGGTGGCGCGGGCGACGAGATGATCAGCCAACTCATCGCGAATCAGACGAACACCCAACTCAACTGGGGACTCGCGGGCGCGCTGTCGGCCTATCTCGTGATCTTCACGGCGATCTTCTATTTCATCTTCAACCGCATTGTCGGCATCGACCGTTTGCGGTTCGGTTGATGCAGGTAGGCGCAAAGGAGCGATCATGCAAGACAAACGCAATACGGTGCTGACGGAGCGCGTCGCTTCCCGCTGGGTGCGCGTGCATTCCGCGCTCGTTCTGTTCTTTCTCGTGGCGCCGATTCTCGCGATCATTCCGCTTTCGTTCAACGCCGGCTCTTATTTTTCCTATCCGCTGCAGGGCTTTTCGCTGCGCTGGTATGAACAGGCGCTCACCAGTGCCGACTGGCAACGCGCGCTGTTCAACAGCGTCGCCATCGGCGCGGCGTCGACCCTGATCGCCACCGGCCTCGGCACGCTGGCGGCGCTCGGTCTGTCGCGAACGCAGTTTCCGCTGCGTTCGATCGTCATGCCGATCATCGTTTCCCCGATGATCGTGCCGATCGTCGTGGTGGCGGCGGGTTTTTATCTCGTCTTCGCCCCGCTCGGGCTCGTGAACTCGTATCCCGGCGTCATTCTTGCGCATGCCGCGCTCGGCACGCCGTTTGTCGTCATCACCGTGACGGCTTCATTGTTGTCTTTCGATCAGAGTCTCCTGCGCGCGGCGTCCGGCTTGGGCGCGCCGCCGTGGGTCGCGTTCAGGCGAGTGACGCTGCCGCTCATCACGCCCGCGGTCGCGACGGGAAGCGTCTTCGCCTTCGCGACCTCGTTCGACGAAGTCATCGTGATTCTGTTCATTGGCGGCCCGGATCAGAAGACGGTTCCGCGGCAGATGTGGAGCGGCATCAGGGATTCCATCGATCCGTCGATCCTGGCCGTGGCGACCATGTTGATCGTGTTTGCCGTGCTGCTGTTCGCGAGCATCAACTGGCTTCGTGGGCGCGCGGCGGCCGCGAGTCGGGCGCTCGTCTGATCGAGTCAGCCGGGCATCGGATCGCGATCACACGACGAACGGGAATTCCTCTTCCGGCAGCGGATCGCCCGGCTTCAGTCGATCGGCCAGATGACGATAGGGAGGCGATGTCTCGCCGCCCCGATCGACAAACACAGCGTTGTCGCCGAGCCAACGAAACGACACCACGCGCCGGGAAACCGAACCCGAAAGATTTCCCGGCGCCCCGTGCACCGTGAGAAAGTTGAACGCGACTGCATCGCCGGGCATCAGATCCCAGCCGAGAATGTTGTAGTCGCCACGATGACCATCGATATCCGGCATTTCTTCGAGTCCGTCCGTAGTGCGGTCATACGCGACACCCGTGAACTTTCGCGGCCGGAAAAGTTTCCCCCAGCGATGCGATCCGCCGACAAACTCCAGCGTGGTCTCGCGCGGCACCGGATCGAGCGGCACCCACATGCTGACCGACTGTTCCGCACTCACGCAGTAATAGGGTTCGTCGTGGTGCCAGGGCGTGACCTTGTCCGCACCTGCTTCCTTGACGAGCACATGCTCGTGAAAGATGCGCGCATGTTTCGACACCATCAGCTCTCTCGCGATGCTCGCCGCCGGACTGTCCTCGACGAAGCGGCGAAACGACTCGATGCGCTGCCAATTGCAATAGTCTCCGAAGAAACGTCCCGACGACGTGCCCTTGGTGTAATCGCGAAAATCGGGTCCAGGGTGCCTTTCGTTGAAGTCCACGCCATCGCGCAACACGTTCACCCAGTCGGTGAAGACACCACGCAATACGGTCACGCCATCGCGTGCGAAAGCCTCTTGTTCTTCCTTCAGCATGCTTCTCTCCCCGTCTAAATTGTCGATGCCCGATCGGCATGACACGACAGATATCTCGTGAAATCAGCAAAAAGCTATCACTGATGAAGCGAATTTGCCGCTTGCCCGCCATTGCTCATGCGCTTGCGATAACAATCGCGCAATCAGACGACCTTGCCCGGATTGAGGATGCCCTTGGGATCGAGCGCCACCTTGATCGCGCGCATGGCCGCGAGCTCCTCGGGCGAACGCGAGAGTGGCAGGTACGCGCGCTTGAGCAAACCGATGCCATGCTCCGCCGACACCGATCCGCCATATGGCGCGAGCATGTCGTACACGAAGGCGTAGATGTCATCGTGCGCGACGTGCGGAACCGAACGCCCGTCCACGGTGACGTGCAGGTTCGAGTCGCCGATATGCCCGAAGAAGTAGGAACGGTTCGAAGGCCAGCGCGCATCGAGCGCGGCGCGGCATACATCGACGAATTGGCCGATCGAGCCAATGGGCAGACTCACGTCGAAGTTGACCGGGTCCATGCGCGCCGGAAACTCCGCGGTGCATTCGCGCACGGCCCAGAGCGCGCGCGCGTCGGCCACCGATTGTGCGAGGATCGCGTCGCGCACCAGACCGGTGTCGAGCGCGTCGGCGAGCGCGGCGAAAAAGGCTTCGCCCTGATCCGCCGTGTCGAGGCCGGCATGCTCGATCAGCGCATACAGCGGATGCGCCACCGCGAACGGCGAGCGGGTCGCTCCCGTCAGCGCGACGCCGAAGCCGAAGAAGTCCGGCCACATGATCTCGAATGCGCCGATATCGTTGCCGAAGCGCGCCGACAAGGAGCGCAAAAGCCGCACTGCCGCGTCGTAGCCGTCGAGCGCGACGAGCGCCGTATGCCGCATTCCTCGCGGCGGATGAAGGCGCAGCACCGCCCGCGTGATGACGCCTAGCGTGCCCTCGGAACCGATGAAAAGCTGCTTCAGGTCGTAGCCCGTATTGTTCTTCGTCATCTTGGTCATCGAACTCAGGACCGCGCCGCTCGCGAGCACCGCTTCGAGACCCAGCACCTGCGCACGCGCCGTGCCCGACTGGATGACGCGATTGCCGCCCGCGTTCGTCGCGAGGTTGCCGCCGATCTGACACGAGCCGCGCGCGCCGAGATCGAGCCCGAGTTCGAAACCGGCGGCGTTCGCGGCTTCCTGCGCGGCCTGCAGCGTCGTGCCCGCGCGCACGGTCATCGTGGCCGAGGCTGCGTCGATTTCGTCAATGCCCGCGAAGCGCGCGAGCGACAGCGCGATCTCATCCGCCTGCGCGATCGCGCCGCCCGCGAGCCCGGTCATGCCGCCTTGCGGCACCACGCGCTGCCCCGCTTCGTTGCAGATCGCGAGCGCGCGCGCCACTTCGTCTGTCGAACGCGGCAACAGGAGCGCGGCGGGACGCGTGGGCGTGTGGCCGGTCCAGTCGGTCATCGCGTGGTCGGGGATGGCCTCGCCGGTGCGCACGCCGTCGTCGCCGAGCGCGCTGCGCAACGCGCCGATCACGCGTTCGAACGCTTCAGTCGATGCGCCGCTCATGCCGCCGTGCCCTGTTCCGCCGCGCGCTTCTTGCGATAGCCCATGGAGTCGTTGATGCGCCCGAGAATGTAATCGCCCGCCGCGACCGGCGCGTGGCGCGATTCGCCGGCGGGCGTGCCGAGATCGACCGGATCGACGACGGCGTCGTAAGTCGGGTCATAGAACGTCGCGATCGAATAGCGCTCGCGCCCGGATGCGTTGATGACGCGATGCAAGGTCGATCTGAAGCGATCGTTGCTCCAGCGCGCGAGCAGATCGCCCACGTTCACGACGAAGCTGCCCGGCATGGGCGGCGCGTCGATCCATGTGTCGCTCGCGATCTCGCGCACTTGCAGGCCGCCTACGTCGTCCTGCCACAGGAGCGTGATGCAGCCGTAGTCGGTGTGCGGCGCGACGCCGAACTGATCCTCGTCGGACTGGGGCGGTTGCGGCGGGTAGTAGACCATCTGCGTGCGCTGCATGCGTTTGCCATAGCGCGCCGCGAAGAACCGCTCGTCGATGCCGAGGCTCGCCGCCACGGCGCGCAACAGATGCGCGCCGCATGCGCCGACTGCTTCGTAATAGCCGTAGAGCGCAGGCCGCAATTCGGGCATGAAGTCGGGCCAGTTGTTCGGTCCGCGCAGCGCCTGACCCGCGAGCACGTCCGGATCGTCTTCCGGCAATTCGAGTCCGATGCTGAAGAACTCCTTGTAGTCGGGCTTCTTTGCCTGATACATGGTCGCATCGCCGAGCGAATTGAAACCGCGATGGCGCTGATTCACCGCCGCACGCCGCTTGGTTTCCACCGGATGCGCGAAGAACGTGCGCGCGGCTTGCGCCGCGGCGTCGATCACCGCTTGCGGCACGCCGTGATTCACGATGTAGAAGAAGCCGATGTTGGAGCACGCTTCATGGATCTCGTGGCCCGCGCGTGCCAGCGCGGCGGCGTCGCCTTCCACCACGCCGGCGAAGTCGATCACGGGAATTCGGTTGGCGGGCATCGATGGTTCCTCGCTGACGGGTCGTGCGGCATGCACGATTTCTGGTTGTATATACCGCCAAATCACCGCACGCAAGCTGCAATGCAGCGCGCCCGCCTCCGTGTTTCCGCTGCTTCGCCGATGACGAATGAGGTGAAACCCGACCTGGCGAAATCCTGATTCTTTTTGTTTTGGCTCCCGAAATTTCGCGGTATATACTGCGCGCAATGCCCGACCTCCGCGCCTTGCGCGCGCCACCTTGGAGACGTCTCATGAAGATGCTTGCAGGCTGGAAACGACATTTGCTGATGGTCGCGCTGTGCGCCGCGAGCGCCTGTGCCTATGCCGAGGACCAGCTCGCCAAGGTGAAGAAGGCGGGCGAGCTCGTGGTCGGCACCGAGATGCAGTTCGCGCCGTTCGACTTTCTCGAGAACGGTCAGCAGTCGGGTTTCAACAAGGACCTGTTCGCGGAGATCGGCAAGGAACTGGGCGTGAAAGTGCGCTTCATCGACCTGCCCTGGCCGAGCGTTCTTCCCGGCCTCGAAGCGGGCAAGTTCGACATGGTCGGCGGTCCGATCACGGTGACCAAGGCGCGCATGGAGCGCTACACGTACACGCTTCCCATTGCCGACGCCACCGACGCCTTCCTCAAGCGCGCCAACGATTCCACCATCAGGCAATCGGCCGATGTGTCGGGCAAGGTGGTGGGCGGCGGCAAGGGTTCGGCGCAGCTCGATCAGATGAAAGCCTATATCGCCACGTTGCCGAAGCCGCCCGAAGTGCGCGAGTACATCGACAACAATCAGGCGTATGCGGATCTCGCTGCCGGGCGCATCGTCGCGGTGGCGAACTCCATGACCAACATCGCCTACGTGGCGAAGCAGCGGCCCGAAACCTTCGCCGTGGTGCAGCCGCCCTTCGGCGCGAAGGTCTATTTCGCGTACTGCCTGCGCAAGGATGCGGACAGCAAGCCGCTCGCCGATGCGTTCAACGCAGCGCTGCTGAAAGTGAACAAGGACGGCCGTCTCGCCACCTTGCAGAAGAAGTGGTTCGGCGTGGCGATGGACGTGCCTTCGACCGTGCCGACTCCGAACTACTAAGCCGCGCTCGCACGCTCTTTCGAGGGAAGCCGACGCCATGTTCAGCTTCAGCGTTTTCGTTCAAGGCGTGCCGCTCCTGTTGCACGCGGCGCTCGCCACGGTCGGCATATCGCTGGCGGGCTTGCTGATCGGCTTCTTCGTGGCTGTCGCCGTGTGCGCCGCGCGGCTGTCGTCTAGCAAGGCCTGGCAAATGGCCGGCGGCGCGTACGTGTTTTTCTTTCGCGGCGTGCCGATGCTGGTGCAACTGCTGCTCGTGTATTACCTGCTGCCGTTCGTGGGCGTCAACGTGCCGCCGCTCGTCGCGGCCATCAGCACGGTGGCGCTCTGCTCGGCGTCTTACGTCGCCGAGATTTTGCGTGGCGGTTTCATGAGCATTCCGCCAGGACAGCTCGAGGCCGCGCGCATGCTCGGCCTCGCGCCGCTCGACATGCTGCGCCGCATTCAGGTGCCGCAGGCGTTTCGTCTCACCTTGCCCTCGCTCGTCAACGAGATGGTGCTGCTCATCAAGGCGTCGTCGCTGATCTCCGTGGTGGGCGTGGCCGAAATCACGCGCACCGCGCAGAACATCGCGGCGAGCAGTTATCGTCCGCTCGAAGCGTATGCCGCCGCGGGCCTCATCTATTTCGTGATCTGCGGCGCGCTCTCGCTGGCCGCGCACGCCGCCGAACAGCGCCTGCGGCCCGCCTGAGACCGACGTCATGCAGCAATTCGATCCCACGATCCTCACGCACAACCTTCCGGCCATCGGCGCGGGTTTCGCCACGACGCTCGGCACGTGGGTAGCGGGCGTCGCGCTCGGCATCGTCATCGGATTTCTTATCGCGCTCGCGCAGCTCTTTTGCGGACGATGGATGCGCGGCGTGCTGCGCGTCTACATCGAACTGTTTCGCGGCACGCCATTTCTCGTGCAGCTCTTTCTGCTGTATTACGGCGGACCTTCGTTCGGCATCACGCTGGAACCGCTCACCGCCGGCGTGGTCGGTCTCGGGCTCTATGGCGGCGCGTATTTCGCCGAGGTCTTCCGCTCGGGCTTCGGCGCGGTGCCGCGCGGTCATCTGGAAGCGGCGTCCTGTCTCGGCCTGACACGCTGGCAGGCAATCTGGCGCATCCAGATTCCGCAGATGCTCGTGCTGATCGTGCCCGCGCTGGTCAATCTCATCATCGTGCTCAGCAAGGAAACGGCGGTGCTCTCCATCGTCACCGTGCCGGAACTGACGTTCGTGCTGACGGGCATCGGCTCGGCGACCTTCGCGTTCGTCGAAACCCTGCTTGCGTTGTGCGTCTGCTATCTGGTGCTCGTCGAGCTCGCATCGCGCGCCGGGATGTGGGTCGAAGCGCGCGTGACCCGCTTTCTTGTCTGAACGTACCTGGACTCGTCTGCCATGATCGATTCCCCGCTCTCTCCCTCCGAACTCGGCGAGGTTCCGGTCTTCGTGAATGCGCCCGCTGCGCCGCTCGTGGAAGTGCGCCGGCTGCACAAGCGCTTCAACGAAACCGAAGTGCTGCGCGGCGTGGATCTCGACATCGGCAAGTCGGAAGTGGTCTGCGTGATCGGCCCGTCGGGATCGGGCAAAAGCACGCTGCTGCGCTGTCTCGCCGCGCTCGAAACCTATGACGAAGGCGAAGTGCGTATCGAAGGCGAGTTGCTCGGTTATGGCGAGCGCAATGGCCGGCGCGTGCGCGCATCGAATGCCGAGATCAACCGCGTGCGGCGTAATGTCGGCATGGTGTTTCAGCAGTTCAACCTGTGGCCTCACATGAGCGCGCTCGACAACGTGATGGAGGCGCTCCTGCGCGTGCGCCGGCTGTCGCGCAACGAGGCGCGCGCGCGGGCCGGGCAGATGCTCGAAACCGTGGGCCTCGCGCACAAGGGCGATGCCTATCCCGCGAGACTTTCGGGCGGCCAGCAGCAGCGCGTCGCGATCGCGCGCGCACTGGCGATGGAACCGCACATCATGCTCTTCGACGAACCAACTTCCGCGCTCGACCCCGAACTCGTCGGCGAAGTGTTGCAAGTGATGAAGCAACTCGCGCGCGACGGCATGACGATGGCCGTCGTCACACACGAGATGGGTTTCGCCGCGCAGGTGGCGGACAAGGTCGTGTTCATCGATCAGGGGCGCATCTCGGTACAGGGCAAGCCGCGCGAGGTGTTTCACGATGCGAAGCATCCGCGCTTGCGGCAATTTCTGCAGAACTATTTCGATCGCAACGCGTTCTGGTCGCGAGGTCCGCAAGACGAACAGGCGTGATGGCGCGCGCAGCGAGAGGAGATCAGGCCATGTCGGCACCGACGACGGTGAAGCACATCGCAAGCGCGGACATCGCGGGCGAGCCCGACACGCCGCTTGCGCGCTACGCGCAGGTCAAGAGCTTCATCCGCGGGAAGATCGAATCGGGCGCGTGGATGCCCGGCGACCGCATTCCGTCCGAGCTGAGTCTCGTGGAGTCGCTCGGCGTTTCGCGCATGACGATCAACCGTGCGCTGCGCGAGCTGACCGGCGAAGGCTGGATCACGCGGCACTCGGGCGTGGGCACGTTCGTGGCGAAGGCAAAGCCGCAGTCGACGCTTCTGATGATCGCTCATATCGGCGAAGAGATTCGTGCTCGCGGTCATGAATACGACTACCACACCGTGATCGCACAACGCGAAAGCGCACCGCCTGCCGTCTCGAATGCGCTCGGCCTGCCGCCCAGTTCCTCCGTGTTTCATCTGATCGGCGTGCATCGCGAAAACGGCGTGCCGGTGAGGCTCGAGGATCGCTATGTCAATCCAGCGGCCGTGCCGGATTTCCTGAAGCAGGACTTCGACGCCCTGCGGCCCTCGGAGTACCTGTCGGCCAGCGTGCCCGCGCACGAGATCGAGCATGTCGTCGATGCCTGCCTGCCGACGCGCGCCGAGGCGAGGCTGCTCGAAATCGGTCCCGAGGAGCCGTGTCTCGCGCTCGTCAGACGCACCTGGATGAACGGTGTCGCGGTCACGTTCGCGCGTTTCGTGCATCCGGGTTCGAGATATCGGCTAGGGTGCCGCTTTCGACCAGAAGATGCCCGATTCCAAGGGTGATGATTCACGTCACGCGAGATTGCCCGCCAGGCATTGGCCCGATCGCTCGCGCCGAGGATTCACGACGAACACCGCATACCGCCTATCACAAGCCCGGTCGAGGATTGTCGCCCGACGCCAGGCTATCGATTCTGCCGATTGTGCGGCTACTCGCCCTTCAAGGGCACTCGCAATCAGAAATACGGCTGGCGGCCTATCCCTGTCCACGCAATGTGTTTGGTTTGAAGCGCGAGGCGAGGCGGTATCGGTTAGCGGGATGAAGGAAATGCGCAAAGGTCACCGTCATGCCCCCGCTCCAGGTGCGGCGTGTGAGAATCAGACACGGTTGGTCGATCCGCATCGTGAGCAGGGCTGCCTGTTCGGGTGTCGGCATTGACGCGTCGACGATGTGTTCGATTTCGAGTCCATCGTGTGACACGTTTTTGTACAGATACTCCGACGGCGGCACAACGGTAAAGTCCTGCTCGAAAAATTGCGGCGCGGCGGCCGGATTCACGAAGCGGTCTTCCAGCTGGATCGGGTTGCCGTTTTCCAGATGCACACATACGAGATGAAACAGCATCGTCTCGCGAGGCAGGCCAAACGCCGCCGCGACTTCCGCCGATGCCGTCTCCCGCCGAAGCGAGATCACCTTGCACGCGTACTGATGTCCGCGGGCACGGATCTCGTCACGCACGTGTGCGATCATCAAAAGGTTCGATTGCGGCTTGCCTTGCGCGACGAAGGTGCCGACGCCGGAGACGCGCTCGAGCGCGCCTTCTTCCGTCAGCTCGCGCAGTGCGCGGTTGACCGTCATCCGCGCAACGCCAAAGGTGGTCGCCAGCTCGAGTTCCGACGGGATTTTCTCGCCCACGCCCCATTCGCCTGCGCGAACCTTGTCGCGCACGAGCGCCTTGATCTGTTGGAATGGCGCCCCCGGTCTTTGCGTCATCTGCTACGTCCTTCCGATCCCAATAAGCGACCACGATTTTAGTACGCTTTTCTCACGCGGGCTCGACGGCCTGAAGCAGCGCGCGCAGGAACAACTCGTTTTCCTCCTCGGTGCCGATCGTCACGCGAATGAAGTCGTGCAGCTCATACGCCGAAAGCGGCCGCACGACGACACCCGCCTGCAGCAGCCGCTCCGCCACCGCCGCGGCGTCGTTCAGGCGGATCGCGATGAAGTTGGCGTGCGTCGGAATCCATTCGATGCGATGGCGCTGCAGCGACCGCGTAATCTGTGCAATCCCTGCGCGATTCAGTGCTTGCGTGCCTTGCAGAAATGCCTGGTCCGCGAGCGCGGCGAGCGCCGCCCGCTGCGCTAGCGCATTGACGCTGAACGTAGGACGGACACGGGCGATGGCGTCGACGATCTCCGGCTGCATGATCCCGTAGCCGACGCGCAGCGACGCAAGGCCATATGCCTTCGAGAAGGTTCGCGCGATCACCAGTTGCGGGTAGCGCGCGACGAGTCCGATTGAATCAGGCCGCAGGGCAGGGTCGAGATAGTCGATATAGGCTTCGTCGAGCACGACGAGGGTATGCGGCCCGGCTGCGCCGAGAATCCGCTCGATGTCCTCGGGCCGAAGCACCGTGCCGGTCGGATTATTGGGGTTGCAGAGATAGACGAGACGCGTTGATTTCGTCATCGCGCGGCATATCGCGTCGGGATCATGGCGGAAATCGCGAGCGGCCACCTGGATCGCCGCCGCGCCACGGGCCCGGATACTGATCGGATAGGCCTGGAAAGCGTATTGCGAATACACACCTTCGTTGCCGTCATGCAAAGTCAAGGCGGCGCACAGATCGATCAGTTCGTGCGAACCGTTCGTCATCGCGATGCATTCCGGTGGCACACCGTGATGACGCGAGAGCGCATGCCTCAGTTCGGACGCTTCGCTGTCCGGGTAGCGCGCGAGCGCCGTCTGCCCATGCGCGAGGTGCTCGGCGAGCGCCTTGCCGACCTCCGGACTGCAGCCGAGCGGATTCTCGTTCGAGGCAAGCTTGATGACCCGTGAGAGGCCATATTCGCGGGCTACGGATTGCTCCGAACGCCCAGGCACATACAGCGGAAGTGCCCGGATATGCGCCTGCACCGCAGCACCTTGCGACGAGCGATTCAGCGCGTTCATGCGCTCACCTGCCCTTCCCCCGCGCGCCAAAGCACGGGAAACAGCGGATGCGCCATGGGTGCGTCTTCCGCAAGCGCCTCCTTGAGCCCGGGGAAATCGGGCGACGTGCGCCAGGGACGCGGCTTGTGCCGGATATCCTCGCCGATAAAGCGCAGCGAGAATGCGCGCCTTCTGCGATCACCGCCGACACCGCCCGACGCATGCAACGTCAGCATGTGAAAGCACACCATGTCGCCGGGTTCGAGCGCCCAGCCGAGAATCGGGTACGCACTGCGATGACGCTCGATATCCGGCAGGTCGGCGAGGCTGCCTTCCGGAAACCACCGCGCCTCGCTTTCCATGAAAGTGCGCGGCATCAGCCATGGGCCGCGATGCGATCCGGCGACGAACTCGAGCGTCGATTCGCGCGCGACGGGATCCACCGGAATCCACATGCTGATGTTCATCTCGCCGGCGATGTTGTAGTACGGCTGATCCTGATGCCACGGCGTGCGCTGACGGGTGTTCGGCTCTTTCACCAGCACGTGATCGTGATAAAGGCGCACGACCTCGCCCCCGACCAGCGCGCCCGCGACGCTCGGCGCCGGCGACTCCATGATGAAGCGCCGGTATCCCGCATTGTCCTGCCAGTTGCAGAAGTCCTCGAAGAACCAGCCCGGGTCGTCGGGGTGGCTCGCCACCTTGGCACGCGGACTCGGCGCAGAAAGATTGTGGTCGATCGCCTTGCGCAATAGCGCAACTTCGTCATTCGAGAAGATGTTGCGGATACAGACCGCTCCATCGGTGCGAAAAGCCTCGACCAGATCTTCCGTCACGGCCCGCGCGACCCGTTGTTGAATCGTTTCAGTCATCTGCGTCGTCCTTGTGGTGTTCGTCAACGTATGGCTGTCCCGGCGCTCAGCGCTCGACCGCACGGATAAAGTCCGCAATGCGGCTATTGCCTGCCGCGCCGAGAATCGCATCCGGCGTGCCGGATTCGAGAATCACGCCGTCCGCGATGAAATGGATCGTGTCGGCAAGCTTCCTCGCAAATGCCATTTCATGCGTGACGATCATGAGCGTCAGTCCTGCATCGGCGAGTATGCGTATCGTGTCGAGCACGCCGGCGACCAGTTCCGGATCGAGCGCCGAAGTAGGCTCATCGAACAGCACGGCTTTCGGCTTCATCGCCAGTGCGCGCGCAATCGCGACTCGTTGGCGCTGCCCGCCCGACAGTTGATCCGGGTAGTGATCAAGGCGCTGGCCGAGGCCGACCTGGTGCAGGATCTCATCTGCTTCACCGATCACTTCGTCGCGGGGGCGGCGCTGAACGTGGATCGGACCTTCGATGACGTTCTCGAGCACCGTCCGGTGCGCAAACAGGTTGAACTGCTGGAACACCATCGGCATCTTGCGCCGCGCGACGCGCAACCGTGCTTCCGGTCGCGCGTGGAAGTCCGCGCCCTCGTGATGGCAAAGCCGCTCGCCATCGAAGTGAATTTCGCCGGCGGTCGGCATATCGAGGAAATTGATGCAACGAAGCAGCGTGGACTTGCCGCCGCCACTGGGACCGATGAAGAAACTCACTTCGCCTGGCTGAACGCGCAGATCGATGCCCTTGAGCACGTCGACCGGGCCGAACGACTTTTTGAGGGCGCGTACTTCGAGGATGGGCGGCGGCACGCTCGCGCCGGGGCGCATTTCAGTTTTCAAGATTGGGCTCCGAGCTGACTGAGCGGGCTGGTCCCGACGAAGTTCGCATCGATGCACGGCGTCCGCCCCGGTGAGCCGGCGTGAGTTGCCGCTCGAGCCAGCGCACGCAACGCGCCGCGACCAGGCTCATCGCGAAGTAGATCATCGCGACCATCAGATAAACCTGCATGCTCAGGAAAGTGTCGGCGATCACGATGGTGCCGTGCCGCAGCAGTTCGTTGACCGCGATGAACGAGACCAGCGACGAGTCCTTCAGCAGCGAAATGAAGTAGCCTCCCACCGTCGGCAACGCAACCTTGAGTGCCTGCGGCAGGATCACGCGCCGATAGATCAAAGTGTGCGACATGCCGATCGTGAGTCCCGCTTCGCGCTGGCCATGATCGATAGACTCGATCGCCGCGCGAAACACCTCGGACAGGTACGCACCCAGGTTCAACGCGAGACCGAGCACGCCGGCCCAGAAGCCGGGCAGCCTGATCCCGATCTGGGGCAACGTGAAGTAAATCACCAGCAACTGGACGACGAGCGGCACATCACGCCAGATTTCCACGTAGGCACGCAGCATCCAGTCGAGCCAGCCCCGTGACGAAAGCCGCCCGATCGCCACCGCGAGACCCAGCGCGATCGCGCACGTCATGCTGATGACCGATAGCTCGACCGTTACCCACGCGCCCTTCAACAGAAACGGAAAGTAGCGCGGAATCAGCGTAAAGAAGAACTCGTTCATGATCGGCGCATTTACTTGGTCAGCACCGCCTGTTCCGACGACCACGCGCCGTATTTCGCGAGAATCTTCTGACGCGTGCCGTCCTGATCCATCGACTGCAGCGCGCCGTTGATCGCCGTCAGCAGATCGGTGCATTCGGCGCGCACAGCGACCGCACTCGTGCCGAACCGATAGCTCGCCTTGCTCTCGGCTTCGGCCCATTCGGGCTTGGGGTTGTAGTAGATCGGCTGGCCGACCACGCGAAGGTTCTTCATCTTCTCGCGCTGGCCGAGCAGCGTGCCCTGGTCGAGCAACACGGCGTCGACCTGACCGTTCTGTAGCGCGACGAACGGTTCGCCAAACGAATTGAAATCGAGGACCTCGCCGATCTGGCCTTCCCTCGCGAGGCGGTGCGCATTGACCGAATCGTTCGTGCCGAGCGTCGTGCCCACCTTGCGGTCCTTCAGATCGGCGGGCGACCGGATCGGCGAATCGGACCTTACGATGATCTCGTCGTAGAGCAGGAAATAGGGCCGCGAGAACCGCACATTTGCGGTCTGTACGCGCTCCTGCGTCGCCGACATCGACGAGAAGATGATGTCCCAGCGCTTGGCCTTGAGCCCGGGGATCAGCGTGCTCCACTCCGTGACGACATAGTCCGTTTTCGGCACACCGATACGCTTGCCCACTTCTTTGAGCATGTCGGCCTCGAAGCCGCCATAGCTGCCGTCCTCGTTCTGCCAGACAAATGGACGCGTGCCCATCAGACCGTTGCCGGCCGTGAGGATACCCGCCGTCCTGACGTCGTTCAAACAGCCGGCGCGGGCGGTCAGTGCGGCACTGGACAGCACGAATGCAAGACAGAATGCGGTCAGACGATTCATGGCGAACACTCCGGTCAGAGGGAAAGAAAGCTCCGGGCAATGCCTCATTTGTGCTGGCACCCCATGCAGCGGGGCTCACAAGCGGTCTAGACCGGACTATACTTGTAAACAAAAAGTTTCCAAGCTTTTTCTTATTGCGGAAGTGGCGCCAATGGATGGTCAGCGGCCTCAAGTGCTTTATGGCGGCGGCGCTGCGGGATGCGACAGGATTTACCCTGAATTGCGCTGCACACACCTGTGCGGCCTGGCGTCCCGCAGTGGTGTTGCGCTTGGTCTGCGGCTTCAGGTGGATGCCGGCGCGGTGATCGTCGTCGAGCCGCTTGAATCCCGATTGAGCGAAGGTACCGGATGCGTCGCGGCCACCTTCAGCCAGCGTGAATCGGTACTGCCGGGGGCGCTTGCCGTGCAGAAGAAAAGTCCCCGCTGCGAGTCTCCGCAGGCGGGTGCATCGAAGGTCCTGGACAGCGCCTCTTGATAAGTAGCACGTGCATCATTTCAGCCATGACCAACGGTCGGCCTTGAACCGATTCAATGGTGCGGCCACAAATACGGCCATAGTCGAACCGAAGCACTCGATATTCGGCGAAGTTTCCGCGCAACGGAACCCACACCTTTAATCCTGGATCTTGGCGGATCAGATTTTCCTCTAGTGCGCTGCTTGCCTGACTTGCGCGGACACATGTTCGAGGTCGGTCCACGCTGGCTGGTCGGGCGCATATCGCGCCCGAATGTAGGCCGCGAGTTCGGCCATCTGCTTGTCGTCATAGACATCACCGAAGCCGGGCATATGTCCCAGCTCGGCCGTGGCCGGACTGTCGATGCCGTTGTGGAGAACATGCAGCAAGTTGTCCGGCCGGTTCTGCGCCACGCTCGTATTGAGGCCCATCAGCGGCCTCACGCCCAGATGCCCGACGCCGCCCGATGCCGCGTGGCAAACTGCGCATGCTGTCTCGAAGGTCTGTCGCCCGCGCTCCAGGCCCATGACGCTGACCACATCGGCGCCATTCGACTGCTTTTGCGCCGCGCTGGCGGCAGCCGCGTCGTCGACCCGCGGCGACAAAGATGTGATGTAGTGAGCAATCGCTTTTACATCGGACTCCGGAAGTTCGGACAGCCCGGTCACAACCGGACCCATCGGACCCGCCGCCACGCCATGCTCTTTCGAAAACCCCGTGCGAAGGTAGTCGAAGAGCGCCTTCTCGGTCCACGGAACGGGTCCGCGATTCCCGACCAAAGCCGGCGCATCCCATCCTTCCGCCTCGCCGCCGGCCAGATACGACAGACCGCCCTTCTCCGCGCCCAGCCGGTTGCGCGGCGTGTGACACGCGCCGCAATGCGCCGCGCCATCGACGAGATATTTGCCGCGATTCCACATCGCCGATTTCGATGCATCGGGCTTGAACTCGCTGTCGTCATGAAAGAGCCAGTTCCATCCGGCGACCGTTGGGCGCAGGTTCATCGGAAACGGCAGGCTCGTCTTCGGCGGAGCGTGCTTCACCGGTGGCTGCGACATCAGATACGCGTAGAGCGCCAGCATGTCCGGCTCGCTCATCCTGGCGAAAGCCGTGTAGGGAAAAGCGGGATAAAGATGCGTGCCATCCCGCGCGATGCCCCGGCGCATGGCGCGCTCGAACGCTGCATACGACCAGAGGCCGATGCCTGTCTCGGCGTCCGGCGTGATATTGGTCGAGTAGATGGTGCCGAACGGCGTTTCGAGCGCGAAACCGCCGGCATTCTTCTGTCCGCCCGGCGCCGTATGACAGACCGCGCAGTCGCCGGCCAAGGCGATCAGCCGGCCTCGTTCGAGCGTCGCCGCACTCCATGTCGACTCGCCGACGCTGCCCGGCGCGATAGGCGCAATCTCCCGCGGCCCCGGAATGATCGCGCACGCAAGACCGACGAGCCCGCCGATGAATCCGGCCATGCCGCCTCCGGCGAGCAGTCTTTTGATGCGGCCCGGACGCGGCGCGGCCACGCCGTGATGAATGGGCTGCGGCGGCTGCGTGTCAGCCAGTTTCGCCTGAAGGTGCTGCGAGTCGAACGGCGGCTGCCTGAGACGCATGCCGGTGGCATCGAAGATCGCGTTCGCGATGGCGGCGACCGCCGGCGCCGAGGCCCGCTGCTCGACCGGTGTCGGCATCGCATCCGGCGTGCCTTGCGTGCTCAGGGACGCCGGGCCGACAGCCGCCGCGATATCGAACGACATCGATGCGGACGCTGCGGCTTCATCGTACGTGGCTCGCGCGGTCGACGCGTGACCGAGCGCCAGCGACACCGCGCTCTCTACTAGCGTATGTGGCACGCCGTGCAAAACCGGCGGGCCGGCGGAGCCTTCGCCGTATCCGGCGACGACGCGGCGCACCGCAACATCCCCGGTCTGCCGATGCACATCGATATCCACGACCCACGCGGACCAGCTCGGCTCGCCTTCCCGCTGTCCGTCCATCGCGAAACCACGGCCGCTGAGCCATTGCGAATCTGCGTGGGGACGCTCCTTGCGTCCCCACGCCGCGCGTTCCGTGACCATCCGGACGACGTCCCGCGCGCCCGCATCTTCGTCGGCGTCGAGATGACACAGACGCAATTCGACGGGATCGACTGCAAGCTCGCTCGCTGTCTCGTCCATGAAGGACTCGCGCGCGAACACGTGCGCATGCTCCGGAACGGCGGGCGCCGGGCCGTCGAACGTCAGCGAGGCATGCGCGTGGCGGTACAGCATGCCTTGCGGAGAGGCGGGCTGCCAGTCCGGCGGGAGCAGCCCCTTTCCCGATGCGCCCGCTGACTCGTCCAGCGACACGCGGTATCGATAGCTTCGCAGCATGCCCGACGATGTCGCATCGCCGCTCACTTCCAGCGAAGCGAGACCGGCCTCCTGGCCGGCCGGCCAGCGATAGGTGTGCGCCCGGTGCGTCGTCGGCTCCGGGCCGGCCGTCCCGGCGTGCGCAGGCGCATCCGCGATACTCACGCTATCGCTCGTTTTACTGTTCATCTTGCTGCTGAAGGTAGCGAGCGGCCCGGCGCACCGCGTTCATGATTTCGATGTGCGTTCCGCATCGGCACAGGTTGTAGCGCAACGCGTCGCGGATTTCGTCGTCGCCGGGAACGGGATTGCGCTCGAGCAGCACCCTGGTGCTCATGATCATGCCGTTGAGACAGTAGCCGCACTGAGCCGCCTGTTCCTCGATGAACGCGCGTTGAATGAAGTGCGGATTCTCCGGCGTCCCGAGTCCTTCGAGCGTCACGATATCGCGGCCGGTCGCGGCGACGGCGGGCACGACGCAGGCGCGCGTCGCGTGGCCATCGACGATAACGGTGCACGCACCGCACTGCCCGAGCCCGCAGCCGAACTTCGGTCCGTTCAACTCGAAATCGTTGCGCAGGACCGTGAGCAACGGAGCATCCGACGCCACGAACTCGACGGTGCGCGTGTGCCCGTTCACGCGAAGCGTGACGGGACCATCGACCGGGCGTGGATGAGACATGACATGAACCTCGAAAAGAAAACGGCGAACGCCAGCAGCGCACGCCGGAAACGTTCGATGCTAGCCTGCCTCGCCCCCAAAGGCGAGGCAGTCAAAAACCTCACGCTTCGGCGGGCGCCGTGTCCTTCTGCGGCGAGACGAGCGGAATCTCGTACACGTCGTAGCCGAAGCACCAGGCCGGATCCTCGTTGGTGCGCAGCCAGGTGTTGTTATGCGATACGAGCTGGACTTTCGAGGCGCGGGTGGACCGGTTGGCTTCGTATAGCGCGAACGCATTCGTGTAGTCGGACACGCCGACTTCATCGAGACAGCGCGTCAGCATCGCCGCATCTTCGATCGCCATCGCGGCGCCCTGCGCCATGTGCGGCTTCATCGGATGGCAGGCGTCGCCAAGCAGCACCATGCGGCCACGGCTCCAGAGCGGCAGCGGATCGCGTTCGAGCAGCGGCCACTTGGAGATGGACGGCGAGACATCGATCAGATGCTGGATGTCGGGATGCCAGCCCGCGAACGCTTCCTTCATCTCTTCGCGGCTGCTCTCCATGAACGGCACGCCCGCCGGCCATTCCTTCTGCGGCACGCCCGTCACGTAGTAATACTCGTCGTGCTTCTCGGTGACGTAGTAGACCATCATGTGACGGTCGCCCGACCACCACTTCACGCACGCGTCATACGGCTTGTTATTCAGCAACGACGCCGGAAACACCGCGCGATGCGCGACCCAGCCGGTGTACTTGGGCGGCTCCGCGCCCAGCAGATGATCGCGAATCTTCGAATTGACGCCATCCGCGCCGATCACGATGTCGGCCGTCTCCACGGAGCCATCGGCGAAGGTCATGCGCACTTCATTGCCGGTATCTTCGACCGAGCTCAGCTTCTTGCCGAAACGCACGACGCCCGGGCTGCTCGCCTGCGTCAGCAGCGCGTGAAAGTCGCCGCGATGCACAGTCAGATAGCTCGCGCCGTAGTTCTTCACGGCAAAGTCGCCCAGCGGAATCTGCGACATGATTTCCGCCGTCTTGCCATCCCGGCTGTACCAGTAGTCGGGGTGCGATCCCATCTTGTTGAGCGCGTCTTCACATCCGATGCGGCGCATCACCTTCATCATGTTCGGCCCGACGTGGATGCCCGCGCCCAGTCGCGAGAAGGCGTGCGCCTGTTCGTACAGAACTACGTCGTAGCCGCTGCGCTCCAGCAATGCGGCAGCGGTCGCGCCGCCAAGTCCAGCGCCGATGACGGCAATGCGGGCTTTGCTCATGGAAATCTCCTGATCGAGGTGCGCCCGCGGTGTCGTGCGATGACATCCAGCGAGCGGAGTGACTGTGTGATTTACAGCGTACACACTCAATATCGCGAAGACAAGCAAAAATATCGAGGGCATCATGAACCGCCCTTTCTAACGTCAATATCTGCTCGAAATTAGGGGAAAACACCAACTCGATCGACGCGCGAAAAGTTTTAATCGGCTTGTCGCTTTATAACGTACACGCTAGACTTTAACGCAATCCCCTTCACCGGCCAGGAGTATCCATGTTCAAGACCTACCGCATCGGCCAGATCGTGCCGAGTTCCAACACGACGATGGAGACCGAGATTCCCGCGATGCTGCGCCTGCGCGAAACCATCCGGCCCGAGCGCTTCACCTTTCATTCGAGCCGCATGCGCATGAAAAAGGTCGTCAAGGAAGAACTGGCCGCGATGGACGCCGAATCGGACCGCTGCGCGATCGAGCTGTCGGATGCGCGTGTCGACGTGCTGGGTTACGCCTGCCTCGTCGCGATCATGGCGATGGGCCGCGGCTATCACCGCGTGTCGCAGGAGCGCCTGACGAAGCACACGACCGCGAACGGCGCTCAAGCGCCCGTGCTCACCAGCGCGGGCGCACTCGTCGATGCATTGAAAGTGATCGGCGCGAAGCGGATCGTGGTCGTCGCCCCGTATATGAAGCCGCTGACGGAACTCGTCGTGGATTACATCGGCAGCGAAGGCTACGAAGTCATCGACTGGCGGGCGCTCGAGATTCCCGACAACCTCGAAGTCGGGCGTCATGACCCGTCGCGGCTGCCGGACATCGTCTCGAAGATGAAGTATCAGGACGCCGATGCCATCGTGCTCTCGGCGTGCGTTCAGATGCCATCCCTGCCCGCGGTGGCCAAGGTCGAAGCGATGACCGGCAAGCCCGTCATCACGGCCGCCATCGCCACCACCTACGCGATGCTGCGCCATCTCGACCTGGAACCCATCGTTCCCGGCGCCGGCGCGCTGCTGTCCGGCGCGTATTGAGCCGCCCGGCAACCTTTGCGGAGCCTCATCATGTCATCCACGTTTCTTCATGGCGGCAATGTATTCGCCAACGGCATTCGCCAGCATTACCTGCGCTATGGACCCGGCGCAGGCAGCGCGGGCGAGCATTCGACGCGGCCGGCCATCATCCTGATTCCGGGCATCACCAGTCCGGCGATCACCTGGGGCTTCGTCGGCGAAGTCCTGGGAAGCCGTTTCGACACCTATATTCTGGATGTGCGCGGGCGCGGTCTGTCGTCGGCGTCGGACACGCTCGACTACAGTCTCGACGCGCAAGCCGGCGACGTCGTCGCGTTCGTCGAGGCACTGGGCCTCGACGCCTTCAGTCTCCTCGGCCACTCGATGGGCGCACGCATCGCCGCGCGCGCGGCAGGGCGCATCGGGCGCGGGCTCAGGAGCGTCGTGCTGATCGACCCGCCCGCGTCCGGTCCGGGGCGCCGTCCTTATCCTTCGCAGTTGCCGTGGTACGTCGACTCGATGGCGCTCGCACGCAAGGGCATGGACGCCCAGGCCATGAGCCAGTTCTGTCCGACGTGGACGCTCGAGCAGCGCCAGTTGCGCGCGGAATGGCTGCATACGTGCGACGAACGTGCCGTGCTTGCATCGTTCAAGGGCTTTCATGAAGACGACTTCTTCGCCGATGCGGCGCGCCTGAACGTGCCGTCGCTTCTCATCACCGCCGAGCGCGGCGACGTGGTCCGGCCGGAAGACGTCGACGAATTGCAGAGCGCCACGCCTTCGATGCTGCACACGCGCGTGCCGGATGCGGGCCACATGATCCCGTGGGACAACGAAGCCGGCTTTTATGCGGCGCTGGGCGATTTCCTCGGCGCGCCCGTGTTCCCGAGCAAGCCTGCGTGAGCGCACTGCACATTCTTTGGAGATGACGATGGCTATCAGCGACTATCAACTCATCGAAGCGTGGAAGGAAGTGCTCACGCTCTCGAAGCTCGAACGCGGGCAGACCGTCACCATTCTGACGAGCGCCGGCACCCATCCTCAGACCTTGTCGTGCGCGCTCATCGCGACGCAGTCGATGGGCGCGATCGTGAACCGGCTTGACCTGCCGCCCATCAACGGCGAGAAGGGCTTCAGCCGCGATTCGCTCGCGTATCTCGGCACGACGCCGCTCACCGGCAATCAGGCGGCGATCGCCGCGCTCAAGAACAGCGATCTCGTGCTGGACCTGATGACCTTGTTGTTTTCGCCGGAGCAGCACGAAATCCTCCAGTCGGGCACGAAGATCCTGCTGGCGGTGGAGCCGCCCGAAGTGCTCGTGCGCCTCGTTCCGACGCTCGCGGACCGCACCCGCGTGCTCGCCGCGACCGCGCGCATCGAGGCGGCGCGTCAGATGCACGTGCATTCCGACGCGGGCACCGACTTCACCTGTCCGATGGGCGATTTTCCCGCTATCGCCGAGTACGGTTTCGTCGATGAACCCGGCCGCTGGGACCACTGGCCGAGCGGCTTCGCGCTGACGTTTCCGAACGACAAGACCGCGCACGGCAAGATCGTCATCGACCGGGGCGATATTCTGCTGCCGCAAAAGCACTACGTCAGCGAGCCGATCACGCTCACGGTGGAAGGCGGCTATGCGGTGCGGATCGAAGGCGGCACGGATGCGGCCCTGCTGCGCGACTACATGGAAACGTTCGGCGATCCCGAGGGCTACGCGATCTCTCACATCGGTTGGGGACTGCAACCGCGTGCACGCTGGTCGACGCTCGGTCTCTACGATCGCGAAGCCACCATCGGCATGGACGCGCGCGCGTTCGAGGGCAACTTCCTGTTCTCGCTCGGACCGAACAACGAAGGCGGCGGCGATCGCACGACGACCTGCCATATCGACATCCCGCTGCGCCATTGCACCGTCTCTCTCGACGACGAGATCGTCGTCCGGAATGGCCGCGTGCTGGGCGCCAACAACGCATAAGAGGCACGACATGAACGATCTCCCCACGCATGCGGAAGCGCATGTCTATCGGCAACAGGGCTTCGGCACGCCGATGGCGCCCCAGGGCCGGGTCGCCCTGCTGATCGTGGACCTCGTGGTTGGCTTCGCCGACCCCGCGGTCTTCGGCGGCGGCAATATCCCGCAGGCGATCGAGCGCACGAAGCACGCGCTCGCGGCCGCGCGCGAGAACGGATGGCCCGTCGCGCACAGCCGCATCGTCTACGCGGCCGACGGCAGCGACGATAACGTCTTCTCGCTGAAAGTCCCCGGCATGGCGACGCTCACCGAGGACAACCCCGACAGCGCCATCGTCGCGGAACTGACGCCGGCAAAGGGCGAACTGGTGGTTCGCAAGACGGTTCCGTCGGCATTCTTCGGCACGCAACTGACGCCGTGGCTCGCGCAGCAAGGCATCCGGACGCTGCTGGTGGCGGGCGCCGTGACGAGCGGATGCGTGCGCGCGAGCGTCGTCGATGCCATGTCGTTCGGCTTCCGTCCGTTCGTGCTGTCGGACTGCGTCGGCGATCGCGCGCTGGCGCCGCACGAAGCGAGTCTCTTCGACATGGCGCAGAAATACGCGACCGTGCTGCCGCTCTCCGACGCGCTCGCGGCAATCTCGGCAGCCGAAGCCGAAGCGCGGTAGTGTAGGAAGTGGCCGTGGACCGCTTCGGCCGTTCACGCGTCGACAGATGCCCGAGTGAATGACGAGGAAGAACGTGAATCGCGCCGATCTGCTTGCCCGAAACGGCCGCCTGGCCATCGTTCGCCAGCCGGTCAGGCCGGCCGCCCCCGCGCGGGGCCAGCCGGGAAGCCATTCGACCTTCGTGCCGGATGTGCCCGAGGTATTCGTGGCCGTTCTCGACGACGAAAGCATCCTCGCGTTCAACGGTCATGTGGATCTGGGCACGGGCATTCGCACGTCGCTGGCGCAGATCGTGGCGGAAGAGCTCGACGTTCCCGCCGAACGCGTGCGCATGATCCTCGGCTCGACCGCCGCGACGCCGAATCAGGGGCCGACCATTGCCAGCGCCACGATCCAGATATCGGCGGTGCCGCTTCGATGCGCGGCGGCACAGGCCCGGCTCGCCCTCCTCGCCCTTGCCGCGCAGCGCATGGATGTGCCCATCGAGCGCCTGACGACGGCGAACGGACGTGTGTTCCTCGCCGACGCCGATGCCGCCAACGGCTGCTCCTTCGGCGAGCTGGTGAAAGACCGGCAGATCACGACAGAACTGGACCCGCAGGTCAAGACGAAAGACCCGGCCGACTATCGACTCATCGGCCGTTCGTCGAGACGTGTGGATGTGCCTGCCAAGGCCACCGGCCAACTGACCTTCGTGCACGACGTACGCGTTCCCGGCATGCTGCATGGCCGCGTGGTGCGCCCGCCTTACAGCGGCATCGACTCGGGTCCGTTCGTCGGCCGGTCCCTGATTTCGGTCGATGAATCTTCCGTCGCCGATATCCCCGGACTCCGCGCGGTGGTCGTCGTCGGCGATTTCGTGGGCGTCGTGGTCGAGCGCGAGGAGTTCGCGGCGCGCGCCGCGCGCAGACTCAAGGTGCAATGGCGCGAAACGCCGCCCCTGACGTCGATGGACGATATCGGGCAAGCCATCTCGAATGCGCCGGCGACGCGCCGCCTTCTGCTCGAAGAAGGCGATGTCGAACGCGTGCGCGACGCGACGGGCGCCACGACCCTTTCGCGCACTTACGTGTGGCCTTATCAGATGCACGGGTCCATCGGGCCATCGTGCGCGGTCGCGGATTACCGCGAGCCCGGCGACGGACGCATCACGGTCTGGTCCGGCACGCAGAATCCGGTTTCGTTGCGGCATGACCTCGCGAAGCTCGTCGGACGCAGCGAGGCCGACTTCGACATCGAACGCATGGAAGCGGCCGGATGCTATGGCCGCAACTGCGCGGACGATGTCTGCGGCGATGCGCTGCTGCTCTCACGCGCAAGCGGACATCCGGTCCGGGTCCAGTTGACGCGCCAGGACGAGCACCTTTGGGAACCGAAGGGTACCGGCCAGGTGATGAAGGTCACGGGTACGGTCACGGATGGCGGCGAACTCGTCGGTTACGACTTCTCGACGCGCTATCCGTCGAACGATGCACCGCTGCTCGCCCTGCTGCTGAGCGGCGTTCAGCCGGCCGTTTCCGGCGTGTTCGAAATGGGCGACCGCACGGCCGTGTCGCCCTACGAGTCGCCCAACCGGCGCTTCGTCTGCGAGGATATGGCGTCGATCGTGCGCGCGTCATGGCTGCGCGGCGTTTCGGCGCTGCCCAATTCCTTCGCCCACGATTCTTTCGCCGATGAGTGCGCGGCGCTGACGGGCACCGACCCGCTCGAGTATCGCATCCGGCATTTGAAGGACGATCGGGCGATCGACTTGCTGCGCGCCGTCGCTCGACGCGCCGGCTGGCAGGCTCGGCCAAAGCGTATCGAAAAGCACGGCCGCCTCGTGCGCGGACGGGGCATCGCCTACGCGCGCTATGTGCATAGCCGCTTCCCCGGCTTCGGCGCGGCGTGGGCGGCGTGGATCGTCGACCTCGTGGTCGACAGGTTGAGCGGCGAGATCACGGTCGAGCGCGTCGTCATCGGACAGGATACGGGCACGATGATCAACCCCGATGGCGTGCGTCACCAGATTCACGGCAACGTGATCCAGGTGCTGAGCCGTTCGTTGAAAGAGCGCGTGCGTTTCAGCGAAGGCAAGACCGCCGCGCGCGACTGGTCGAGTTATCCGATACTGACCTTCGCCGAGGTGCCCGTGATCGACGTGGTGCTCATGCCCCGGCAAGGCGAACCGCCGATGGGTGCGGGCGAATCCGCGTCGGTGCCCGGCCCCGCCGCGCTGGCCAACGCCATTTTCGATGCAACCGGCGTGCGATTCTTCGCCCCGCCCTTTACGCCGGACGCCATCCGCGCCGGTCTCGACGAGGCCGGACGGCGCCATGCGTCGAACGAGGACGTTCGCACTGCTTCCTCGTAGCGAGCAGGCGGCGGCGATCAGCCTTCGTCGAGCTCGAGCATCTTGCGCAGCAAGTATTTCAGCGCCACCCGCTCGCCCGGATTGAGCTTGCCGTAGGTGCGCTCCGTGACCTGCGTGGCGAATGGCACGGTCGCGTCGATCAGCTCTTCTCCCTGACGCGTGGCGTTCACCACCAGCTTGCGGCCATCCGTCGGGTCCGGCACGACTTTCACGAGCGCGCGCGCCTTGAGGCGATCGACGACGCCACGGATCGTCGCCTGGTCGATCGCCGTCGTCTTGACGATGTCGTTGAGCGAGCATCCCCGGCTCTCCTTGACCGCGGACAACGCCACGAACTGCGCGGCCGTCAACTGCGAATCGGGAATCGCCTCCTGAAAGATCGCGACGTGGCGCTGATAGGCACGACGCAACAGGTGACCGATCTGGTCATGAAAGTCGTAATCGTCGTTTGAAGGCGACATATCCGGAGAGGCGGTTTCAAAAGAGTGAGGTGCGCGGCGACGCGCTTGCAGGGTTTCCATTTTAACGGACCGACTCCGAAGCAAGATTCGATGATCGACGGCGGACGACGAAACGGCCACCGGGATGTTTCGCGCCACCTCTGCGACGCCTGCACGAAGATGGTGCCGGCGATTGTCGTCTTGGGTGCATATTTAAGCGCATACGCTTAATATCCGTGCGCAGACCGGTTTCTTCCATGGGGTCTTACCCGCGTCATGACGATGTCCGTTGTTGCGCAAAATATTGCGCAATTAAGCAGAAAACCGTAATTTCCCAGCGTTCGCCCCACCTCCCGGACCACAAACGCTTCTAAGGGTAATTTCTAGCGTGTACGCTTGTATTTTGACATGCTATACATGATCTTGCGGACGCAAAACACATGTTTTCGTCAAGGAATCTTCACCTAACCAGGGTCGCCCCATGTCAACTGTTCAATCTGGCGTAAGCGTCGCCTCGAGAGACACGCATCAAGAGCTATACCGGAAGGTCACGTTTCGCCTCATCACACTGTTCTGCCTGTGTTATTTCGCGGCGTACCTGGACCGCGTGAACATCGGTCTGGCCAAGCTTCAGATGCTCGACGCATTGAAATTCGGCGACGCCGTCTACGGACTCGGCGCGGGTCTGTTCTTCGTCGGCTACGTGCTTTTCGAAGTCCCGAGCAATCTCATCCTTCAGCGCGTGGGCGCGAAGTTCTGGATTGCGCGCATCATGATCACGTGGGGTCTGTTGTCGGGCGCGACGATGTTCGTGCATACGCCGATGCAGTTCTACATCGTGCGATTCCTGCTGGGCGTGGCCGAAGCCGGCTTCCTGCCGGGCGTGCTGCTCTACCTCACGCAGTGGTATCCGGATGCGCGGCGTGCACGGATCGTGGCGCTGTTCATGGTCGGCCTTCCGATGTCGAGCATGGTCGGCAGCCCGATCTCCGGCTGGATCATGCGCTTCTTCGATGGCACGCATGGACTCGGCGGCTGGCAATGGCTTTTTCTGCTCGAAGCACTGCCTTCCATCTTGCTGGGCTTCGCGGTGCTGCGATGGCTGCCGAACACCATCGAATCGGCGAAGTGGTTGACCGACGATGAAAAGAAGACGCTGCGCGCGGAGCTCGCCGAGGAAGGGGCGGACCACAAGAGCCACAAGCTGAGCGAAGCCTTCTCCAACCGCAAAGTGTGGTCGCTCGGGCTCATCGATTTGTGTGTGCTGCTCGGCCTTTACGCCGTCAGCTTCTGGCTACCGACCATTCTTCGCGACACGGGCGTAACGGACTCGTATCACATCGGCTGGCTGATGGTCATTCCGAACGCCGCCGCCGTCGTCGGCACGTTGCTCTGCGGTTCGAGCTCGGACCGCGCGCGCGAGCGGCGGTGGCATATCGTCGTGCCGTTCGCCGTGGCGGCCGCTGCACTGGTGATCGCCGGTGCGACGACACCGAGCACGGCGATGACCGTTCTGCTCTTCTCGCTCGTGAACGCCGGGGCCGCAGCAGCGATGCCCGTGGTATGGGCGCTTCCTTCGACGTTTCTTCGGGGAACAGCGGCGGCCGGGGGCATTGCTTTCGCGTGCTCGATCGCGAATGTGGGCGGATTCGGAAGCACTTATCTCATCGGCTATCTTCGCGACACGTTCCACACGCAAAGCGCCGGTCTCTATGCGTTTGCCGCGTTCATCCTGTTCGGTTGCGCACTGGCGCTCGCATTCCCGAAGAAGCTGGTGAATCGTTGACTCGACTGCGCTCGAAGCAGGTGGCGCGACTTGGGTCGCGCATGGTTGCGCCACGCATTCGGGCCGAGGCGGTTGCCGCCGGGAATCGGCTTCGCGCGCGGCAAGCCGACACGATCGGCGATGAGATGGATGCCCGCGCGAAGTCGACCGGTTTCATTCGCGGGTCACCGCCGTGCCGATCCAGGACGGCACGACGTCGTCGCGCTCCTTCACGACCTTCGTCACGACGTATGTGAAGTAGCGCTCGATCCCGAGACCTTCGGTGAGCAGACAATCCATGAAGCGCTGGTAATGATCGATGTCGCGGGAAACGACGTGCATGACGTAGTCCAGCCCTCCGCCTGTCGCGTCGCATTGTGTGACCTCCGGCGAGCGGCGCACGCGATCTTCGAATCGCTGCAGGTCGGCGGCGGTATGGCGCGAAAGCGTAATCTCGACGATGATCCGGCCGGTCTGAACGACGCGCGTCCAGTCCAGCGACGCACGGTACCCGCGAATGACGCCGGCGGCTTCGAGGCGCCTGACACGCTCCCATGCAGGCGATATCGAAAGATGAATCTCCGCCGCAAGACGGGACTTCGTCATTCGGCCGTCCCGGGCCAGCGCTTTCAGGATCGCGATGTCGAATCGATCCAGTTTCAGCATGACCGGCACGCATGGAACGCGATAGCGGGATACGCGCGCCGCCGCATCGGCGGGAAGGGTGCTGCGTCGTTTGTCTGCACGTTCAGTAGCCCCGCACGATATCGACGTTGCCGGGAATGCGCCCCGACGATCGGAATTCCCGGATATTTCCGGCGATGACTTGCGCCGCGGTCTGCTGATCGGTGGGCGCGGAGACGTGCGGCAACACCGTCACGTTCGGGTGTTCCCACAGGCCGGAGGTCGAAGGCAGCGGTTCGACGTCGAAGACATCGAGCACCGCGTGCGACAGGTGCCCCCGATCCAGCGCCGCGACAAGATCCTGCGTCACGACAATCGGCCCTCGCGAGAAATTGATGAGCCCCGCGCCCGCCTTCATCGTGTGCAGTCGCTTCGCGTCGAGCAGACCGGCCGTCTGTGCCGTCAAAGGCATCAGACTCACGACGACGTCGCTGCTCGCTAACACTGCATCGAGCCCCGCGTCGCCGGCGAATGTCTGGACACCGGGCACCGTCTTCGGCGAGCGACTCCAGCCTCTGACCACGAACCCCGCGCTGACGAGCGTCTTCGCCGCTTCGGTCCCCAGTGCGCCGAGCCCCAGCAGGCCGACAGAGCGTTGCGACGGCTTCCGGTAAGCGTGCTGCTGCCAGACGCGCAACGACTGCTGTCGCGCATACCGGGGCATATCGCGATGCAGGTAATACGTCCACGCGAGCACGGCCTCCGCCATCGTCCGGGACATTTCCGGGTCGACGAGACGAACGACGGGCGGACTGCCCGCCGGCAGCCCGGCGACCAACTGTTCCACGCCGGCCCACAGGCTCTGTATCCACGCCAGTTTCGGCAGTGTCGCGATGTCTTCGGGCGCCGGATTGGCGACGATCGCGACCGTCGTCGCCGCCCGTTGCGCAGGCGTGAGCTCGTGAAGCGGCTGGATCGTTTCTTCCGGCAAGGCCGACCGTAACGACGCGAGATACGGCGCCTGGTATTCGGCGGACATGCGGCTCAAAAAGGCGATGGTCGACGACATGGTGCGTGCGATCGTGGATGGCGATGCTCGAATGGCCCGTCAGGCCGATGTCTGGTCGAGGCCCATTTCCTGCATGTCCTGAAAGCGATCGGCGATACGCGGATGCACGCGACCGCCGTCGGCGGCGCCGATGGCAAGCAGGATCTCGTCTGCCGACGGCGCGTCGGCCAGTTGGAACGTGCCCGTGATGAAGTGCGATCGCTTGCCCGTCTCCGATTTGTGAATCATCGGCACCGACAACAGCGCGCCGGGACCGACGCGCGTGTTCGTGAAGCTCAGGAATGCAGTGCCGCTCACGGCATGACGAAACAGATTGCCGAATCGCAGGGTGTGGATGATCGCCGACGCATGCTCGATCTCGCCATTGACGCCGACGACCGCGGCCTTGCCGTAGGCCTGCACCTGCTCGCCTGGCATCACCTCCACCAGCCGACGGGTCATGATCTCGCCCAGTTCGGGCGCGACGCGCAGAATTTCGGGGCGCAGGTTCTCGACGAAACCCTGCCCTGCCCAAGGGTTGCGAATGACAGCAGCAACGATGACGGTCGTGATGGGCGTGCCGGCGGTCTTGCCGCCTTCGCGATAGGTCGTCTCGACGAAAGTGGCGATCTTGCGTACTTCCTTAAGCATATGCGTCTCCAGATGGCGGACCGGTCGTGGCCTGCGGATCACGTCCCGGCGAAGGAACCCTGAATGGGAGAGGACAAGGCACGCGATGTCGAAGAACGATGTCGTCCATGCCCGTTGATACCGATGCTAAGGACGGTTCATCGAGGCGTCTTCCTCCGATTCGGAGGAAGATCGTTTTTTTCTTCCGTTGCTTTGGTGTAGATTGGCCCGCAGCGGAGGAGACACCGAATGCCCGAACGAAAACAACGACTGATGGCGTTGCGCTACGTCGCCAGTCAGATCAGCTCAGACGAAGACCTCGACGGCCTGTTGCGCGATCTCGTGCGTTCCGCGGTGCAGCAAGACGACTGGGACCTCGGATCGGTGATGAGCATCGACCTGGCGCACGGATACGGTCTCGTGGTGACGCGATTCGAGACGAGCATCCTGCCGCAGCACACCGAGGACCGCTGGGAACTGGCGACCAGCCCGTCGTTGATCGCATTGCAAAATAACGAGCCCGTCTATATTCGCGACGCCCTCGAATCGACGCAGTTTCCCGGCTATCGGCGCGAAGCGAAGGAACGCGGTTATCGCACCGTGCTGGTTTTGCCGATGTCATCGAAAGACTCGGAAGGCCGGCCGATGGTGCTCACGGTGGCATCGCGTTCGGTGCGTGACGTGAGCGAGGAAGATCTCACGTTCATGGCCACCGTCGTGCATCTCGGCTCGATCGCCATCGAGCGCGCGCATCGGCAACGCGCCCAGCACGAATCCCACTTGCGCCTGCAGAACGCGCTCGAAGCCCAACGACGTCTGTTGCGGGATGTGCTCGCCGGCGGGTCGGTCGAGCATCTCACGTCGACGTTGGCCGATTTGCTCGGCGGCCCCGTACTGGTCATCGATTTCTTTGCCAACCATCTCGTGGGCGCCGGATCCCCGGCCCCGGCCAGCATCGGCGATGCCGAATGGCAACGCTGGCTCGCCGGCGCTTTCGGGCGGGAGACCGTCACCTTGGTGCGCGAGAGCATCCAGCGCTTCCAGCAGACCTCCGTCGACCTTCCGCTGCATCGCGGACTCAACGTGAAAGCGGCCATCGCGCCTCTGAAGGTGGACGAAGAACTCGTCGGCGCACTGCTGACATTCGGCGTCACCGGATCTGGAGACCTGCATCAGCTCATGCTCGAAAGCGCCCGATTCGCATTGAGCGTACAGATGATGCGCAGCGTGGTCCGGTTCCGCTTCGAGACGAGAACGCTGACCGAACTCTTCTTCGAGATCGTCGAGCGCCGCTGGCGCGACGAGGAAGACATCCTGCACCGCGGGCGCCGCCTCGGCCTTTCGTTGATCTCGCCATTGCGGATGCTGGTGGTCGACTTTCCCGATCAACGGATTCCCGCGGACGCAGCCCGCGCAGCCAGCAATCTCTCGGTGGAAAGCCACGGCACGGTCGAGTTGCTCGCGCGTCAATCGCACGTCCCCATTCATATCGTCACGGTGGGGAGCGGTCTCGTTTGCCTGATCCCGCAAGACGGTCTGCGCGACGTGTCGGCTTTGCCGCGGCTGGCGAAGCGCATCTCCGAGACGCTTGCCCGTTCGCTCGGCCGCGAGCCGATCGTGGCGATTGGCGAGGTTTTCAAGGGCATCGAGCCGTTGGCGAGCGAATGGGAGCGTTGCTGGCGAATGATCCGCGTCGCGCGCAAATTCGGGCGAAGCGGGCCGCTGGATATTCAGGGGCTCGGCCCGTTGCCCATGTTGATGGGGGCCGCCGACTCGGCCGACGTGCACGGCTTCGTGGACGGCACCATCGGTGGTCTCGTCGACCACGACCGTTCGTCGGGAACGCCGTATCTCGACACGCTCGCCGCCTACCTGCGCTCTGGATGCCGCAGCCAGCCCTGCGCCGACGCAATGGGTCTGCACGTCACCACGCTGCGTTATCGGCTGTCGCGCATTCAGGAGTTGTTCGGCATCGATGTCGAGTCACCGGAACGGCGCTTCGCGGTCGAACTCGCCATCCAGCTCCACACCCTCACCAATGTTGGGGCCGGCCCGGCCGCATCAAGGAAAACCCTGCCGCGCAATCGAGATTAATCAGGCGATCCTCTCCTACGGATCGCAGGAAGCCGACGCAAAATCGGTCGCCTATCGTTGACCTCAACGTAACGACGTTTCGAGGTGATCGATATGCAATTCCCGGCCCGAGGCGAACTCGCCGCCATCGACCCGGTCGCGCTGCGCCGCGCGCTCGGCACTTTCGTGACCGGCGTGACCGTGGTGACGACGCGCGACGCCGACGGGCGTCCCCGCGGCATGACTGCGAACTCATTCACGTCGGTGTCGCTGGACCCGCCGCTGCTGCTCGTTTGCATCGGCAAAGGCGCCGCGAGCTACCCAACCTTCCAGGAAGCCGGGCATTTCGCCGTCAATCTGCTGCATGACGGGCAGACGGACGTGTCGAATCTGTTCGCGTCCAAGTCCCCCGACAAGTTTTCCGACGTCGGTCACGACACAGTGCACACCGGTGCTCCGGTGCTTACCGACTGCCTGACGTGGTTCGACTGCTCGGTTCACGATCGGGTCGATGCCGGGGATCACGCCATCCTGATCGGCCGCATCCATGCATTCGGCACGAGTCCCGCCGCACCGCTGGGCTTCTGCCGCGGACGATATGCACACGTCAAGGATCCGCTGCCGCCGGGCTGGCTGTCGTCGCACGACATGATCGTCGGCTATCTCATCGATGCGGGCGGCAGCCTGCTCCTTGCGCAGGACGGCAAGGGCGGCTGGGTTCTACCTACCGCTCCGCGCCGCGTCACGCAGGGGCGCCTGCCGCTGGCTGGCGGCGGCGAACTGGCGCTGCTGCCGGACGACACGTTCCTGTACTCCGTGTTCGATACGGCCGAGAACGATCCGGGCTATCTCGTGTACCGGGCCCGGCTGGCCCAGCCGGCGGCCCTGGCCACGCTGCCGCCGCCGTTCCGCTTTTTCCCCTTCGATCACCTGCCCTTCGACGACATCCCGTCGCGGGAAATCCGGTCGATGCTGCGTCGCTATGTGCGCGAAACGGGCGGCGGAAATTTCACGATCTACATGGATTCGCACGACGGAGGTCGCCTCGCGAGGGTCGGCGACGCCCAGCCGTGGGATCAACCCATTCACGTTTGAATTGGAGCAACTCGATGCGCACAACGCTGCAGTCACTGGAAGGTTCACGCCAACGACACTTCATCGACGGCGACTTCACCGAGCCGCATGACGGCGAGTATCTGCAAAGCTTCGACCCGACCACGGGCAAGCCCTGGTACGAATTCGCGCTGGGCGATGCAGTCGATGTGGATAGCGCCGTGCGCTCGGCACAGGCGGCCTTCGCGAACCCGACGTGGCGCCGCATGACGCAGACCGAGCGCGGCAAGCTGGTGCGCCGCCTTGGTGAACTGGTGCTCGAAAACGCCGATGCGCTCGCCGCCATCGAATGCCGCGACAACGGCAAGCTGCTCAAGGAGATGCGCGCCCAAATGCGCGCCATCCCGGATTCGTACTTCTACTTCGCCGGCATGGCCGACAAGTTGCAAGGCGACACGATTCCGGTAAACAAGCTCGACACGCTGAACTTCAACACGCGTGAGCCGCTCGGCGTCGTCGGGATGATCATCCCGTGGAATTCTCCGCTCATGATGCTGACGGGCACGCTGGCGCCGTGCCTCGCGATCGGCAACACCATCGTCGTCAAGCCGTCCGAACACGCCACGGCGTCGACGCTGGCGCTCGCCGAACTGGTCATCCAGGCAGGCATCCCGCCCGGGGTCGTCAACGTCGTGACAGGTGACGGCAGGAAAACCGGCGACACGCTGACCCAGCATCCGGGCATCGCCAAGTTCGTCTTCACCGGCAGCACCGTCACCGGCCGCCGCATCGCGGGCAATGCTGCCCAGAATCTGGTGCCGTGCCAGATGGAGCTCGGCGGCAAGTCTCCGCACGTCGTCTTCGGCGACGTCGACATCGAGCGTGCAGTCAACGGTGTGGTCTCCGGCGTGTTCGCGGCCGCGGGACAAACCTGCGTGGCCGGCTCGCGCTGTTTTGTCGAAGCCTCGGTCCACGACCGGTTCGTCGAGGCTCTCGTCGAGCGCACGAATCGAGTGCGCGTCGGCCACCCGACGCACGAAGACACCGACATCGGACCGCTTGCGCTCGCCGCACAGCTCGACAAGGTGGAGACCTATGTCGCGTCCGGCATCCAGGAAGGCGCCAGGGTCGCCGCTGGCGGGCAACGCCCCGCGCGCAGCGACCTGGCTGGCGGCTGGTACTACGAACCCACCGTGCTGTCGAAGGCACGTAACGACATGCGCTTCATGCAGGAGGAGATTTTCGGCCCGGTGGTCGGCGTGATGCCGTTCAGCGACGAGAAAGAGCTCATCGAGCTGGCCAACGCCACCCATTACGGTCTCGCCGCCGGCATCTGGACGCGGGACATCGATCGCGCGATGCGCTTCGCCCGGGACGTCGACGCGGGCACCGTCTGGATCAACACCTATCGCTCGGCTGCCTACATGTCGGCAAATGGCGGCATGAAACACAGCGGCTATGGACGTCGCGGAGGGTTCGAAGTCATGCGCGAATTCTCCCGCGTCAAGAACGTCGTCATTGATTACTCGGGTGCGATGCAAGACCCGTTCGTGATCCGCCTGCGTTGAACCATCGCCAACTGAATCCCGGAGATTAACGATGAAATTCGCAGTTTCGCTCAGCATGGAACGCTTTTCGCCCGACGACTCGATGACACAGGCGAAGCAAAACCTGCTTCATCTCGCCCGCCTCGCCGACCAGGGCGGATTCGAGACGCTCTGGACGGCCGAGCATCACACGATCGAGTGCACGATTTCACCGAATCCGTTCATGACGCTCACGTGGCTATCCCAGCACACCGAGCGGATCCGCCTCGGTACGGCCACGCTGGTCGCCCCCTACTGGTCGCCGATCCGGCTCGCCGGAGAAGCCGCCATGTGCGATCACCTGACCGGCGGCCGGCTCGAATTCGGCATCGCCCGCGGCGCGTATCAATACGAGTTCGATCGCATGGCGGGCGGAATGCCCCAACAGGAGGGCGTGGCCTATATGAAGGAGCTGGTGCCGGCGGTCAGGAAGCTCTGGGCAGGCGACTATGAGCACGACGGCCACTACTGGAAGTTTCCGCTGGCCACGTCGGTGCCGAAGCCGCTCCAGCAACCGCATCCGCCGATCTGGGTCGCCACGCGCGATCCGGGAAGTTTCGACTGGGCAGTCGGTATCGGCGCCAATATTCTGTCGACACCGTTGTCGGCCCCCGCGTCGGAAATCGCCGTGCTCGGCGAGAAGTTCCGCAAGGCGGTCGCCGACCATCCTGAACGCCCGCGCCCGCGCTTCATGATGCAACGGCGCACGTGCGTGTACGACCGCCCGCAGGACTGGGAAACGGCCGTGCGGCACAGCGTCGACTATGGCCGCTACTTCGAGAACCTGATGCAGAACATCGGCGCCGTGCACAACGGCTTCCCGGAGGCCGTTCCATACGAGGCCGTGGTCAATCGCGGCAGCTACGATCCCGCGGCCATCAGGGAGAACCTCATGTTCGGCACTCCGGACGAGATCATTCGCAAGCTGGAAGTCTACGAAGCGCAGGGCGTCGACCAGTTTTGCCTCGGGCTGTCGTTCAACCTGCCCTTCGAGTTGCAGGCGAAGACGCTTCGGCTGTTCATCGACGAAGTCATGCCGCACTTCGCCGGCCGCGAACGCGCGGATCGCCACGCGGCGCTCGCCGTCGCAGGGCGCTGAGCCCAGAGGCCCTCGACATGAAGGATTTCCTCGACGATACGATTCAAGTCGGCGACGTCTCGCTGCATTACCGCCTGCAGGGGCGCGGACCGCGACAGCTCGTCTGTATTCACGGCGTCGGTTCATACCTCGAGGCCTGGGACGATGTCGTCAGCCGGCTTGCCGACGATTTTCGCGTGCTGACGTTCGACCTGCGCGGACATGGGACATCGTCCCGCGTGCGGGGGCGGTATGAGATCGACGATTTCGTCGGCGACGCCCTCGCGCTCGCCGACCACGTCGGCTTCGACCGGTTCCACCTGGCCGGCTTCTCGCTCGGCGGACTCATCGCGCAGCGCATGGCCCTGTCTCATGCCGGGCGGCTGCGGCGGCTCGTGCTGCTCGCCACGGTGTCCGGGCGTACCCGCGAGGAACGCGAGCATGTGCTCGCTCGCCTCGCTGCGCTGAAAAACGGCGAGCGCGGGTCTCACTACGACGCATCGTTGTCGCGCTGGCTCACGGAAGACTTCCAGGCACGCAACCCGGAGCGGATCGCGTATCTGCGTCGACGCAACGCGCAGAACGATCCCGATTGCTACACCTCCGCGTACCGCGTGCTCGCCGAGACGGACTTCGGCGGATTCATCGATCAGATCCGCATGCCGACGCTGATCGTCACGGGGGAAGACGATCGAGGATCGAATCCGCGCATGGCGCAGTTCATGCACGAATGCATCACCGGATCGCAACTGGAAATTCTGCCCGGTCTGCGCCACTCGATCCTCACAGAGGCGCCGGAGCGCGTCGCATCGCTGTTGCGCGCATTTCTCGCCAACGACGTATCGGAGGCAAGCGCATGATTCTCGAAGAGCGCATCTATCGCATCCGCAACGGCTGCATGGCGCGGTACTTGAAACTCGTCCGGGACGAAGGTCTGAAAATTCAGCAGCCCATCCTCGGACACCTGATCGGCTACTTCACCACCGAGATCGGCGTGCTGAGTCAGGTGACGCATCTGTGGGCATACCCGAGCCTGGACGAGCGCGCGCGTCGTCGGCAAGGCCTGGCACAGGATTCCCGCTGGCAGTCGTTCGTTCCGCAACTGTCGGAACTCATCGAGCACGCGGAGAACCGCATCCTCGTGCCGACCGACTTTTCCCCAATGACCGCGTTTGCGCCGCTGTGCGGCGCGCATGAGGAGATTCGCCGTGACTGAACGTCTCCGCATCGAAAATTTGTACAAGGTTTTCTCCGACAGGCCGGCGCCGGCGCTGGCCATGCTCAAGGCCGGCCGGCGCAAGGCGGACGTGCTCGAAGCGCTCGGCGAGGTCGTCGGGCTCGACGATGTCTCGCTCGGGGTGCCGTCCGGGGCGATCTACATGATCATGGGACTGTCGGGCTCGGGAAAATCGACGCTCGCACGATGCATCAATCGATTGAACGAACCCAGCGCCGGCCGCATCCTGCTCGACGGTGACGATATCTGCGCGCTCGATGAGCCCGGGCTTCGCGAAGTGCGGCGCAATCGCATCTCGATGGTTTTCCAGCACTTCGCCTTGTTGCCGAATCGGCGCGTCATCGAAAACGTCGAGTTCGGTCTGAAGCTGCGCGGCATGCCGGCCGCGGAACGACGCCGTCGCGCCGAAGAAGTGCTGTCGATCGTCGGCCTTGCGCGCTGGGCGTATCACATGCCCCAGGAACTGAGCGGCGGCATGCGTCAGCGCGTCGGTCTTGCACGGGCACTGGCGACCGAGGCCGACGTGCTGATCATGGACGAGGCGTTCAGCGCGCTCGACCCGCTGATCCGCACCGAAATGCAGGACGAGCTGCTGCGCCTGCAAAAGACGCTCAACAAAACCATCCTCTTCATCACCCACGATTTCCAGGAAGCGCTGCGGCTCGGCACGCGCATCGCCATCATGGCCGACGGCCGCCTCGTTCGCGAAGGCACGCCGCAGAACATCGTGATGGAGCCGGGCAGCGACTACGTGGCCGCCTTCACGCGAGACGTCGATCGCGCCCGCCTGTTCGACGCGCGCTCGGTGATGACGGCGCTCTCGCCCTTGTGGCAGGGCCAGGGGAAAACGGTCATGGCGTCGAACGCCGGCGCGCCCGGCTTTCTGCTGGATGCGCAGGCACGTGTTCTCGGCACGCTGGACGGCGCCCAGGTCGCGAGCGCGTGCCGGGGTGAGGCCGTTCCACAAGCGAACGGACAGTTCACCAGCGTCAGCGCGAGCATGCGGCTCATCGACGTCGCGGGCAGGTGCGGTGGCGAACATCCGATCGGCGTCACCGACGATGACGGCAAGCTGATCGGCGTACTGGATGCGAAGCAGGTGCTCGCTCGAATTGGCGCCGGCGTCGGCGCGGGAGCTCAACATGTTTAATGCCGACCAACTTGCGATCTTCCCCTTCGATCAATGGATTCAGGAGGGCGTGCGATGGATGGCCATGCACATGCGACCGCTCTTCCTGTTGATCAAATGGCCCGTGGAGCGTTTGCTCACGTTCAACGACGGCGTCTTCCATGCCGTGCCCTTCCCCGTCATGGTGCTCGTCGCGTTCCTGATCTTCTGGCGGCTGGCCAGCGTGGGTGTCGCTGCGTTCAGCGTGGTCGTGTGCGTCGTGATCGCGATGCTCGGCGTGTGGAGCGAAGCCATGACGACGCTGTCGCTGATCATCACCGCGATCCTGTTCTGCGCCGTCATCGGCATTCCGATCGGCGTATGGAGCGCGCGCAGCGAGCGAGTCTGGATGATCGTGCGTCCCCTGCTGGACATCATGCAGACGACGCCGACGTTCGTGTACCTCGTGCCCGTCGTGATGCTGTTCGGTGTGGGCAACGTGCCCGGCGAAGTCGCCGTGGTCACGGCCGCGATGCCACCGCTGATCCGCTTTACGCATCTCGGCATTCGCATGGTGGAGCACGAGATCGTCGAGGCCGGGCTCGCATTCGGCGCCGACAAGCGACAACTGCTGTGGGAAGTGCAATTGCCGCTGGCGATCCCGACCATTCTGGGCGGGCTGAACCAGACCGTCCTCACGGCCATGGTCATGTCCGTGGTCGTGGCCATGATCGGCGCCGAAGGCCTGGGGCTCGTGGTGCTCCAAGGCCTGGGACGGCTCGATGTCGGTCGCGCGGCGGTCGGCGGGATCGCCATTGTGCTGCTGGCGATGATGCTCGACCGCTTCACGCAGAAACTCGCCCGCACTCGAGCGCGCAATCAGCCTACGTTCCGAGCCGTGATTTCCCGCTTTTTCCGCGGAGGGCGTGACGCGCCGCACGCCAGTGGCGACCCCGAACGCGCGCTCTGACGTTCGCGCGCGTCCAGCCCTTTTCGAGAATCTTCGCCGACGGCGCTCGTAGTGGCGCCCCGTACACCCCGCGGTCGTCAGGGCCGTGAATACTCCGAAGGGATGAAATGAAAGAAATTCTGAAGTCCGTCGCGATGCTGGCCGTGTCGATGACGATGACCATGACCGTGAACGCGCAGACCTTGCCGGGCAGCGGAAAAACGATCCGCTACGCGCAGAGCGATAGCTTCGGCGGCAATTATGTCGTCGCGCAGATCGTGAGCAAGGCGTTCAAGATGCTCGGCTACGACGTCAAGCTCAGCACGATGAATACGACCCTGTTCTTTCAGGCGGTCGCCCAGGGCGACGTGGATCTGGCGACCGACGTGAATTTTCCGCAGCGGGAACCGGGATTCCGTGCGGTCGCCGACCAGGCGACGGTCGTGGGCTCGGGGCTGATCGCCGGAGACGGCATCAACGGCTATCTCATCGACAAGAAGACCGCGCTGGCCTACAACATCACCAGCCTCGAGCAACTGAAGGATCCGAAGATTGCCGCGCTCTTCGGCAAGGATGGCAAGGCGGAGTTGATCAGCTGCGATCCGGGCTGGAGTTGCGGCGACGTAGTCGACTATCAACTGGACAAGTTCGGTCTGAAGCAGACCGTCAAGTCCGTGCGCGGCAAATATGAGGCGTTGATGGTCGAAGCCGTGACGAAAGTGAAGAGCGGCAAGCCGGCCTTCTTTTACGCGTGGAGTCCGTCGTGGGTGACCAATGCGCTGGTGCCCGGTGTCGATGTGGTCTGGCTCCCGACGCCGGCCGATGCATTGCCGCCGAACGTTCCCAACAAGGGATCGGCTCTGGTCAAAAACGTCGAGGGATGCGCTGGCGGCGCCAACCCTTGCCACATGGCGATGGCGTCGTGGAACTGGGGTTCCGTCGCCAACAAGGAGTTCATTGCCGCCAATCCTGCCGCCAGGGCGCTTGTCGAACAGATTCGCTTCCCGGGCACGACCTGGTCGCGCTGGGAAGCCATTATCAGCAAGGAAGGCGGCTCGCCGGCGCTGGTCTCGAAACTGTCGGACGAGTGGGTCGCGGCGAACAAGGCGGAACTAGGCCAATGGGTCGCCAACGCCAGCAAGGCTCACTGACCGAGGACATCATGAACAACGCACTCTTTGAAAAGGGGCTGGCCACTCGACGCGAAGTACTGGGAGCCAGCTATGTCGATGCCGCCATGGCCAATGCCGACCCGTTCAGCCTGCCCATGCAGGAACTGGTGACACAGTATTGCTGGGGCGAGATATGGAACCGCCCCGGGCTCGACCGACGCACGCGCAGTCTGCTGAACCTGGGCCTGCTGACTGCGCTGAACCGCCCCCATGAACTCAAGCTGCATGTGAAGGGCGCCCTGACAAACGGCGTTACGCGCGACGAGATCCGCGAGGTGTTTCTCCAGGCCGCGATATATGCAGGTGTCCCTGCGGCGATCGACAGTTTCCGTATCGCCAAGGCCGCATTTTCGGAGATCGACGAGGTCACGGAGACTTCGTGAGTAAGCTGCACACGTATGCGCGCGCGGCTGCATCGGATCGTCGGCCGGTATCTGAAGGCGAAGCGCGTCGCTGCGGCATCGGTCTCGGGCAATGGCCGGAACGCGCGCCCACGTGACCACGCGTTTCCATCGCGTGCCGCAATCGCACGAGCAGATCGGCCGGCCCCGGTATGAGAGTTCGCGTCAGCGCTTTCGAAATCTTCGAATATCGATGCATCCGCGCGCGGGTTTCCTGCGTATCTCTGGCAAACAGCCACGTCCATGCGGTGCGAGGGGACCACCTTGTGTGAAGACATCTCTATAGATGTAGTTACCACCCTGAGATGACCGATAAGGCCGATTGGAGCGTCATCGGCCAAAGTGCATCGTCTTGGCGTTGAACTCCCCAGCCGCGTGAACAGGCACGTTGCGCGACCTTTCTGTTCAACCAGCGTTAGCGGCTGCCGTTAAAGTCGCCGGTGATCGTGATGTTCAATCGTCGCCGACGCTTCCGCGTCCTCATGAGCATTGGCGCTCTGATCTCTTTGCCTGATCGCCCTGGCTCTCCCGCCGCGCGACACGGCGCGTGGTTGAGCGGGTGTCTTTCTCAGGCATGCCCTGAGTGACGTTTATTTCCGACTCTGCTGATCGGATGACGTAATTCGGTAGCGCTTCTGCGTCGAAGTGAAAGCGTCTGTTACCACTCGCATCTGCCGCGCGGGGCCGCTTCGTACCGCTTGGTGTGGTTGCCAGATAGTCGGTTGCGGTCTGCTCACCACCTGCTAATTCCAATCGAAAGAACGGCGAAGTCGATGGCCTCGTCTTGTACGGCCGTTCGTCATTTATCTGATCGAGATAAAGGAGATAGACATGCGCGAAGATATCGTGATGGCAGGGGTGCTCGAGCGGCGTGCCGGGCGCCGGGAAAAGCGGCGCCAGTTTTTCCGTAATGCGGGCGGGTTGGGCCTCGGATTGATCGGAGGAACGATCCTCGGCGCGTGTGGAGGAAGCTCCGGCGACAATGCCAACGCAGCGAGCGGTCCGACCGATGCAGAGATCTTGAATTTTGCGCTCAATCTCGAATATCTCGAGGCGACGTTCTACGCGTATGCGACGACGGGTGCGGGCCTCTCAACGAGCCTCATGAGCGGAACCGGCACTATGGGCAAGGTTACTCCAGGTCAACAGGTGCCTTTTTCCGATCCTGTCGTGGCCGCCTATGCAAGAGAGATCGCGAAGGACGAACTCGAACACGTCGCATTTCTCCGTTCAGCGCTGGGCTCCTCGGCGGTAGCCATGCCGGCGCTGGATGTCGGCGGAACCGACCCCAACGGAGCGTTTTCACTTGCCGCTCAGGTTGCTGGCCTTGCTCCGGCGGGCACCGCATTCAATCCCTACCTGAATGACAATAACTTCCTTCTGGGCGCGTTCATCTTCGAAGACGTAGGTGTGACCGCGTATAAGGGTGCTTCACCGCTTATTGCGAACAAGACCTACCTTGAAGCGGCCGCGGGTATCCTCGCGGCTGAGGCTTACCACGCAGGTCTCGTCCGGACAGTGCTTTATAGCAAAGGCATTCAGACGCCGAGCCTCGTGACTGCAACCCAAGCCATTTCGAACGCGCGAGATTCACTCGATGCTTCGAGCGACGTCGATCAGGGTATCGCTGGCGCAACAAACGACATCTCCAACATTGTTCCGCTCGACAACAACGGGATCGCCTTCAGTCGAAGCTACGACGACGTGCTCAACATCGTCTATCTCAACAAGGGGGCCGTCAGCCAAGGCGGTTTCTTCCCCGCCGGAGTAAATGGCACGCTCCATATGAGCAGCGCTTTCATGTGATCCATTCACATTGATAGCGTCCCGTCGCATGCGACAAAAGTCGCGAGGCTCTTGCAGTTTTTCGCCTCGCGACCTCTATTGCTTCCAACAAGGAGTTTCAAGTGCGCGCTTTATCTGCAGGTGCCTGGCGGTTTCGCCTGAAACTTATGCTGGCAGCGTTATTCATTGCGGTAGGCTGTGCATTGACACTGCTCCATACGTGATTTCAGGCCGACACAACCCAAAGAACCATCGATCAGTGCATCAGAAGCCAGACTTCTTGCTCGCAACGATCGAACGGGCGCAGAAAGCGAATCTGCTCTGACGCTTCGAACCTCTCGGGGGATCGATCGGTCGTAGCTTGTTTCGCGAGCAAGACCCAGGCACCGCGCGACGTCGCCGGCATAGCACCGACAATCAACTGACAGAAGAAAATACTTCGATGACTAACTTTAACAACCGTTCGTTCGTCGTTGGACTGGCCGCGATCGTGTGTTTGCTTGGCGTCTTCTCGCTTTTGTCTAATCATGGGGAGCGCTGAACGGACGGAGAAGGCTGGTCATCTCGCTACCTCAGTTCCGTCGTAACCGGCAAAGTTAGCGGTCAGACGCCGGAAGTGGCGCTGAGAGACTCATCCAGATCCGACCACCTGCCCGAGGAGAGGCAGGCAGCGGTATCGGCGAGCGATGTCGAAATCGACACGAGGCCGGCTTTCAAGGAGAGGGACGATGCAATGCCGGCCCGAAATGAAAGTCATCGCGACATCGCCGGATCACACAACGGCGCGACAAATCACACGCGTCCTCGCACCGCTAATAACACAAGGAATTCGGATACGCTGCCAAGGACTGGCAATCAACGCGGCGTGCTGACCGATGGCACACAGCGGACGATTGACTCCGTTCGGGAGCACTCGGCCAAAGAGTTCCGATCGAAAAAGCTGCTCTCTCGTGGAGTAATCTCTTCAACGCATCCTCTGAGAGATCGATGATGGCGCGGCGGTGTGGGCAGCGCATGAGCCGATCAAATGGGCATCAACCTTGCATAAACCACGCCTGATCAGCCATCAACCATCATCGGGGACTCGAATGAACATCCTTGTGCTAGATGACGATTCAGACTTCGCTGTTTCGATTGCTCAGCTGATTGAAAAGATGGGACATACAGTGACCGTCTCGACCAAGTGCGCGACGGCCCGAAGCCTCGCTGATACCACGCCATTCGACGTCATTTTGGCGGACGTCGATTTACCCGACGGAGACGGCCGACAGACATGCGGCATCTTGCGCTTGGATGGCGCGTCGCAAGCCGCGTATATCATCGCGGTGACGGGTCGTAGTGACCTCGAGGACGACGATTTCCCAGGTTTCGATGGCTACCTCCGCAAGCCTGTGACCTACGACGTGCTCGACCACGTTTTGGAAGAATGGCGAGTAGCCGCAGGATTGGACTAGTCGCTGCTTGTACGCTAGCCAGCTCTTGATCGTGCGCGTACTCCAGTGCGTGGCGCCCGCAGGCATGGATGTCAGAGTGATCAACCGAACGACACCAGAGAGGCGCTACGAGCGGAGACAACGGCGGGAACAATACCCTCAAAGGCACGGCCGCAGTCGCATCGAGCGCCAGAAAGCGACTGCCAGCCCCTACCTCCGTCTCGACGACAGTCTATGCCAGGGTCGCCCGACTCGATAAACAAGCCTGATGAAGCCGTGTCGATGCGCGCCGATAAGCGGCCGGCCCGCGCACGCAGGCACGTCCTGCAGGCCGTGTACGAAACGCTGTGCCTACTGCGCTGTCCATCCGCCGTCGATACGCAAACTCGTACCCGTGATCATTGCGGCGGCGGGCGACGCGAGATACAGCACCGCTGCGGCGACCTGGTCGCTCGAGAGCAGGCGGCCCATCGGGATTCGTTCGAATACCCAGTTCCTGAACTGCTCGTTCTCGAAAAACGGCTGCGTCATCGGTGTATCGACGAATGTGGGTGCGACCGAATTCACACGTATTCCGGGCGCGAGCTCGACAGCGGCTGCTTTCGTCAGACCTTCCATCGCGTGCTTCGTCATGCAGTACACGGATCGTTCAGGCGCGCCCACGTGCCCCATCTGCGACGAAATGTTGATGATGGCGCGGTCACCGGTTGCTTCACCTTCGAGCATCTTGCGAACGGCCGCTCGCGTCGCCAGGAACGTCGCACGGACGTTCAGACCGATCACGAAGTCCAGGTCCGAAGTGGTGACGTCCGCAAGTCTCGCGGGAATGTTGGTGCCGGCGTTGTTGACGAGGATGTCCAGCCTGGGAAGCTCGTCGAACACCCGCTCCAGTTGATCGTCTTTCAGGAGGTCGCACACGACGGGCGTGCACGCGCCACCCATTCGACGAATACGAGCAGCGACCTCATCGAGTTCCCGTCGATCCCTGCTGAGCAGATGAACGTGTGCTCCGGATCGTGCGAGCAAGGAAGCGATGTCCGCGCCAAGGCCACGGCCCGCGCCAGTCACGACAGCGCTCTTTCCTTCGAGATTAAAAAGTCCGTCAGACATATGTCTCTCTGTTAATTCAAATCTGGTCGATCGATTCCTTCGCGGGCTACGTCCACGCCTTGCGGCCGCCCGCTTACACAGGCCCGATTGCAGGCAGGCGAGCGGTGTCGCGTACGAGCACGATCACGAGACGCCTGAACTCCCGCGGCCGCTTCGTCTTCATGATCTCGTCAAGTCTGATCAGCCTTCACGCGGGGTGCCGGCCGGAATCAGACTCGCCGCTGACGGCGCCCTGCGCTCCTGAGCAACCCTCGCGAACAGTGCGCAAACGAGGGTGATCCCTGCCGCGATCATCGCGAAGATAGCTACGGGCGTGTAGTCGCCGTACTTCGCGAGCAGCGCCGTGGCGATCAGCGGCGTCGGCGCGCCGGCGAGCAATGCGCCCAACTGGAAACCTATCGTTACGCCGCTATAGCGGACTTCGGGGCTGAACATCTCGGCGAACCATGCGGCCATCGGCGAGAACACGGCAGCATGTGCAATCGTGATCACCATGATCTCGGCAAGCAGGATCATCGTCGGATTCCCGGTGCCTACCATCCGGAAGAACGGATATGGCGCCAGCACCGCAACCAGTGCGCCGAAGATCACCACCTGCTTTCGACCGAACTTGTCCGATAGCGCACCAAAGAGTGGATTCGTCAGTAGTTCGAGCGCGGCGGCAATCAGGATGGCGACCAGCACCGTCTTTCGAGGCAAGCCGAGATGGCTCGTCATATACGTCAGGCCGAAGGTCGTGAATACGTAGTACAGAATATTGTCGGCAAAACGAAGACCGGCGGACATCACAATCGCTCTCGGAAATCTGCGAACCGCCTCGACAATAGGCAGCTTGACGGTCGAGTCGGTATCGAGCACCTTCCTGAAGGCAGGCGGCTCTTCGATGCGAAGTCGAATCACGAGACCCACTGCGACGAGCACCGCACTGAACAGAAACGGAATGCGCCAGCCCCAAGCGAGAAACTCCGCCTCAGGCAGGCGGCTCGCCAACTCCATCCCACCCACTGCCATGCACAGGCCGGCAGGAAGGCCCATCTGCGGGAAACTGCCGTAAAGTCCGCGCCGTTTCGGGCTGGCATGCTCGACTGCGATCAGCGCTGCTCCGCCCCACTCTCCGCCCACCGCCAGACCTTGCACGATGCGCAGCAAGATCAACACGACCGGCGCAACGATTCCGATACTGTCGTACGACGGCACGAGACCAATCAGCGTGGTCGACAATCCCATTGCCAGCAGCGTCGTCACCAGCACGAACTTGCGCCCGACACGGTCGCCGAGATGGCCCGCGACGATGCCGCCGAACGGCCGTGCGATGAACCCCACCGCAAACGTGCCGAACGCCAGAAGCGTTCCCGTCAGCGGATCTCCACCGGGGAAATACAGCTTGCCGAAAACGAGTGCCGAGGTGATTCCGTATAGAAAGAAGTCAAACCACTCAATGGCACTTCCCATGAAACTGGCGATGGCGATCGTCACCATCTTCGGTGACGATCGCTCTGCCGCCGTCGAGTCCTTGATGTTCAAGCCTGTCTCCTGATGCATAGGTATGCGAATGTGTATGAACTTATCGACTGTCCGTATCGCGTGATCGTCTATCACGCGTAGGGAGGATCGGGCAACTGCCGGCCGCCGCGAATGATGAATTTAGGATTGAATTCGAGCAGACCGGTCTCGATACGGTCTTCCGAAATTCCCGCATAGTCACTGAAAATGGCGCTCACTTTCCTGACCAGCGTGAGTTTCGCGTCCTCCGATCGCCCCGCCCGAATGTTGCACATGATGAGGGTGTCGCCGCCCGGCTCTCCGCCCACGTAGCTACTTTCGGACGCGAGGTCGTTGAAGACGACGCTGATGATTTCGAGCGGGGACTTGATGGTCTCGTTCACGGCGAGAGTGATCGCTTTGGCGATCTTCCGCTTGATGTCGACGTCCAGTCCGGCACGCGTGTTGCAAACGATGATGGGCATTTCCAGGAACTCCTTCGAAGTTTGTTGGGGATGCGGTGTTGCGGTCCAGCGTGATTACGTATGCGATATTTGAGCGGCAGCGCCGCCGGATCGCTGCCCGCCCGATAATCTGTTGCATATGCATCTATATGAGCGCAGCGTATCCAGGAGAAGCCGATGCGCACAACGATTCATACCTTGCCTCGGCTCCTCGCCGGTCGCCATCTGCTGCTCCGAACCCATGACGGTGCCGACCCAGAAAACAGATGCATCTACAACCGATGTATATGCAACAGTCTAGTAACAATCGATGCTTCTTCAACTTGGTGAGAACCCGAACCTATCGCTTTCTACATGTCTCGTCAGGAGGTGCTACGATAGTTGCATATACACTGATCAATCTTTCACGAGGGATTGCCGATGTTCACCGAATGCTATTGCACCCAGTTCAGGCGCTCGGCGAATGCGCTGACCAGCATCTACGACGAGGCCTTGCGCCCGGTGGGCCTGAAAATCACGCAGCACACGCTCCTTCGCGGCCTCGACCGTCTTGGCTCGGCAACCTACAACGAAATTGCAGCCGAATTGTCGCTCGACAAAACAACGATCTCGCGCAACATCAAACTACTGATCGATGCGGGATGGGTCGAAGTCTCCAGCGACGACGATGCGCGCTACAAACTGGCGAAGCTCAGCCCTGCCGGCACCCGCGTATTGAAAGAGGCCGAGCCGCACTGGCGCGCCGCGCAGACTCAGGTCGAGAAGGAACTCAAGAAGTACCTCAAGGGGCCGGCCAGGAATGTGCTCCTGGAAGCACTCGAGACACTGCAGAACGTGGGCGGCGAACGATAGACCACTTCGGTTCAAGCTCCCCGAATCTGAATGACCGCATGCCGCAGCGCCTCGGAGAGCGGCACCGGCCTGCGCGTGAGACGGTCGACGTAGGCGTGAACGAACGTGCCATGCGCGAACGACGGGTCACGCTCGTTTCGAAACAGACTGATTTCGTACGTCACGCTGGTCGTCCCTACCCGGCTGACACACAGCCCACAGGTGACGACGTCCGGAAAAACGACCTCATCGAAGTACTCACAGCTCGTTCGCACGACCAGACCGACCGCCTCGCCGCGAACCGGATCGAGCAGACCTCGATCAACAAGCCATCCGTTGACCGCGGTATCGAACCACGTGTAGTGAACGGCGTTGTTCACGTGCCCGTAAATGTCGATGTCTTTCCACTGGGTGTTGACCTGACAAAACCAGTGGAAGTCGCTGCGGGGCCGCGGCCTGGTTCGTGACATGAGCGCCTCCTCAGCGGCGATTACGCGGGAACGGCGGTGCCGTACGGCACATCGCGATTGCCGAAGCGACGCACGCGGATGTTGGCTTGCTCGCCGTGCGCGATCATGCCTTCGATGGCACATAGCCGCGAACAATACGAGCCGATCAACGCGCTCGCCTCGTCCGTCAATACCTTCTGATACGTGCAGGTCTTGATGAACTTGCCGACCCACAGACCACCCGTGTAGCGCGCGGCCTTGCCCGTCGGCAGCGTGTGATTCGTGCCGATGACCTTATCGCCGTAGGCGACATTGGTGCGCGGACCGAGGAAGAGCGCGCCGTAGTTTTTCATGTTCGTCAGGAAGTAATCCGGGTCGCGCGTCATGACCTGCACGTGCTCGGATGCAATGCGATCGGCCACCGAGACCATCTCTTCGAGCGTGTCCGCTACGATCACTTCGCCGTAGTCGCGCCACGAAACCCCCGCCGTGTTGGCCGTCGGAAGAATGTCGAGCAGGCGTTCGACTTCGGCGATCGTGTCCTTCGCCAGTTGCATCGAGTTCGTGAGAAGAACGGCCGGCGTGTTGAAGCCGTGCTCAGCCTGACCCAGAAGGTCGGTCGCGCACAGTTCCGCGTCGACGCTGTCGTCGGCGATCACCAGGGTTTCGGAAGGCCCTGCAATCAGGTCGATGCCGATGCGGCCAAACAGCTGACGCTTCGCTTCCGCGACATAGGCATTGCCCGGCCCGACCACCATGGCAACCGGATCGATGGTCTGCGTGCCGAGCGCCATTGCAGCAATGGCCTGGACACCGCCGAACGTGTAGATCTCGTCAGCGCCGCCCAGGTGCATCGCGGCGACGACCGCCGGATTCGGCTTGCCACCGACAGGCGGCGATGCGGTGATGATGCGGGGAACGCCTGCTACCTTGGCCGTCACGACGCCCATATGCGCCGATGCAACCAGAGGAAACTTGCCGCCGGGGACATAACACGCCACGCTGTCGACCGGCATGTTCTTGTGACCCAGCACCACGCCGGGCAAGGTCTCGATTTCGACATCACGAATCGAATCGCGTTGCGCCTGTGCAAAATTGCGCACCTGAGCCTGCGCGAATTTGATGTCGTCGAGTTGGCCCGATGACAGCGTGCGAACACAGCTCGCAATCTCATCCTCCGACAGTCGGAAACGCTCGGGCGACCAGTCGTCGAATTTCGCCGAGAGTTCGGCGACGGCTGCATCGCCGCGCGATGCCACGTCGGCGAGAATGCCCGTGACCACGTCGCGAACTTTGGCGGCGTCTTGCGAGGACGCCTCCGCGCTACGACCATGCTTCAAATAGTGGATTGCCATTTGCGTTTCCTTTTTGCGGGGTGAGCGAAAAGCAGCGTGTACCGGAGAGTTAAAAGGCTCGCTGCGTTGATGCAAATTTATCGCAATTTCTTCTGCAAATATTGTGCAAATGCTCGATACTTACCCTATAGGGCCGAATTCAAAGGTCTTAATGGCCTCTTCCTTACGATCCGTTCATGCAAATTTATGCAAACCAAATCCCGTTCAGCCGTTCGCGCGAAGGTGTCGAAAGTCCGTCTCGAAGATGTCGCCGAGCGCCTCGGCATTTCGGTGTCCACGGTGTCCAGGTCACTGGCGGGACATCCGGCCATTAGCAGCGAGACCCGCGGCGCCGTGCAAGCGGTGGCCGCCGAGATGGGTTACCGGATTCCGTCGCAAGGCCGATCCACGCGCAAGTCAGCCACGAAGCTGATCGGCGTCGTGGTGGGCGCGCTGCATAACCGGTTCATGACCTTGTTGCTCACGCATCTCCATGACGCGCTGCAGGAGTTCGATTACCAGATCACGCTGATGATCGACTCGATGAACGACCCGGAGAACCTGCTCGCTTTTCGCCCGCTGATCGACGGCTATCTCGACGGGATGATCTTCGCCACCGCGACGCTCGACTCACCCGTGGTGGCCGAGATGCAAAGACGCGGCATTCCTCTGGTGCTCGTCGTTCGGTCTGTCGACGACGTGCGGGTCGACACCGTCGAAATCGACAACATCCACGCCGGTGCGCTTGCGGTGGAGCATCTCTATCAACTGGGGCATCGCCGGATCGGGCTGGTCATGGGTTCGCAAAACACGTCGACCAGCAGAGACCGGGTCGGAGGCGCACTGCAGTGGCTGGAGGGCGTGGGCATAGCGCCGACATCGGTGCCTTTGATTTATTGCGATTACACCAGCGAGGCGGGCTACTCCAGCGCCATCGCCATGCTGGGCGAGGATAACCGGGTCACGGGCATCGTCGCCGGAAACGACACGATCGCCCTCGGCGTGCTCGAAGCGGCAAAGCGACAAGGCATTGCGGTGCCCCAGCAACTCTCGGTCATCGGCTTCGACGACATGCCCCTCGCCGGATCGCCGCTGGTCGCGTTGACTTCGATTCGACAGCCCGTCGAAGCCATGGCGCGCACCGCCGCACGTCGCCTCGTCGATCGCATTCGAGCCGGAGGGATGGGCGCGCCCGTCCACGATGTCTTGCCCATCCAACTCGTTCGTCGCGACACAACGGGGCCGCTGAGCTAATCGAAGTCACCTGTGCTAAAAACCTTGCACCGATTCGGCGTAAGCGTCCGCGGCCCGGAATCGACGCGCCTCGCCATCGACGGAAGCCGGGCCGTTCAGCGTGACCGATCCTTCGGCCGGGATTTGCCGGCCCGGCTCACCGTTGAGCAGCGCCTCCATCTTCGCCCGGTCGAGTTATCCTTCCCACGCCGACACCACGACGACCGCCGCTGCGTTGCCGATGATGTTCACCAACGAGCGGCATTCCGCCATTGAGGCGATCGACGCCGACGACTGCGCCGGACCCCTTGGACGTGTGACGGGGCTTACTCGGCCGTCTCGACGGTCGACACGTAGCGCGCAGCAGCCTTGGCATTGGCGAACTGGGACGTCAGCGCGCGGCGGTCCGCTTCCCACTTCGTCCATTGGTCGCCGTCATGCAGAGTCGGGATGGTCACCATTTCGCCCTGATCGAGGCCGACGAGAGCGGCATCCACCAGATCGTCTGCGGTCATCGTACTCGCCGCTTCCTTTTGCTTCGCATAGCCCGCGACATCCCAGAACTCGGTTGCAGTCGCAGCGGGCAGCACGGTCTGCACGCGCACGCCCTTGCCCGCGAGGTCGCGTTGCAGCGCATGGCCGAAGCTCAGGACATACGATTTCGACGCGCTGTAGACACCGTTCAGCAGTTCGACTGCAATGCCGACGACCGAACTGATGTTGATGATCGTGCCCGTACCTCTCGCGACGAACGCGGGCGCGGCCGCATAGGTGAGGCGCGTCAGCGCCGTGATGTTCAGGTCGATCATCGATTCCATGGCGTCGACATTGCCGTCGAGCACCGATGCAACCGACCCGACGCCCGCGTTGTTCACCAGCATCGTGATGCGCGGGTCTTCGCGGAGCAGGGTTTCGATTTTCGCGAGCGCCGCCTTGTCGTTGAGATCCGCGGCGACGGTCTCGACGGCGCGGCCCGTTTCTTTCGTGAGTCGGTCTGCGAGCGCGGTAAGTCGGGACTGGTTGCGCGCCACCAGAATCAGGTCGAAGCCGCGCCGGGCGAGACGGTCCGCGTAGATGGCGCCGATGCCGGCCGATGCGCCCGTGACCAGTGCGAAACCTTTCGTAGAAGCAGTCATGATCGTTCCTTTGAGTGGGGTTGAACCAACTGGGTGCCGGTTCATGGAGTGAATTCTGACCTCCTCGGCTCATGACCTCAATGTCATATATGCAATGATCCGAGCCATCCGCCCCCCGTTGCGTCTGTCTCTTTTGTGCTAACTTCAATGAATCAGGCCATCAAACGGGGAACATCATGCATACCGTCGGACTTCTCGTTTATCCGAATTTCCAGTCGCTCGCGCTGGCCGTGGCGAGCGTGTTCGAATACGCCAACCTGCTGCGCGACGAGACGTCGTACCGATTCAGCATCGTGTCCGAGCACGGCGGACCGATCGCATCGTCGCAGGGGTTTTCGATTCATAGCGAACCGCTGGCCAAGGAGGGTTACGACACGCTGATCGTCGCGGGCGACAACGAATGCCGCCTGCCTTCGACAGCGCTTATCGACTATCTTCGGCAGGCGCCGCGCCATTCACGGCGCATCGCTTCGATCTGCACGGGCGCGTTCGTTCTAGCTGCAGCGGGTCTGCTGGAAGGGAAGCGGGCCACGACGCACTGGTTCCACGCGCGCGCCTTCCAGATGCAGTATCCGGACATCCAGGTCGAGGAAGACCGCATCTACGTGGTCGATGGACAGATGTGGACGTCGGCGGGCATGAGCGCCGGCGTGGACCTCGCGCTCGCCATCGTCGAAAGCGATTTCGGGCTGGAAACTTCGCGCATGGTCGCGCGCAAGCTCGTGCTCTATCAGCGGCGCGGGGGTGGACAGTCGCAGTTTTCGGCGCTGCTGGAGATGAGCGCACGGTCCGACCGCGTGCAGATGGCACTGACCTACGCGAGTGAAAACCTCGCGAGCGACTTGTCGGTCGAGCGGCTGGCCGAAGCAGCACGGCTCAGTCCGCGCCAGTTCAGCCGGGTATTTCGTGAGGAAACCGGGCAATCGCCCGCCAAGGCAGTCGAGCGGCTTCGCGTGGAAGCCGCCCGGCTGATGATGGAGACGACGCGTCATCCGATCGAGGTCGTCGCGCGAGAAACGGGCTTTGGCGACCGTGAACGCATGCGTCAGGCATTCCTGCGTGCATTCGGTCAGCCGCCGCAAACCATCCAGCGGGCGTCAGGGGTCACGCCGCTTGCGCTTTGAGCGCCCTTCTCCTTGTTTCTTGCGTTACTGCTCGCCGGGCGTCCATTCCGGGCTGTAGCCACCCAGCGCCGGGTGATACATCTCATCGCCGGAATGCTGCGTGAATTCGACATTGAGCCGCTCTTCACGCAGGCCGAGAATGTCGATGCAATGCGCGCACAGCGCTTTGGCCACATCCATACGCAACTCGGGCGGCCTTCCCTTTCTGATGTCCAGCATCATGACTGCGACCGGGACCGGCTCTTCGCCGGCCTCCGGAATCCGCCAGACGCCTCCGTCACCCAGTTCCCGAATCGCGACGCTGATCCGCCGGATGTCCACCGACATCATCTGCGCGTAGGTCTCGCTCATCTTCAGCGCCAGGCGCTGCTTGTCTTCCACCGAATAGTGGCCGCATACATCCAGTTGCAGGTAGGGCATGTTTGTCGCTCTCCTCGAAAGCCCCATTCTTGATCGAACGCGGAGCCGTTCCAATGTCACATGCACAAGGTTTCCGGCCATGCACCTGACTGGTGCCTTTCTCCTGCAATCACTTTCCGGACGACGCGAGATGGCTTGCGCGGGCGCTTCCTCCAACTTAGCCATCACTGAGCCGTGCAGCGCGCGCACGCATTTTCGGCTGACACAGCAAAGCTTAAGGAAGCCTTAGGAGATGCTTCAGAACAGGCTTCTTCATCGAAAATAAATCTTCCAAAAGACAGCCAAACGAAAGTCCGCGTTCATGGACTCGTCTCACTGCGGTTGCACATTGGTGAACGCCTCATGCAGCGTTAAACCATCAACTGATCAGGACGAGACAATGAAGAGAACAAACAAGCGGGTGCTTCTTGGGCGAAGCGCAATCGCCGCCGTCATCGCGGTTGCCTTCCTTCACACTTCAAGCGCCGCTGCGCGAAATGAGGACGATCATTCGTCGCGCGAACGCGAGCACCGCGGGGCGGTTCAGCACGTTCTATTGATCAGCTTCGACGGTCTGCACGAGCAGGACGTCGCGCGATGCATCGCGTCCAACGCGTGCCCCAATCTCGCGTTGCTTGCGAAATCCGGCATCACCTATACGAACGCGCATACGCCGGGCCTCTCCGACTCGTTTCCCGGTCTCGCGGCGCTCGTGACCGGCGGCTCGCCGAAAACCACGGGCTTGTTCTACGACGTGTCGTATGACCGCACGCTCTACGCGCCGTCGGACACTGGCTGCACCGGCACGCAAGGATGGAACGTGGTGTTCGACGAAACCACTGGCATCGACGCAAAAGACGGCGGCGCGCTCGTTCATCTCGATGGCGGCGGCGCGTTCAATCCGCAAGCCATTCCGAACGCGAAGGTGGACGGCGTCTGCAAGCCCGTGTATCCGCACGACTACGTGAAAACCAACACGGTTTTCGAGGTCGTCAAGCAACGCATTCCGCATTCCCGCACCGCATGGTCGGACAAGCACGCATGGGGTTATGACTGGCTGAACGGTCCTTCCGGTAGAGGCGTCGACGATCTCGCGCGCACCGAGATCAACTCGATCGATCCGAATTCGAGCACGAAAGCCGACTTCACCGATATCTACACGCACACCGAACAGTTCGACGATCTGCATGTGCAGGCGCTCATCAATCAGATCGATGGCAAGAACTCGAACGGTGACGCATCGCCCGGCGTGCCGACAATCTTCGGCGCGAATTTCCAGACGCTGAGTGTGGCGCAGAAGGCCGTCGTCAGTTCGGGCGGCGGATATCTCGACGGCAGCTTCACGCCCGGCCCGCAAGTGAGCGATGCCATCGGCTACATCGATGCTTCGCTCGGGCGCATCGTCGCCGAATTGAAGCAGCGGAATCTGTACCGTTCGACGGCGATCATCGTGACGTCGAAACACGGACAGTCGCCGGCCGATCATTCGAAGCTCGTCAAGAACGGAAATACGCTCGGAAAGCTGCTGCAAGCGAATGCCTATCTCGATCCGGACGGCAACTACGGCCAGAACGCGACGAAGAGCGGCAATCTGAATGACGGCACCGGCTTGTCAGGCACCGGGTTCGTGCAGACCGACGACATCGGTCTTATCTGGCTGCGCGATCAACGTCAACTCGCACAGGTCGTCACCACGCTGAAAGACAATCTGAGCTGCAATGCGCCGGGAATCTGCGCGGACGGTCCGCGCGCGTACCTGCTTTATGGACCGCGTCTCGCGGCATCGTTCGGAGATCCACGCGAAGGTCGCACGCCGGATATCGTCGTGCAACCCAATCCGGGCGTGATCTATACGTCGAGCACGACGAAGGACGAGGAACACGGCGGAAACGCACCCGATGACAATCATCTGGGCCTCGTCATCTACGTGCCCGACGTGCGAAACGGTGGTCAGACAGTCAGCGATCGCGTTCTCACCACGCAAGTCGCGCCCACCATTCTGAACTTGCTCGGTGTCGACTCGCGCAACCTCAACTCCGTCAGGGTCGAAGGCACGCAAGCGCTCCCCGGATTCGATCGCAACACGTTCTGACAAGCAAGCTTCGGCGCGCTCGAACCTGTCGAACTCCAATCGGTTCGGGCACGTTTCCGGCACGATGCCGGGACCGCTATCCTCGATCCCTGGCCGGTCCGCCGGTTTGGAGAGCCTGCTGACGATTGCTCGCGATCTTCGAAAGTCCGACGATGACGCAGAAGGTCAGAAGGTAAGCGACGATCTGCGAGCCCGCCGGCCGGGCGGTATAGTCGACGAGCGCATGCAGCATTTCGCCGACGATCGACAAACCGATCAGCGGTTTGCTTCCGCTCGCCACCTGCGCGCCCAAATCGGGAATACCCGTTTGGATCGCCAGACTGGCCTTGCGCCGTCCCTATAACTTCGTTGTCCTCGGGTTGCTCATATTCATGACCTCGCCTTAGGAAAAGGCATCGGCCCATGGATAAGCATTCCGCGTCGCCGCTAAGGGATGGCTAAGTCTGTCTCATCAGAGTTGCGTCCAGGAAAGCGCCACATCACTCGAATCTTCCTTCTTGTGGCGCCAATCTCTGGAGCCCGTTCATGGACAATTCACGAATTCCCAATGTCACCTGGGCAGACAATAAAGTGCCAGAGGTCACGATAACTTTCTGGTTCATCAAGATTCTGTCGACCACGGTCGGTGAAACAGCGGCTGATTATCTTGCGGTCAATGTCGGACTCGGCACTTTGATAACCGATGCAATCACTGCAATGCTCCTTGCGATAGCACTCGGATTCCAATTGCACTTTCGAAGATTCGTTCCGTGGGCGTATTGGCTAAGCGTCCTATTGATAAGCGTGGCGGGCACTCAATTAACCGATGCCCTCACAGACGGAGCAGGCGTTAGCTTGTACGTCAGCACAGCATGCTTCACCGTACTGCTCGCAATCGTGCTCGCGTCGTGGCACCGGTCCGAGAAAACGCTGTCGATCCGGCATGTCGACACGCGGCGAAGAGAACTCTTCTACTGGGTGACGATTCTCTGCACGTTCGCATTGGGCACCGCCGCGGGCGATCTCGCTACAGAAGCACTCGGGCTCGGTTTTTCGTGGGGCGTAGTCGTCTTCAGCGCGCTCATCGCCGCAACTGCTGCCGGCGCGTCTCTCGGCATGAACCGTGTGCTGGCGTTCTGGATCGCCTACATCCTCACTCGTCCGTTCGGCGCCTCGTTGGGCGACTTGCTCTCGCAATCGCGTGCTTACGGTGGTGTCGGGCTCGGCACGGTGTACACGAGCGCAAGCTTCCTCGCTGTGATCGTCGCCTTGGTGGTCTTCGTGAGCGTTCGGAGGCCTGCTAACAACGAATCATCGATTCAATCGTAAATAAAGGGGGAAAGGATCATGCGAGCACATCGGCTGTTGGTGGTCAGTGCAACATTTGCTTTGGGCAGTGCGGCGTTTCTTACCTCGCTCTCGCCCTCGGGATTCGAACTGGTCGCTTCCGTCCAGGCGGCGTCGAGGCTTGGCGACCTGTCGCCGTTCCGCTCCATCGTGGTCGATACGGCGACCAAGGTCGACAAAGGCGACCTCGCCGGCGCCAGGACGCGAATCAAGGATCTTGAAACGTCATGGGACGAGGCCGAACCCGCCCTGAAGCCGCGCGCAGCGGCCGATTGGCACCTGGTCGACAAGGCCATCGACCGGGCGCTCGACGCGTTACGTTCAAAAGCCCCGGACCCATCCGCCTGCAAGAAGGCGCTATCCGACCTGCTTGCGACGATGGACAAGTTGGACGGATAAGACGACGCGACTGCAAGGCGAGCCCACCCTTGCGTCGTGGTGGTCAACTTGAGAAAGATCGGCAATCGAATCGCGACAGTCTCGAATTCGGCGCGTAGCACCGCAAAAAGAATGCGCGTAGGCCGTAGTCAATGCGAGCATGAGCCGTCGCGGGCGACGCCGGATGAAAGGAGGTGCGGTGGTGTAGTTTCGGCGGTCTCCAAAAAGGTGAGAGACCGGCTACACATCACCTTTCGATGCATCACGACTCCGCCGCGCCTTCTTCAGCCTTCGGGTACGCGAGCGCCAGTGCGCATCCGATCAACATGCACACGCCAAACCCGAGCATCCCGGCTCGCTGCGATTGAAACTCGTCCTTTAGCCAGCCGAGAAGATACGTGCCGAAGAAGCCGCCCAGGTTGGCAAGTGACGTGATCATCGCGATACCCGCGGCAGCGCCCGTGCCTTTGAGGAACGTGGGAGGGAGCGTCCAGATGACCGGTATGGTCGACGATGCGCCCGCGTTGATGAGCGAGAAAAGTATGACCGTGGCGAGCGTGGTATGCGATGTGAGTGCGGCGACGAATAGCCCGCAACCCGCGATCAGACATGGCAGAGCCATGTGCCACCGGCGTTCTCCCGTTCTATCGGAGCTGCGCCCGCACCACAGCATGCCGCACACGGCTGCCGCGTTAGGCAGAATCATCCACAAGCCGATGGTCATCGGATCGCGCACGCCGGTATCGTGAAGAATCGACGGCAGCCAGAAACTGGTCGCATAAACGCCGATCATGATGCAGGCGTCGACAAGCCCCAGAATCCAGAGCCGCCGATCGACGAATACCTTCTTGAGCGACGAAATCTTTTCGACATGTGAATGGCTATCGAGATGCGCGAGCAACACGCGCTTCTCTTCGCTCGTGAGCCATTGCGTTTTCTCGATGCTGTTCGGCAGCCACAGAAGCACGAACACGCCGAGCGCCACCGACGGCAACGCCTCGATCAGAAAGAGCCATTGCCACCCGCCGTACCCGTGCACATTGTCCATAGCACTCATGAGCCAGCCGGACAACGGATTGCCGAGCAGACTGGAAATCGGCATGGCGATCATGAACAAAGCGACGATCCGAGCGCGTCTTTCATACGGGAACCATTGCGACAGATACAGCAAAACGCCCGGCACGAATCCGGCTTCGGCAGCACCGAGCAGGAATCGAACGATGTAGAACTGCAATGGCGTTTTGACGAACATCGTTGCAGCGGAGAGCACGCCCCAGGTGATCATTACTCGCGCGATCCACACCTTGGCGCCCACCTTCTCCAGAACGAGATTGCTCGGAATCTCGAAAGCGATGTATCCGGCGAAGAACAGGCCCGCGCCAAGACCGTAGATGCGATCGCTGAAGCCGAGCGCATCGAGCATCTGGAGTTTTGCGAGCCCGATGTTCACGCGATCGAGGTAAGCCGCGAAGAAACAGAAAAAGAACAGCGTCAGCAGGCGCACCGTCACCTTGGCATACAGGGCATCATGGCTTGCGTGACTGGTTGCGGAGAAGCGATCGACTGGAGTGACGGGACCGGACGACATGGTATTCGCTGATGATCGAAAGATTGATTTTCAAGGCTCGCGTGTGCTGCACGATTCTCACCATTCGCTCGTTGCAAAGGTCGAGTGATGATCCATCCAGTCATACTGCGAAGCGACCTGATAACGCGTGCGTGCGCCATCGCGTTCATTCAGCGCGCCGTTGTTGCGCGCGTCCACCGACACTGACACGGCCGAAGACTTGCTCGCATTTTCTGCGCGCGAGCCGTCCCGCGCGCTGTTCTCAAAGAACAGACTATTCATGGTCTCTTCCGGATCGAAATGAAAATGGCGGCGCTTAAGCCTTCGTGTGAGCGAGCTTGCCGACGTGCGGCCCGCATCGTTCGACCGCCACGCGAACCGTTTCTTCCGGCGGACGTTCCCACCAGTCCAGTTCGGAGAAAATCTCCAGCTCGAAAGGCCCGGTATAGCCGATGTCATCCAGCCATCCCTTGATGCGCGGAATATCGATGACGCCGTCGCCGACCATGCCCCGGTCACGGAGGTTGCGCGTCGGCACCAGCCAGTCGCAATAGTGAAAAGTGATGATGCGTTCCGGTCCCGCACGGCGAATCTCCGCCTCGAAGACCGGGTCCCACCAGCAGTGGTAAACATCGGGCACCAGACCGGCGCCCTCGCCTAGTTCGTCGCAGAGATCGTTGGCGATCTTGATCGAATTCAGCACGCTGCGGTCGCCGGCATACATCGGATGCAGAGGTTCGAGACCGAGCTTCACGCCGACCTCTCGCGCATGCGGCAACAAGGTAAAGAGTGCGTCGCGCACGCGCGCGCGCTGGCCCGCGATGTCCTTGCTATCCGGCGGCATGCCGCCCACCACCATCATCAGGCACGCCGCGCCGATTTCGCCAGCCGCATCGAGCAGACGCTTGTTCGTGTCGATCGCCGCCGTCATGCTTTCGCCCACGCTCGCGTTGAACCATTCGCTCGTACACAGCGACGGAACCCACATATCCAGTTCCCGGAGATGCCGGCGCGTTTGCGCGACACCGTATTCCTCCATGAAATGCCGCCAGACCGCAATGCCGTTGACGCCCTGCCGCTTATAGCCGTCGATGGCTTCGGCCATGGTCCATTTGGGCGTCGTGATCTGATTGATCGCAAAGCGCGAAAGATCGTAGCTCATGCGTGTGCTCTCTCCAATGTGTCCCGCGCTCGGCGCGCGAGCGCTCATGCATTCGTTGTCGCTTGCGAACATGCTCGCCCGCCGAAAACATGCGCGACATGTACACATCGCGATACCTGTACAGGCGGGAACGGCTGCACACTCGATCGCGCGCCGTTCTCAGCGGTCGGCTGCATCCGATAGAAAACTGAACAGGCGGTCGAAGTTGCAATGCGCCACGTTGAACCGCAGCCAGCCCGTCTTGACGCGCCCGGCGAAGAACAGGTGTCCGGGCGCGAGCAGAATTTTTTGCTGAAGGGCAAGCTCGGCAAGGCGGGACGAATCCACATCGGCATCGGAAGGCCTCGCCCAGACGAACATGCCGGAGCGTGGTTCGCAGAATACCTCGAAGCCGCTCGCTTCGAGCCTTCGGCACGTCTTCTCCTGCGCGGCCGCGAGCCTGTCGCGCAACTGCTCGGTCTGTTTCCGGTAATGCCCTTCCGACAGGATCGCACTGACGAGGCGCTCGGTGACGGTCGGCGTCGACATGCCCGACACGAGCTTCTGATAAAGCAGGCTTTCGATCACGTCGTGATCCGCGACGACGAAACCCACGCGCAAACCCGCGCCGATCGTTTTGGAAAAGCTGCCGACGTAAATGACGTTGCGCAGTTGATCCATGGATGCGAGCGTGAAATGCGCACCCTGCACGAGATCCGCCGACACATCGTCTTCCACGATCAGGCAATCGTGCCGCTCGGCGATCTTGAGCACTTTGTAGGCGGCGGCCGAGCTGTAACTCGCGCCGGTCGGATTGTGCAGCCGGCTATTGGTGAAATAGAGCCTGGGGCCACGGGTTTGCAGTGCGCTCTGCATCGCTGCGATATCGGGTCCCGTGGGCGTCATCGGAATGCCGATGGTCTCGACGTCCCGCATGCGCAGCGCGACGAGCAGATCGCTGTAGCAAGGCTCGTCCACCATGACGGTATCGCCGGGCTGCGTGAACCGGCGAATCACCAGATCGAGCGCCTGATTCGCGCCGAGGGTGGTCATCACGCCGCCGATGTCGGTCTCGATTTCGTAATCCGCGAGCTGGCGCACGATCTGTTCACGCAACCGGTCGAAGCCGCGCGCATCGCCATAGCCCAGCAACTGCTCAGGGTGGGCCGCGAGTTGCCTGAGCGATCGCGCTATCCCTTCGCTATCGAACCATGTTTCCGGCAGCCATCCCGCGCCCGCGTGAATGGCCCCTTCGTTGACGCTCAGAAAATTGCGGACGAGCCATCCGTTCGTGACTTTCTCGTCGAGCTTTTCCGCGCCTTTATGCGGGCCGCCAGGGCGGCGTTCCGACACATAAAAGCCAGACCCGCGCCGGGCCACCAGCACGCCTTGAGCGACCAGCCGGTCGTAAGCCTCCACCACCGTAAACGTCGACACACCGTGCGCATTCGCGAACGATCGAATGCTCGGCACGCGTGCGCCGGGCCGCCAGCGCTTCTCTTCGACCTCTAGCGCGATGCCCGCGACGATCTGCATGGTGAGCGATATCCCGGAACCGGGATCGAGTGAAAAGACAGGCTTCATGGCGGGTCGTGGAGCGCAAGTTCGCGTGTATAGGTGACGGACCCAATACAGCAATCCGCCGGCTTCGGAAAGTGTACATGTATCTGTGCAGGGTATCTGCCTAAATTGCACCTACGCTGCCGCCGTTCGAAAGCGGCGACAGGGCAACCCTTTCACCGGTACTCGTATGAAGAAGATACGTAATTCAGCAGAGATTCTTTCGCACGGCGAGGCGGAATCCCGGCGCATCGTCCTCGAAATCGCGGACCGTACGCTCGAACGACTGGACAGCTATCGGCGCATTCAGGCGCTCATGCGTCTCGACGGCGATACCTTGCATATCGGCACGCGTTCGTGGGACTTGTCGAAGAAGCGCAACGTGTATCTGATCGGCGCGGGCAAGGCGTGCAATCACATGGCGATGGCCGTCGATCACGCGTTGGGCGACAGGCTGACCTATGGCATCGCCATCGTGAAGATCCACGAAGAGTCAGACCGTTTCAATAAGACCGAAGTGTTCGTCGGCGGTCATCCGCTGCCGAACGAGGAGGGACATCGCGCGTCGCGCAAGATCATCGAACTGGTCGATCAGGCGGGACCGGACGATCTCTTCATCGCGGTGATCAGCGGCGGAAGTTCCGCGCTCATGTCCTGCCCGATCGATGGCATCACGCTTCAGGACGAGATCGACACGACCGACGTGCTGTTGAAATCCGGCGCGGGCATCTACGAAATCAATGCGGTGCGCCGGCATATTTCCGCGCTCAACGGCGGCATGCTCGCCAAACGCATCCAGGCCGTCGGCGCTGAGCTGATCGGTTTCGGCATCAGCGATGCGGTGGGCTCCCCCGCCACAGGCGATATCGCCGTGCCCTACGCGGCGTACAAGAGCACGCCGATCGGCCCCGACATGACGACGCTCGACGATGCGCGCGCGACCATCGTCAACCGCAACGTGGCGGACCGTCTGCCCAGAAGCGTCGTCGATTATCTGATGAACGCCGGTCCCGAAGCGGAGACGCCCAAAGCGTTTCCGGAGAACACCTATTTTCTGCTCAACACCTTGCCGGACTCATGCATCTACGCGAAGGAAATCTGCGCGGACATGGGCATTCCGGCCATGATCGTCTCGTCGTTTCTCGAAGGCGAAAGCCGCGATGCGGGGACTTTCTTCGCGTCGATGGCGCGCGAGATCCAGACCTATGGCAATCCCGTCAAGCCGCCCTGCGTGCTGCTCAGTTCAGGCGAGGTGACGACGCATATCGGCGACAACAGCGTCATCAAGGGACACGGCGGCCCGGGACAGGAAATGACCGTGGGCTTCGCCATCGCGGCGGAAAAGGCCAAGGGCGCGTGCCTGCTGTCCATCGACAGCGAAGGCACGGACGGCACCGCGAAAGTCGCCGGCGGCATCACGGATTCGAGCAGCTTCAAGGCGGCCGCCGCGAAAGGTATCAGTCTTTTCCAGGCGTTGCGCGAGCACAGTTGCTTCGAAGCGTTGTCGTCCATTGGCGCGGCGGTCTACACCGGCAACACGGGCACCAATCTGTGCGACCTGAACATCCTCTACGTGCCGGCTCTCAAGGAGAACCAGTAATGGAAGACAAGATCGTTTCCGTGCGCGCGCAACAGATCATCGACTGTAAATGCCGTCCCGCGGTCGAAGTCGAGATTCGCACCGAGAGCGGCGCGAGCGGACGCGGCGCGGCGCCGACCGGCACCTCGGTCGGCATGCACGAGTCCTTCGTTTTGCGTGACGGCGATCCCTCGACGTATAAAGGCCTGAGCGTGCACAAGGCCGTGGAAAACGCCGTCAGGGTGATCGGTCCCGAACTCGTCGGCATGAATGTATTCGATCAACGCGCCATCGACGAAAAAATGATCGCGCTCGACGGCACGCCGGACAAGCATCGTCTGGGCGGCAATACCATCTATTCGGCTTCCATCGCCGCCTTTCGCGCGGCCGCCGACGCACGCGCCCTTCCCCTGTATGAGCACATTGCAGGGCGCGACATCTGGACCGTGCCGGTGCCCTGCTTCAACGTCGTCAACGGTGGCCGCTACGAGGGCTTCACGCAGGCGTTCAACGAGTTCCTGATCGTGCCGTACGGCACCGACAGCATCGATTTCGCGATCGAAATGGCGGTGGCCGTATTTCATAAACTCGCGGACGTGCTGACGGCGTATCTCGGGCACAAGCCGCAAGTCGCCAGTTCATACGGTTATGCGGCGCCGTCCGAAGATCCGGAGCTCATCCTCACGTTGATGCAGAAGGCCATCGACGAATGCGGCTATACGGATCGCATCGCTTTCGCGCTGGATTGCGCATCGAGCGAAATGTACGACAAAACGACCGGACGCTATCAGCTAAAAGGCGAGCAGGTTTCCTCGGACGAGCTGATCGCCTACGCGAAGTATCTGACCGAACGGTTCAATCTGGTCTTCATCGAAGATCTGCTCGATGAAAACGACTGGAACGGCTATAGCAAGGCCGTGCGCGACCTGAAACGCACCATCGTGCTGGGCGACGATCTCACGGTGACGAGCCTCGAACTCCTGCAAAAGGCGCACGACACGCGCGCGGTCGATGGCTTCGTGCTCAAGCCGAATCAGGTCGGCACGATCACCGAAGCGATGGACGCTTATCGTTTCGCGCAGGCGCACGGAATGATCGCCGTGCCCTCGGGCCGCTCCGGCGGCGTGGTCGATGACGTCGTCATGGACTTTTCTGTCGGACTGGAAGTGCCTTTTCAGAAGAACGGTGCGCCGCGCTCCGGCGAGCGCATCGAAAAGCTGAATTTCCTCATGCGCGCGAATGCGCGGAGTGCCGCGTGCCGGCTCTACGACATCACGCCGCTCCTGCGTTTCTGAATCGAACACCTTGACCTCAATAAGGGACTGTCATGTACCCCAAGATCGACTTTCTTTACCTGTCCGAACCCGACATGATCGAAGCCGGCGTTCTGGACGCCGCGCGTTGCGTGTCCGTCTGTGAAGAGACCTTCAGCCTGCTCGGCAAGGGCGACTATCTGATGGGCGGCGCCAATCACAACAACCACGGCATGAACATCGTCTTCCCGAAGGAAACGAAGTTCCCCAACATGCCGGTGGCGGGACCGGACCGGCGCTTCGCCGCGATGCCCGGCTATCTCGGCGGACGTTTCGACGTGTGCGGCAACAAGTGGTATGGCTCGAATCATGCGAATGCGCAGAAAGACCTGCCGCGCTCGATCCTCACCATGATGATCAACGACAAGGACACGGGCGCGCCGCTTGCGCTCATGTCCGCGAACCTGTTGAGCGCGGCGCGCACGGGCGCGGTGCCGGGCGTCGCGGCGAAGCATCTCGTGAACAAGGACGCGAAGACCGCGGCGGTCATCGGCTGCGGTCCGATCAACAAGGCGTGCTTCACGGCCATCATGACCCAGCTCGGCTCGATCGAGCAGGTCGTATGCTTCGATGTGTTCATCGACAAGGCGAATGAATTCGCGCGCTGGGTCGAGCAACAGTATGGCGTGCGCGCGATCGGTGTCGATGACGCCGAGAAAGGATTCCGCGATGCCGATGTCATCACCGTTGCCGCTTCACGTCTTAAGCCGCTCTACTTCAAGGACGAATGGATCAAGGAAGGCGCGACCATTCTGGTGTCGGGCCCGTTCAACACCGACGAGCGCTTCCTCACGCACTGCAAGATCGTCTACGATCACACGCCGTTGCAGGAAGCCTATGTCGAGGACGCCATCGCGTCGGGCAACAAGGAAGGCTATTACAGCGGCGTGATCGGCGGCCCGTTTTATCGCCTGATCGATGCAGGCAGGCTGCCCGCGCTTCACGATTCGACCGGGCTCGGCGACGTGGTCAACGGTACGAAGCCCGGCCGCGAGAACGCGCAAGAGCGAGTGATCTTCATCGCGTGCGGCATGGCGGTGTTCGATATCAGCTGGGGCTTCGAGATGGTCGAAAACGCACGGAATAAAGGCATCGGCCAGACGCTGAACTTGTGGGAGAAACCCGCCGGACTTTGATGTTTCGTTGCGAAGGATCCCGGCCCGGCCGGGGTCAAAGCCAATCGCCCCATGCCGAGCCGGTTCGGTCATGGGGCGATGCGCTTTCGGCGCGGAAACACCCGACGAATCGGGCGTCCTGCTGAAATCAAAGGCCTGCGTTCGAGAACTCCGACAACGTGAAGCCTTGTGCATACGGCTGCGTATCATCGACGTAGTGCTCACCACGGCCCGTTATGTACGCGCGGCCTTCCACGCTCGGATAGACCGCATCCAGACCGCTTTCGAGCTTCGTCGTCGATTCGGCGCGGCCGACGAAACGGCTGAGAATCAGGCTCTCGTGCCGGAACGCCTCGCCTTCCGACAACAGCCCGCGCGCGACTCGCTGAGCGACGCGCGCCGATGTGCCGGTTCCGCAAGGCGACCGGTCGATGATCAGATCACCCGCGATCACGACGGCGCGCGCATGGGAATCCTCGGCAATGGCGCGGCCCGTCCACATGCAATGCTTGACGCCGCGAATCTGCGGATTGTCCGGGTGAACCACGTCGAGCGCGAGATTCACCTGCTTTTGAACCTCGCGGCCCATTTCCAGCAGTTGCTCGGGCGAGAAATGCTCGCAGCCGGGGAAGTTCTCCTGCACTTCGACGATGGGATAGAAGTTGCCGCCATATGCGATATCCACCTTGAGCTTGCCGAGCTTCGACACCTCGATTTCCACATCCTTGTGAAGCAGGAAGCTCGGCACGTTCGTGAAGCGCACCGATTCGACCTTGTCGCCGTTCATCACGTACTTGGCCGTCACCTGACCCGCCGGCACATCGACGACCACCTGTCCAGGCGTTTTCGGCTCGATCAGTCCTGCTTCGAGTGCGAACGTCACCGAGCCGATCGTCGCGTGGCCGCACATCGGCAGGCAACCGGACGTTTCGATGAAGAGCAGACTGAAATCGGCATTGGCGCTCAAGGGCGGATAAAAGATCGTGCCCGACATCTGGCCGTGCCCGCGCGGTTCGAGCGTCAACGCACGACGAATCCAGTCGTACTTTTCGACGAAATACAGGCGTCGGTGATTCATCGTCGCGCCCTGCAATTCAGGGGCACCGCTCACCACCATTCGAACCGGCATGCCTTCCGTGTGCCCTTCAATGCATGCAAAAGTATGTTTTGTCATCGACGTTTCCTGGAAAATCAGACGCCGGAGCAATAAATCCACGACGTCTCTCGGTTCATTACCAAATAGGGAACCCGTGCCGGAGCACGGGTGAACACTACGCAGTGCGGTCGGAACACACGTCTCACACGCCGCCCGGCACCAGATTGCGCAACTCGGGCGGGAACAGCATGTCGCGCGCAACGGCGTCGTCGCGTTTCAACGAATCGGCCGCTTCGTGCAGGCCGAAAAATTCGAGGAACAACGGAGATTGCAGGATCAGCATATCGAAGCCCGGAAGCACGGTGTTGCCTTTCGACATGGCCGCGCGCAGCAGCGGCGTGGGCTGGTTTTTCATGAGGATGTCGCACACGATGGCGGAACGCTCGATGCGGTCCGTAGCCGTGGGAAGCGGATCATCGGTCTTGAGGCCGAGCGGCGTCGCATTGATCACGACTTCGAAGCCGGAAGGGTCGTTCGTCCGTTGCGCCGATGTCGCAATGCCATAGCGTTCGCCAACGGACCGCGCCAGGCTTTGCGCCTTCGCTGCATCGACATCGTAAATGGCGATGCTCGCCGCCTTGCCTTCCGCGAGCGCCGCTGCAATCGCGCTCGCCGCGCCGCCTGCGCCGATCAACAGCACCGACTTGCCACGATACTGCATGTCGTAGCGGTCCATCGACTTGACGAAGCCCGTGCCGTCGAAGACATCGCCTTCCAGTTTCCCGTCGTCGCCCCTGCGGATGGCGTTCACCGCATTGGCCGTGATCGCCCCGTTCGAACGACGCTCGACGATGCCGGCCGCCGCGGTCTTGTGGGGAATCGAAAGGACCATGCCGCGCGTCGATTTCGACTTGAACAACGACCGTATCGTGCTTTCCAGATTCGCCGGCTCGACATGAAGCGGCACCATCACGGCATCGAGTCCGCACGCTTGAAATACTTTGTTGAAGATCTCGGGCGTTCTGACCTGTTCGATCGGATCGGCCACCATGAAAAGAACGCTGGTCTTTCCGGTAATCGAATTATGTTTCATTTGCAATCCTGATTTCATTTCGAGGAGATAGAGGCTTCGTCCTTCCCATGAAAAACCAGCGTCATGGAAGGAACTGAAGCGGTCAGAATCCTTCGCCCCACGTGTCGCTCAACATGAATCCCGCGCTCAGCGGGTCGTCGGGATCGACGCCAATCTGCTCGATGCCATAAATCCACGCGCGGCCCTGAATGCGCGGAAGGACGGCCGCTCGCGCGCCGACTTCAGTGCGGCCCAGCATCTCCACTTTGAACTCGCTTCCGATGATGGAACGCGACTTCAACTTCGAGCCGACGTCGACCTTGCCGCGCGCCGCGAGTGTCGCCAGGTTGGCGGAACTGCCCGTTCCGCACGGCGAACGGTCGACCCGTCCGGGCGGCAATGTCGTGCAGGTCTGATACTCCGTGTCGGACACGCGGCTGCGGAACATCACATAAGCAAGCTGATCGATCTGCGGATACAAGGGATGCTGCAGTTTCACCTGCTCATTGATCGACGCGCGAAGCTTCACGCCGAGATCGGCGAGCTGGCGGGCGTTCTGCGGCACGATCGTGAGGCCAACCTGCTCCACATCGACGAGCGCGTAATAGACGCCGCCGAACGCGATATCGACGGTGATCGTGCCGAACGCTTCGGTCTCGACAGGCAGGTCGAGGTGCTCCACGAACGCGGGAACCATGTCCAGCGAGACGCCGATGCATCGGCCATCCTTGCATGCCGCGCGCGCGGTCACGAGACCGGCCGGCGTGTCCAGCACGACCGTCGTCTCTGGCTCCTGCATTTCCACCATGCCCAGTTCGAGCAACGCGGTCACGACGCAAATGGAATTGCTGCCCGACATTGGATGAGCCTTGTCCGATTGCAGGACGATGAACCCCGCATGCGCTTCCGGGCGCGTCGGCGGCAGGAGCAGATTCACCGACATCTGCAGGCATCCGCGCGGCTCGAAAACCACGAGCCGTCGAATGCTGTCGTCGACCTCGTTGATGTAGTTCATCTTGTCCAGCATGGTCTTGCCGGGAACATCGACGACGCCTCCCGTGATGACCTTGCCGATTTCCCCTTCGCAGTGGACACCGACCAGTTGCAGACTTTTTTTCCAGCGCATGCTTATCCTCTCGATTGATCTTGACCGTCAGCCACGCAAACCTTCGCTTCGATAAAGCCGCTTGCTAACCGAATCGCTGCGCGCTGAAAGGCGCAAGGTCCAGCCTGGGCGTTGTCCCGCAAGCCAGCTCCGCGATCAGGCGTCCGGTCGTGGCCCCCAGCGTGAGCCCGAGCTGTCCATGTCCGAGCGCGAGCAGCACGTTCGGCAGACGCTTCGAGCGGTCGATGATCGGTTTGGTATCGGGCAAAAACGGTCTATATCCCACGCCGAATTCATGCTTCGTCGTGTTCAGTTCAGGCAGCACCTTCTTCGCCTTCGCCAGTATGATTTCCGCGCGCCTGAAGTTCGGCCTGGCGTCGCGGCCCGCGAACTCGATCGTGCCGCCGATTTGCAGCCCGCGCGTCATCGGCGTGAAGCAGAATCCGCCGTCGGCGTAGATCACCGAGTGCGTGAATTCGACATTCGGATTCGACACCAGCACCTGATAACCTGCGACGCCTTCCAGCGGAGCACTGACATCGAGTTGCGAAAAGAAGCGCCGTGAAGCCGCGCCCGCAGCGAGCACGACATGTTCCGCCGGCAGGCTTTCGCCGTTGGCGAGCGTCACGCCCGTGGCCTTTCCCGCGTGTTCTTCGATCCGCGTCGCGGCGCTTTGCACGCGATGACCGCCGTTCGCCACGAAATGATTCGTGAGCGCCTTCAGAAAGCCCTCCGTGTCGCTGACGAAGCGCCATTGCGGCAGCAGCAAGCCGTGCGAAAAGCGACCTTTCAGCGCGGGCTCGAGGTCGTCGATTTCCGCGCGTCCGATGATCTGCGTGTCGAAGCCGAGCGACTTTCTGAGCTCGATATGAGGGCGCTCATGCTCGATGCCTTTGGCGCTGTCGAACACTTCGATGATCGGGCGCTGACCGATCAGCGCATCGTCGCCGATCGACTCGAGCAGGCTGGCGTAGTCCGCGAAGACGTTGCTCGTCAGCGACGCCATGGCCGTCGCAATGTCGGCGATCTTCTTCTGCCGCGCGCAGGACAAGAAGCGCATGAACCACGGCAAGATTCCCGGCAACGCGCTGGGCCGCAATGCGAGCGGACCTTCCTGATCGAGGAGCCATCCGGGCACCTTCAGGAGAATGCCGGGTTTCGACAAGGGAATGATTTCGCCCACGGACATCTGGCCGCAACTCCATTTCGCCGTGCTGTCGCCTGGCGGCGCGGGATCGACGAGCGTGACTGCGAAGCCGCTTCGCTGAAGATAAAGCGCGCAACAGGTGCCCACGATGCCGCCGCCGATGACGATCGCATGCCGCCGCGTGGCAGGCGCCGCCTGCGTGGTGAAGTATTGCTCGCGAGGTACAGAATTCATCTTGGTTGTCGTCCGTGCTTCAGGTGGATCTTGTTGTGTTGGTGCTCAATACGCAAAGCGCCGCAGGAATCGGGATTCCACCACGCCGACCAGACGCGTCAGCGGGAAGGCGACGAGAAAGTAGATGATCCCTACGGTGGTCAGGAACTCGAGCGGTTTCGCCGTCGCATTGGAGGCGCTCTGTCCCACATACATCAGGTCGGCCACGCCCACCGAAGAGATCAGCGCGCTCTCCTTGAACAGGCTGATGATGTTCGAGAGCAAAGGCGGGATCGCGCGCAGCAAGGCCTGCGGAAAGATCACATGCACGATCTTCACGTTGGCGGTCAGCCCGAGCGCGATGCATGCATCATGTTGCTCCGAAGAGATCGACTTGAGCGCGCCGCGAAAGGTCTCGCTCGTGATGGCCGTCATGTACAACGTGAGCGAGATGATGACCGAAAGATACGGCGGGATCGGCAGATGAAAGACGACCGGGAAGCAGAAGAACACCCAGAATAACTGGATCAGCAACGGGGTTCCGCGAAAGAATTCCACGTACAGCGTCGTCAATGGTTTCAGCCAGCGCGAGGGCGACATCCGCAGAAGGCTGAGCACGAAACCCAGCAGACTTCCGAGCACCGCGCATCCGCTCGTGAATGCGATCGTCAGCGCGAGACCCTTGAGCAGCACCAGCCAGTAGGACGCAACAATAGACACATCGAAGCTCATGTCATTCTCCTCAACGCTGCACGGCCGCGTCCTGCCGGCGCTCGATCACATGGACCAGACGCGACACCGGCAAGGAAAGCGCGAAGTAAATGAGCGCGACGATCGAATAGGTTTCGAGCGGGCGATACGCTTCGGTCGCGAGACTCTTTGCAACATACATCAGATCCGCCACCGCGACGATGGCAACGAGCGCGCTCTGTTGCAACGTGCCGATGCCATTGGTCATCAGCACGGGAAGCGCGCTGCGCAATGCTTGCGGCAGGACCACGAACAACGTGCGCTGCCACGGTCTCAGGCCCAGCGCGACACAGGCATCGAGATGCTCCTTCGGAACCGCCTGCACGCCCGCGCGATAAGCCTCCGCATTGAACGCCGTCAGATTCAGCCCGAGCGCGAGAATGCCCATCAGCACCGGATCGATGAATACATCGATCATCATCGGAATGCAGTAGAAGAACCAGACGATCTGCAGCAGCGCAGGCGTGCAGCGGAAAAATTCGATGAAGAGTTGCGCGGGCCAGCGGACCAGCGACCAGCGGCTCATGACCATCAGACAGAGAAGAAAGCCGAGCACGAGTCCCATGACATTGGCGGCGAGCGCCAGTTCGATCGTGACCTTCAATCCCTTGAGCAACGTATCGAGGCTTCCGTCGAGGAACCCGAAATCGAAGTGATAGCCCATGACGACCTCAATCCAGATGAAGGACTCTTTCGAGGAATTCGCGCGTGCGCGTTTCCTTCGGGCGTTTGAACATCTCTGACGGCGCGCCCTCTTCGACCACCTTGCCGCTCGCGCAGAAGACCACTCTGGTTGCGATATCGCGCGCGAAATGCATGTCGTGCGTCACGATGATCATCGCCATCTTCTGCTCCGCGAGCTGAAGCATCACGTTCTGCACTTCGATCACCATTTCGGGATCGAGCGCGGATGTCACTTCGTCGAAGAGCATGAGCTTGGGCTCGAGCATCAGCGCGCGCGCAATCGCCACGCGCTGCTTCTGGCCGCCCGAGAGCTGACTCGGATAAGCATTCAGCTTGTTCTCGAGCCCGAGGCGCGCGAGATACAAGCGCGCGCGTTCGGTGGCGTCCGCCTTCGACAGGCCGTGCACCCTGACCGGCGCGAGGATGAGATTGCCGAGCACCGACAGATGCGGAAACAAGGTGTAGTGCTGGAAGACCATGCCGATCTGCTTTTGCAGCTTCGGATCGATCCGCTTCGAGCCGCGGGTGTCGGCGCCGCGAATATAAGGTTTCCCCTGAAACGAAATCTCGCCGCCCTGAACTCCTTCGAGTCCCATGAGAACTCGAAGCAGCGAACTCTTGCCGCTGCCGCTCGGACCGATCACCACCAGCCGGTCATCCGCGCGCATATCGAGGCTCATGCCGTCCATCACGACGAGGTTCTCGCCGTATGACTTGTACACTTTCCTCAACTGTACGAAGTCGCTCGAAACAACCGATCGAACGGGGATGTGTGCAGGGGTGTCCAAGGTCGCCAACGGTTGTGCTTGTGTCTGAGATAGAAACATGAGGACTTTCTCCAGCGGAGCGCAACGCTGGCGCTCGCGACTTCATGCGGATGAAAGAGCGCGCCGGAGCGCACGTCCGAAATCGAACCCGATGGCGGAACTGCAGTTTCACAGTTCCGTCGACTCTCAATGGATTACTTCGCCTGGGCCAACGTCTCTTTCACCGACGTATCGACATAGGCATTCACCGTTCCTGTCTGCTTCTGCTTCTCGATGAACTGGTTGAACAACGCGACATCCGCTGCGGGCGTGTCCTTGCGAATGCCGAAGCAGATCCCCTGCGGCGCGAGAACCGGATTCGGCTTGAAGGTCTCGGCCCAGTCCGGATGCGAACGCGCGAGCAACAGATTCGTCATGCTGTCGTCGGCCAGCATGTCCGCGCGCTTGGACATCAGCGCGAGGCGCGTTTCGTCGAAGCCCGGCAGCCGCATGATGGTCGCCTGCTTGAGCGCGGCCGAGATCGCCTTGTCCTGCGCGGTGCCCGACATCACCGTGACCGTCACACCGGGCTTGTCGATATCCGCGAGCGACTTGATGGGCTTCGGCAGCTTGGGGTTGTTCTTGTTGTAGGTCAGGTCCACGCTGTAGTCGACGACCGGCTGCGTGAAGGAGATCGCCTTTCTACGCTCGGGCGTATCGTTCAGCGAAAGCGACACGTCCCACTTGTCGGACTGCAGCCCCGCGACGATGTTGTCCCATGTCGTGTCCACATATTCGACCTTCACCTTGAGCACTTTTTCCGCAAAGTCGCGGCAGAGGTCGGGGAACACGCCGCTGTACGTGTTCGTCTTCGGGTCCTTCATCGTCCACGGCGGCGAAGTCGCCACACCGCACCGGAGCACGCCGGCCTTCCTGACGTTTTGCCACGTCGCATCGTCCTGCGCATGTGCCGTGACCGGCATGGCAGCGAGCGCACCCAGGGCAGTCGCACAGACCAACGCGCGACCAAGTAAGCGAGACATCTGGAGCATGATCGACCTCTGAGAAGTTAGGTAAGAAGGAGATGCAAACAATCGATATCGCTGGCTTGCGCGCGTCATTTCAGCTCGAACACGCCTTCGAGTTCCACGGCGACGTTTCGTGGCAGCGAGATGCAACCGACGGCGGCGCGCGTATGTCTGCCGCTGTCGCCCAGCACGGCGACCACGAGATCGGACGCTCCGTTGATCACGTTGGGATGCTCGGTGAACGCTTCGGTTGCGTTGACGAAACCGCCCAGCCGCACGCATCCGGCGATCCGGCTCAGATCGCCTTCCACGGCCCGATCGACCTGAGCGAGCAGGTTCACCGCGCAAAGGCGCGCAGCGGCTTGCCCGTCCTCGATCGATACGTCACGTCCCAGCTTGCCGACGTATTGATCGACACCATCGCGCACCGGGACCTGTCCCGACACGTATAGAAGATTCCCGACACGCTTGACCGGCAGAAAATTCGCGCCGGGCCTGGGCGCGGCCTGAGGCAGATCGATGCCGAGTTCCTTCAGGCGATCCTTGAGGCTTTCACTCATCTCTCACTCCTGCGTCAATGCGCGCCGTTCGCTTTCGAGCGCGCCCGGTCGATGCGCTCACCGTCGAACACGACCTTGTGGTGACGCTCCGCGTATTCGCGTGTGATCTTGCCGTTCGCGAGATCCGCTTCGATTCGTTCGAGCGTTCTGGCCGCCGGGTCGCCGTAGCCACCGCCGCCGGCCTGTTCGTGCCGGATGATCGCGCCGCGATGCAGCGTGCGCGTGAACTTGCTCGGCAACGGCGAGAGCCCTTTCTCCGATCGCAGGTAATTGGCCGAGCACGCACCCGGCGCGCCGCCGAATAGTCCGTACGGCGCATGCGATGCACGGTCGGAGCGAATCTGCGCGACGACTTCTTCTGCCTCGATCCGGTACTCGCGAACGAGGCCGAGGCCGCCGCGATATTCACCCGCGCCGCCCGAGTCGGCCGCGAAGCCGTACTCTTCCATTACGATCGGATAACGCGCTTCGAGCGTTTCGATCGGCATGTTCGACATGTTTTGCGACGGGTTGGTCACGCCTTCGATGCCGTCCTTGTCGAAGCGTCCGCCCCACGCGCCGTTGATCATGTCGACGAGAATGAAAGGCTCGCTGGACGTCTTGTCGTAGCCGCTCAACGCGATCACCGTGTTGCCGCCCTCGCCTGCCGCCATCACCTTCTTCGGTGCGATCTGCGCAAGCGCGCCGAACACGCAGTCGACCACGCGATAGCCGGTCAGTGCGCGTGCGGCGACCGGCGCCGGCATGCGCGGATTCAGAATGGAACCTTCGGGCGCCGTGATCTCGATGCAGCGATACACGCCCGCGTTGTTGGGCACGTCGGCATCGAGCGCACAGCGCACGCTCAGATACGTGGCCGACTTCACGAACGACAACGTGGAGTTGATCGCGCCTCGCACTTGCGGCGACGAGCCCGCGAAATCCACCTTCACTTTCGAGCCTTCCACCGTGATGGCGCACTTGATCGGAATGGCGTCGTCGGTGAAACCATCGTTGTCGATGTAATCGGTGAAAGCGTAGACGCCGTCCGGCCATGCTTCGATGGCGCGGCGCGTCAGCCGTTCGCCGTAGTCGAGCAGTTCGTCGAAATAGGCCTGGAGATTGGCCTCGCCGTATCGATTGATGAGGCGCAGCAGTTCACGCTCGCCGATATTGCAGGTCGCCAGTTGCGCGTCGAGATCGCCGAGAACGAGATCCGGCAGGCGCACGTTCTTCCTGATGATGTCGATGAGCGTCTCGTTCGGCTCGCCGCGCGTGTATAGCCTGGTCGGCGGGATGCGCAGCCCTTCCTGGAAGATTTCTGTCGAGTCCGCTGCATTCGAACCCGGCACGCGTCCGCCAACATCGCAGTGATGCGCGATCACGACGGAGAATCCCTGCAGCCGCTTCTCGTGAAAGATCGGCTTGAACATGAAGATGTCGGGCAGATGCATGCCCCCTTCGTACGGATCGTTCAGGATGATCACGTCACCCGGTTCGACCGTCGCGGCAAACTTTCTGATGATCACGTCCACCGCATCCGGCACCGCGCCGAGATGCAGCGCGACGGTCTTCGCCTGCGCAAGGATGCGGCCCGTGGCGTCGCACATGGTGACCGAATAGTCGAGCACGTCGCGGATGATCGGCGAGCGCGCGGTACGCATCACGGCGAACGCCATGTCGTCGACGATCGTGTCCAGCGCGTTCTTGACGACGGCAAAGGTAATGGGGTCAACGTTTCGTTGGGTCATGATGGCTCCGTTCAATTCATTCGATCGATGCGATGACACTGCCTACCTTGTCGGTGCTCACGCGCCAGCCGGGCGGAATGACGATGGTGGTGTCGGAACTTTCGAGGATGACCGGACCGGTGATGCTCTTGTCGAGCTTCGAACGCGGCATGATCGGCGTGTCGATCCAGCCTGTCTGACGATCGAAGTAGACGCGCCGCGTGTCTCCCGACTGTTCGACGATGGCCGCTTTCGAACTGCGGATATCGTTGAAATCGAGCGTGCTGGTCGCGATGCCGCGTGCCAGCAGACGCACGTTCGCGCACTCGATCGCATCGTTCGATGCGTAGCCGTAGATGCCGGTATAGGCATCGCGGAAGGCCTGGCGCAGCGTCTCGCGCGTCGATTCGTTCAGTTGTTCCGGCAGCGCGACCGGAATTTCGTAGTCCTGACCCTTGAAGCGCATGTCCAGATCGAAGACATACTGAATACGATTCGCCGAGTAGCCTTCGTCCGCCAGCGCACGGCGTGCGTCCTCGCGCATCTGCGCGACCTGTTCCGACAGCGCGTCGATGTCGAGCGAATCCAGCAGACTGAGCGACGGCTTCACGAAGTAGCGTTCGACCGCGCCCGCCAGCATGCCCATTGCAGTGAACACGCCGGGTGCGGCCGGAAACACGACCTTCTTCATGTCGAGCGCGCGCGCCAGATCGCAAGCGTGCACCGGACCCGATCCACCGAATGCAACGAGCGTGAAGTCACGCGGATCGACACCACGCTCGACCGTAACGGCCTTGATCGTGCGCGCCATGTTGACATTCACTACTTCGCGGATGCCGACAGCCGCCTCTTCCACTTCGATGCCGAGCGGTTTTGCGAGCAAGCTATCGACTGCGTCGCGCGCCGCGGCGATCTTGAGTTCCATCGTGCCGCCCGCGAGACGTTGCGGCAGAAAGCCGAGAATCGCGTTGGCGTCCGTCACCGTCGGCTTCTCTCCGCCGATGCCATAGCACACCGGTCCCGGGAACGCGCCCGCGGACACCGGTCCGACGTTCAGCAGGCCACCCGCGTCGATCCACGCGATCGAACCCGCGCCGCTTCCCACTTCCGCGACGTCGATCGTCGGCACGCGCATCATGTAGCCGCCCGCCTTGATGAAGCGGCTCGGCGTGGAAATGCCCGCGCGGAATTCGTATTCGTTGGTGCGGGCGAGTTGCCCGTCGTGAATGAGCGATGCCGATGCCGTCGTGCCGCCCATGTCGAACACGACGAGATCCTTGTCCTGGCGCGCATCGCCCAGGCGACCCGCACCGACCACGCCCGCCGAACGTCCCGACGAGATGAAGAACACCGGCGTGTCCTGCGCGATGCGCGCGCTGGAGAGACCGCCATTCGAATTGCTCACCAGCAAGGGCGCGCTCACGCCGATTCGCTTCAGACCCGATTCCAGCCGTTGCAGATAGGTGCGTAACGCCGGCAGCACATACGCGTTCACGACTGTCGTCGATGTGCGTTCGTACTCGCGAAGCTCCGGAAGCACGGAAATGGAAGCGGTCACGCTGATGTCCGGGAACGCGCGCTGAAAGGCTTCGAGCGCCGCAGCCTCGTTCGCGCCGTTCTTGTACGAGTTGATGAAGCAGATCGCGACGGACTCGATCCCTTCCTTCTGGAAGAATTCGCCCGCCCTGATGACTTCGTCGACCGGCGTCGGGCGCAGCACGTCGCCGGAAGCCAGCACACGCTCATCGATCTCGAGGCGATAGCGCCGCTCGACGAGCGGGACAGGCTTGTCCCAGGACAGATCGAACATCGTGGGCGTGCGCACGCGGCCGATTTCGAGCACGTCACGAAAGCCCTTGGTCGTGATCAGGCCGCACTTCGCTCCGACCTTTTGCAGCATCGTGTTCGACCCGACGGTCGTGCCGTGCAGCACTTCCTTCACGTCGGCCGTCTTGAGTCCCGATTGCTCGAGGATGCGCTCGACGCCTGTCAGCACGGCCTCTTCCGGCGCCTTGGGCGTGGACGAGACCTTGGTGAAATGAACGTTGCCCTTGTCGTCGAGCAAAACAAGGTCCGTGAAAGTACCGCCGATGTCGACGCCAATTCTCGCGCTTGCCATATCGATTCCCGATGTTCTCGAGTCCTCGTGCCGGATTCCGGACGAAGCGCTCGTTACCTAGTTGAAAGACCACAGCGGATCTCGCGAAGCCCGTCACAGCGACACGCGCTTTCACGAGTAATGGATGATTGGCGCCAATAATCTGCCTGGCGAAAATCCTCTTTCCCGATGATCTTCGCGTCGCCGATCCATGCGTTGCATTGTCGATCAAATGACGACAAAGTCAAAGCCGAAAAAAATTGTTTTCGGAGGATGCCGTGCCAAGAGCCTTTACGCAAAAGGGTTTCAGCGCCTTATAGGTGGTTAACCTGATCGGAAAAAACTGGAGAAGCACACGCTTGACAGGCACAAATGATCGTGAAAATATTGTCGACATAAGATCGACTTCACGCCGACAAGCTCGCTCGGCGCGGTCGTTTTCCATCGAGATAAAGGACATCTATGACGAACGAATCGAACCTGATCGTGGTGACTGGAGGCGCGAGCGGAATCGGTGAGGCGACCGCACAGCGGTTCGCGCGAGCCGGTTGGCGTCTGGCCGTCGCGGACGTGAACGCCGAGGGTGGGGAGAAGGTGGTGGCATCGCTGCGCAAAGCGGGCGCGGATGCGCGGTTCTATCAAGTGGACCTGGCCGATGAATCGGCTATCACCGGCTTCGCCAATGCGGTCATCCGGGAACAGGGCGTGCCGGTCGCTCTCGTGAACGCGGGCGGCATTCTGCAGAACGCTGTCCGGCTGCTCGATCTCGAACTGGCCGAATTCGACCGGCTGTTTCAGATCAACGTGCGTGGCACGCTGATCGCGTCACGCGCTTTCGGGAAGTACATGTGCGAAGCCGGGCAAGGGTCCATCGTCAATCTTTGTTCGTTGACGACGTTTCGTGCCTCGGCGCAGATCGGCTATGCCGTCGGCAAATCGGGGCTCAAGCTGCTGACCGAAACCATCGCGGCGGAGTGGGGCCCCAAGGGCGTCCGCGTCAATGCCGTCGCGCCCGGCTACACGCTGACTCAGGCCATGCAGGCGCGGATCGACGCTGGCCAGCGCGATCCCGAAGCCGTCACCGGCAAGTCGGCGCTGGGCCGCTTCGTGAAGCCTTCCGAGGTCGCGGACGCCATCTATTTCCTGTGTTCGCCCGAGGCGGCCGCCATCACCGGCGTCACGCTGCCGATCGACTGCGGGTGGCTCGTCAGCACGGCGTATCAGGCTTATGCATCGCAACCCGCGTGAACGTTGAAAAAGGAACGGAAATGCCTATCCTCACACTCGAAATGCTTTCGGGCAGAACTGAAGAACAGAAGATCGAACTCGCCGAAGTGCTGACTCGCGAAACCGCGCGCATCGCAAAGTGCGCGCTTCACGATGTGCAGATCGTTTTCAGCGAAGTGCCGCGCTCCAGTTGGGCGGTGGGCGGGAAGCTGGCGTCGCGCAAGGAAGCATTGAATAGCGGAAGCTGAAAAAGGCCGGTCGGCGGGTCTTTCCGGCCGATCGGCGCGACATCTCTGGCGCATCGCGCCAGAGTTCAGTTGAGCGACGAACTCGTTTCTTTTGTTGCCCGGGTCGCTCGCGACCGTCTCTTGTCTTGCTGATCGTTCGAAGCCGCTGCATGACGCGATGTGCCCTTGGCAGCGAACTTGACCGGAATTTGCGCAGTGAGATTACGGTCGAGATACTCCATGAAACGCCCTTTGAACTGCGTCGCGTGTTCATGCGCGCAGGCCTCCGCGCGGTCGGCGTCACCCTCTTCGATTGCCTGCAGCAACTCGGTGTGATGCGCCGCCATGCTTTCTGGCGTGATGTCCGGGTCCAGCGCCTTGTACTTCAGATGCAGGTGGAGCATACGCCGCCCTTCGTCGAGCAGACGCCGATAGAGGTCCGCGAAATACGTATTGCGGCCGGCCTTGGCGATGCTCATGTGGAAGTCGTAGTTGCGCTCGATCATCGGCAGGCTGTCGCCAGTTTTGATGCTCTCGGCAACGCCCTTCAGATACGCCTTGTGCGTCGCATGGATCGCACGGATGTCGTCGGCCGTGCGATGAACGGCCGCCAGGCGATGCGTCACGCGCTGAAGCAGGTCCAGTGCGTCGAGAAATTCCGGAACACGCTGGAAATCGATCGGCGTGACGACATTGCCGCGATTCGGGAGAATCGTGACGAGGCCTTCGGCGGAAAGCCTGACGAGCGCCTCGCGTACCGGCGAACGCGAAACAGAAAACCGTTCCGCCACGCCCAGCTCGTCGAGGTGAGTGCCCGGCGCGAGTTTCATCGTCAGGATTTCATTTCGCAGTGTCACGTACACGCGGGCCGTTCCCGTTTCCTTGGTTGCATCCACGGGCTGCTCTGTTGCCTTTGCCATAAAAAAATCCTGTGTGCCTGCCGAAGCATTCCGGGGCCGGAGCATTGTCGACATGTTGCCGACAATTCTACTCCTTCGAAACGCACTCATGTGGCTTGCGCCGACTATGGAAGACCCCGAGAGACGGGCTTTTCGACACGGGAAGTATATTGGCTACAATGATTTCAGTCTCGATCCAACGGCGTTTTTGCCTGCGAGGACAGTCTGTTCTCTGTGTCCCGGCTGACTCCCGACTATGTCAACCCCACTTGCCATTCCGAAGATCGTCAAGCAATCGATGGGCGCGCAAGCCGTGGATGTGCTTCGAAACGCCATCACGCGAGGCGACGTTCCGGCTGGCTCGCGCATCACGGAACTGCAGTTGTCCGCGCTTCTGGATCTGTCACGCGCGACGGTCAGAGCCGCCCTGCATCAACTGGCGAAAGAAGGGCTCACGAAGCTCGTGCCCTACACAGGCTGGACGGTTGTAGCACTGACCGCGAAAGACGCATGGGAGCTTTACACGTTGAGGTCCAGCCTGGAGAGACTGGCCGCTCAACTCGTCGCCTCGAAACTCGACAGGCGCAAGCAGAAGGCAATCGCTTCCAGATTCGCCACGCTCGAAAAGTGCTGTGCGGGCTCCGACGCGCAAGCCATTGCCGAAGCAGACTTCGCGTTCCACAAGGCCATTATCGATCTGTCAGATCACGGTCGGCTCCGCTCGCAATACGAGATCGTCGAGAGGCAAATCCGTATCTTTATCCGTACGAGCGACGAACTCGCGAGCGATGGACAAGATCTCGTCGATCAGCATCGCCCGATCCTGCAGGCGCTGCTCGCAAAGGATGCCGATGAAGCCGGAAGGTTATCGGAAGCACACAACATGACCGAGGGCGGCAAGCTCACATCGCATCTGCTACTCATCGAATCGCAAACGCCGGCGAGTGAAACGCAGGGATCGACGGGCCGGCTCAAGAACCTCAATGCGCGCGGCCGCAAGCAACCCTGATCGGCCAGGCTTTGTTCACTTCGATTGCGTTTGTTCGACTCCGAGCACGATCCACTTGCCGCCTTGCTGCTGATAGAGCGTCGCTGAAGCCGTTTTGAGGTCTCCGCTCGAAGTAAAGGAAATCGGTCCCGTGACGCCGTCGAAATGAAGCTCGCGCAAGGCCTGCAAGTATCGCCTCGGCTCCGTGGAGTCCGCGTTCTTCATGGCGTTGATCATCGCCCAGGCCGCGTCGTAGGCGAGCGGCGCGAACTGAACGATACCCACGCCGAACCGCGTCTTCATCTTCTGATCGAGTTCGGCGGCGCGTGGAAGCCGGCTCAACGGCAGGCCGTATTCCCAGCTATACATGCCTTCGGAACTTTTGCCCGTCAGCTTGAGAAAACTGTCATTGGTGAAGCCTCCTTCGCCCATGAACTTTGCCTTGATGCCAAGCTGATGAATCTGTTTGGCAACGCCCGCGGCCTGGATGTCCTGCCCGGTATAGAAGATCAGATCGGGTGTTTGCGCCTTGATCGCTGTGAGAATGGCGCGGAAATCGATGGACTGCGTCGTCGTGTACTGCCACGAAACCAGCGATGCGCCCTCCTGCTGTACCGCCTTCGCATACTCGGTGACCAGATTCGTTCCGTAGGCGCTGCTGTCATCGATGACGGCGACGCGCCTCGCCCCTAACACGCGGACCGAATATCTTGCCGCGACCAAGGCCATCTGATCGTCGTTGCTGATCGTGCGAAATACGTTCTCGAAGCCTTGCCCCGTGTACGTGGGCGAACTGGATGCCGGCGAGATCTGCGCAATCCCGGCGCGCCGATAGATGGCGGAGGCCGCCACCGAGCATCCGGAATTGTGATGACCGATCACGCCGCTGACACCTTCATCGACGAAACGTTGAGCGATCAACACGGCCGTTCGCGGGTCCCCGGCATCATCCTGGCCATCGACTTCGAACTGGACCTTCTGTCCGCCGATGACGAGGCCTTGCTTGTTCGCTTCTTCGAACGCGAGTCTCGCCGCGTTCTCTTCGTCTTTTCCATACGACGCGGAAAAACCCGTCAAAGGCCCTGCAATGCCGATTTTCACGGTCTTTACGTCGGCGGCCTGCACATCTGCAATCACAAACAGGCTGACGCTTGCCACTGCGACGGCAAGCGTGAGGAATCGGGAGGCTGGCATGTCGTTCTCTTGAACTCTCGGTAGGATCTGCAATCGTCAGACTGCGATTTTAGTTCGATCCACGATTCCTTCCCGAACGATTTCTTACCTTTTGAGCGACCGAGCCGCGTGCCGCGACATCACTATGCTTCGGTACCCCGTGACGCTCAGCGCGACTCCGAACAACGCGGTCACGAGTTGCCACCAGTCAATTCCACGCAGCGGCACAACGTCTTCATCTGCCGCTCGGGATCTCCGCGCTTTCAAAACGGCGTTCGTCTTTCCCATCCGGCTGCGTGGATTCATCGAAGATAACTCTGTACAGATCTTCGCCATAGCTCGTTTCAAGCGGCTCTCCAGGTGCGACCCTGAACGTCCGCTCTCCACTTTCGTACCTCTCTGCGCGCAAGAAGACCCCTCGTCCACGCATGCATTCAAACAAACTGTGAGCAAAGTCGTACATGTGCGTGACAAACAGGACTTTCACGCGCTGCTCTACCAACGCGCGGACGATCTGGCGCGCCACCTCCGATCCCTCACGCTCATTGGTCGAGGCAAAGGACTCGTTGAAGAGCACCATCGAATCCTGCTTGATGTGGTCGGCAAGCGCGTTCATTCGTACGAGTTCCTCGTCGAATTTGCCGCTCGTCATCGAGGCATCTTCCTCTCGCTTATAGTGCGTGAAGACGCCGTTCGCAACATTCGCGCTGAAGGTCCGTGCTCCTGCTTTCATCCCGGCCTGCATCAGGATCTGCGCAACTCCGATGCTGCGCAAGAAGGTGGACTTGCCACCTTCGTTAGCCCCGGTTATCACAAAGATCTCAGCCTGAGGCGCATCGCCATCGTTGGGCACGACCGGCTTCTCTACACGAAGCGCCAGACAGACGTCATACAAGCCTTCGAAACCGTGCTGACGATCTGCGGCATCCATCGGAACCGGATACGTCGTCGGCTGCCCTTTTGCTTCCAGCGCATTTATGAGGTTCAGGCAGCCGATATAAAACGCCAGTTCGACCCGGATCATCTGAAAGAAGCTCAGCACGTGCTGGGCAGACTGATGCACCGCATCTGCAGCGAGGCCAATGCCACGTCCTTCGAGTTCAGACAGCGCTCGTGCGCCCGCTTCATCACGGTCGGCAATATGGAACGTGTACGATGGTGCGTGACGCTCGAACAGTCGTTTGAGAAAATTTCGATCCGCTTCATCGAGCTTGCGTAGCGTATGGCCGACACCTTTGTTGCCTCGGCCAAGCGATGCACTGATCAGCGTGCCATGGCCGAACTTGAGCTCCTTGAGATGCGTCGCGAGCGTGTCGAAATACTCGTCGGATAGCTCTTGCCGGATCATTGCGAAAAAGCGCGTGAAGCCCTCGGAGCGAAACTCGCCGATCGATGCGTCTGCAACGTTCCTGAGCTTGCGGAGCACCGCAATGAACGACTGCATCAGGTCGCGCGAGCTACTGAGGATTGCAGCGGGATAATGCGAGTAAATTCCAAAGTACGTCTTCTTTTCGATCTCGACAGCTTCGACAGCAATGTCATAAAGAAGCCTGACTGCGTCCACATGCTTCTCGCAATCGCCCAAAATAGCCTGGCGGTAGAAGATCAGATCAGGCGTCGCGAGCGATCTGAGTACAGTCTGTCTAGCAATGTCGAGAAGAAAGCCGTCACCTTGCGCCATGGTCGCGAAGAGCGTCTCCAGCTCGAGATCGGCGGTGAGCACGTCTGAACCCCACGGCAATTCATCGTCGACCTGGAAGTCCGCGTCGGGATAGAGCAGATATGCTTTCATGATCCGATCCTCTCCTTCAGTCTCTCGTACGTGAGGCCGTATTGTCGGGCGAGGGTCATCGCATAAGATCGGCCGTCGGCGGGATGGCGTACCACCCTGAAGGTCCTGGATGCAATGGCGTCGGGCTTCACTTCGCTGAGCATGCTGACCGTCTGCGGACTTAGCGTGGATAGTTCTTCTATGAACGTGACGTAGACGCAGAGCGCATCGAGTTCCATGATGCGCTCCATCACCTTTCGGCTCAGATAGAGCGCGTCCTTCAGCGAGGTGGAACTGAATATCTCGTTCATGATGATGATGCTTCTGGAAGTTGCCCCGCCGAGTATCTCGTGAATGCGAAACAGGTCATCGTGCAGCTTGCCACGAAGGTTCTTCATGTCTTCCTGCCGCTCGAAATGAGTAAAGATTCGGTCAGACAGATAGAGTTGCGCCTGACTTCCCGGCACGGGCAAGCCGACGGCAGCGAGGTAATGCAACTGCCCGAACGCGCGGGCAAAGGTCGTCTTGCCGCCCTGATTGGGCCCGGTGATGACGATGATCCGTTCCTCGCCTTCGAGATGGAAATCGTTGCAAACGACAGGCTTCTTCGCGGCGCGCAGCTTCTCGGCAAGCGCAATATCGAATCCCTGCACGCTCCGCACGCCCTTTGATGTCGATGAAAGCACCGGATAGCAGAACGACAATCCGATAGCTTTGGTGCTTGTCATGTGCTCCAGATAGGCAACATAGAACTGAATCTCCCGATCGAAGCGCGCGATCACCGGGTCGATAAAGTCGGCATGCGAGCCACAGAACGTCTCGAATGGATCGAAGACCTCTGGATACAGCCGCGCAACGAAATCCATCACGGTCGCTTCGACGTGGTTCATGTCGGGGTAGTCTTTGCTTTCGATCTCTCGCTTCTTTACCGCGCCCTGCTTGAATTTTTCGAAGACGCGCCGTACTTCTTCGCTGTAGTCCACTTCTCCCGCGTACCGCCTGACCGTTACGGCGTTGCCCTTGATGAGCACGCTGTAGCGAACGTCGTCCAGGGCTTTCCGGATCGTGGACTCGTCCGCGACAAGCGCTCGAAACACCGGACTCTGTGCGTACTGGATGAGCACATCGAGGAACGCCCTTAAGCCCGCGGATCGCGGTTCTGCTTTTTTGAGCGCGTCGGCAAAGGCGTCGACACACGCCCCGTAGTGGCGTGCGCCATCGAGAAGGTAACGCCGCTCTTGCCAGCGATAGTGCATTTTTGCAGCAACGGCCAGTTGGCGACGCACGAGCCTCATGTCATCTGCGAAAGCCACGACCGCCGACATGATCTCCGTGCGCTCGAGATCGCGCATGACCTCGTGCCGATAAAGAATCGCTCGCGTGTCGTTCAGGGGAACATTGAAATACGGTCTGAGCTCGTATTCATCGCGCCCGCGGAGCAAAGCATCGATTACCTGATCGAGATTGAGGTCGATGAAGACGTCCGGCTGCGTCGCTTGCTCGATCTCCTTCAAGGAACGGCCATCATGAAAGAGAACGCTCTTGAACGTCGTCTGGCACACTCCAGCTTGCTCAGGCTCAATGCGCAAGTGTCGTGATTCGACCGAGTCGATGATCTGTGTCATGGGAGATCTTCCGTGCACGCCGACAATCGACGTTTGCCTGAGTGCGAGACTTCGCACGGCAAAAATCGACCACCGACGACAAAACACTGGAAGAAGGCGCCACTGAGGATCGACGCCGTTGAACTGCGAGGCCGGTGGACGAGCCCACAGCGCCTGCTTCCAGGCCTGTAGGCATCATCAGCCCGAGCGGGCGGTTTGGGAGAATGCCATCTCCACCAGTCAACGCATCTTGACGCCGCGTCGAATCCCTAACAAGCAAGCGTCACGTTGCGAGAACCTCAGCGCAAGAACCGGTCCAGCTTCATGAAATAAAAGACGTAGAGAAACGAGGTTGCTCATGTCGAAACAGAATTGAGAATCTTATGATTGCACGGCAGGAGGCACCGTCGTTGCCGGCTTTTTTCGAGCGCGCCGGAGCGCCGGAATGTCGGCAAGACGAATGCCCTCGGGCAAGACGAGGTGTTTTGCATGTCCTACTCGCTGCGCGCGATAGATGCCCGTGTGCCCGGAAAACAGATAACTCACGACGCAAGCCACCGCGGCATAAACGCCGATGTGCGTGCCGAAAAGTTCCATTGCCATGACGGTCGAGGCGATCGGCGTGTTGGCCGCGCCTGCGAATACTGCGACAAACCCGAGCCCTGCAAGGACTGGCACGGGTAAAGCAAGAACGTGTCCCAGCGCATTGCCTAGCGTCGCGCCGATGTAGAAGAGCGGCGTGACTTCCCCACCCTTGAAACCGGACGCCAGGGTGACGACAGTGAAACCAAATTTGCCGGCGAAGTCGTACACCGGCAAGTCGCCGCGAAACGCCGCTTCGATCGTCGGAATGCCTAGACCCAGGAACTGTGGCGTCGCCAGCAAAGTAGCGCCGATCGCGACGATTGCGCCGCCCACGAAGGGACGCAACGGCGGCCACGCAATCTTGCGCTTGAAGAACGCCGACAATGCATGTGTCGAGTCCGCGAAGAGCATGCCGACCACACCGAAGACACTGCCCGCAACCAAAGCGGAAGCCAGTCCGAGTGCCGTGACCGGCGGCGTGAAGGCAATCGCATAGACGGTGTGGTGAATGCCCCAAAGGCGGCACGTTTCGTCCGCAACAATGGCGGAGGCCAGACACGCGAGCAGTGCGTCATAGCGCAATCTTCCTATGGCAAGCACTTCGAGCCCGAAGATCGCTCCGGCGAGCGGCGTGCCGAACACTGAGGAAAAACCGGCGGCGATTCCACCCATCAGCAAGATCCGGCGCTCGGCCTTGTCGAGACCGAAGAGGTGCGTCACGCGATCGGCGAGTGCACCGCCCATTTGCACGGCGGTGCCCTCGCGCCCCGCGGAACCGCCGAACAAATGTGTGACGACGGTCGCGGCGAGGATAAGCGGCGCCATTCGCTTCGGCACGATTTTTTGGGGATCGTGAATCTCGTCGATCAACAGGTTATTGCCGCCCTCCACGGGTTTGCCGATCCGATGGTAGATCCAGCCCGTCGCGAGTCCCGCGACCGGAAGCAACCCGAGCAGCCACGGATGGGTGATACGTGTGTCGGTGGCGAAGTCCAGCGCGTAGAGAAACAGCGCCGACGCCGACCCTGCCATTACGCCGAGGACGGACGAAAGCAAAAGCCAGCGTGCCAGGTAAGGCAGCATGGCAAACTGCTCAACAGATTGAATACGCTTCATGATTTCCAGATTCGATCGAACATCAAACCTGGGTGGCAGGCGCCACATATGGACAGCCTACGACCTCCTGCACCCAGGAACTCGTAGGCATCATCAGCCGATGTTTTGGCGGTTGAAGGAGGAATGCCATCTCCTTGATTTCAGTGTAGCACGGTAGCATTGCTTCGCGTGACGGTGTCATTCTCGCCGGCCACGCTCTTCAGCGAACCGAAGCCCCTAAAATCGAGTGCGGATGCCCACTCCCGCAGTCTCCCCGGACGACAAACCGGTGAAATGGTCGTACATGTAGACGGCATAGATGTCGGTGCGCTTGGACAAGGTGTAGTCGTAACCGAGCGACGCCGTCTGACGAGTTTGATCGAGCCCGCCGGTATCGCGCGAATACGCGTACGACGCCAGAATCCGGCCGTTTCCGGCCGCGATCGTCGCCCCGCCCTCGACCATGTTGACGTGGAAGTTCCTGTTGATCACATCGTTGCCGGTGTACGTGTATTCGGCGTACAGCTTGGCCGCGGTGAACTCGTAAGAGGCCGCAAGCTGTGCCGCCATCTGATTCCGAAATCCACGCGACAGCGAATTCAGATCGCCCGCCGTCGAATTGAAATTCGCGTATTGATACACTGCACCCGCGGTGAAGGAACCGATCCGGTACGTCGCCTGCGCCGAATATTGCCGGCTTCCGTTATCCGGGCCGCCACTGCCGAACGCATACATCGCGTGTCCTGTCAGGCCGTGCAGATCGGGCGTCGCATACTGGACCGCGTTGCTCCACGCCGTCCCGCCGACGATACCCTGATCCGTTCTATATGCCGGATAAGTACCAAGCCCCGCATACATCTGCACGATGGTCGGCGAAAAAGTGAACGACGCATAAAACGGATTGAACTGGCATGCCTGCAGATACAGGAGGCTGCTCTGGCGCCCGAGCGTGATCGTGCCCGCCGGCGTCGCGAGTCCGACATAGGCATTGCGGGAAAAGAACGGATCGCCGTTAAAGGAACCGTACGCGCCGCTCTGCGGACGGAAGAATCCCTCGATGGCGAAAACCGTCTTGTAGCCGCCGCCCAGATCCTCCTTGCCGCCGAAGCCCCAGAACGAAGTCGATAGACCGCCGCCTCCTTCCTGCCAGCTTGCGGACTTGCCCGGATACTTCTGCATGCCGACCCAGCTATCGACAATGCCGTATAACTGCACGCTCGATTGCGCGTGTGTTTCGGCGCCGATTACCATGCAGAAGATGGCTGCGGCTAATCGGCATTTCTTTTTCGGCAAAGCCGTGCGGGCACGTTCCATGAACATGATTCGATCTCTTTTGCTTTTCGAATGGCGAGTGGATGCCGACGTCGTCGATCGACATCTCGCAGTGGAAATGTTGTGAATGCAGCGGACAGGAAGCCGGTCGCGCAGGCCGGCTGTGCTTCGTCAGATCACTGTGTTATGCGCGAGCAGCCGGTTGCGATTAGAAAGGACGCTGTTCCAGAATCCTTCTTTGATGCGATGCGACGGCCGTCCTGATTCTGCGGAACAGAAAGAAATAGAGCTTGATGTACTGACCCACCAGGATGGCGTTCATGAACGTGCCTTCGCGGATAAACTTCGGCCCGCCGAGAAACGTGAACCCGATCACCGCACTGACGATCAATAACGTGCAGTCGAAACTCGTCTTGATGTCCCCCCACTTCAGTCCCGTGCGTTTAAAAAGCGTGTTGACGAACATGTCGATGGGCATCAACACGAGATTCGCGCGAATCATCAGGAACAAGCCGAATGCGAGCAGTGCATCCGCGAAGGCAAGCAGCAGGAACTTCAGGTAATAGTCCTGAAAGCCGATCGAGCGGGTCAGCATCAGGTTCAGATCCAGGCACGTAGCCAGCACGAAAGCCGGAATCAGCGACGCGAAGTTCTTGAGCGTGAAGTCCTTGCGCGCGACGAGATAGGTCAGGAACAGCATGAACAACTCAAGGATGAAGTTGTATGTGCCCTGACTCAGAGGCGTGTAGACGAGCGTCATCGTTCGGGTCAGGCTGCTCTGCGGCGATATGCCGATGCCCGCGCGTATCGCCAGACTGATGCCCATGGTCAGAATGTAGATACCGGCGACATACGTGGCCCAACGCCGTTTCAGACTTCCGGTATCGATGACTTCAGCTTCCCTTGCGTGGTGCGCCATTACTGTCCCTTGGTTGTCTGTGTGCCTCGATGCGTTGCCGTCGACTGGTCGTTGAGCGGCATCGCGCTGTGGTGGAGCGCCTCCGGGATGCGCGCGGATTTGCGCTCTCGACGCGCCGGCCGCGGCCGGCGGGCCCGAGGCGCACGTCGGCCGCGTCCGGCTACCGCGTTCGCGTCACACCATGAAGCCGAAGCGGTCGAGCGAGATGAACAAGGTCAGCAGCTTGTTCACCACGGGCTCGCCTTCGTTACGGTTGCCCATCTCTTCCAGCGACGCATCGATCGCTCGCGTCGCGCTCAGCAGATCGGCCAGGCTCATGTTGGCGAGCACGCCGCGGATGTCCAGCCGCAACACCGCCTTGACCTCCTTATTGTCGGTGACGACACAGCCGCCCGCATACGTATCGACTTCCCGGAGGCAATGGCACATTTCCGCGCTGTCCTGACCCACCGCGACGAAGTACGCCTTGGGCGCCGGCCAGAAAGTCGCCACCGCGCCGCGATCGATATGAACCCCCTTGAAGAGACCATTCACGACATGACGCTCGCCGTTCGCATGGCGCTGCACGACCGAAATGCGGTTGAGCTTCAGGCCGCCCGATTCGGCGACGACCTTCCCGTCGCGATACGGCACCCACACTTCCTGATAGAACTTTTCGTGGCCGCGGCCATAGACATCGAACAGGTACACCTTCGCCTGCGCGCCATCCGCGGAGATCTCGAGCGGCACGAGATCCAGTTGCTCCGCCGTCAGATCGCCGAGACCGGGAACCGGCTTCGTCACCATGCCGGAATAGTCGATGTCGGTCTGCTTCAGCAGCTTGCGATCCTTCGCGACCAGTTCGCCATCCTTGAACACGAAGCGCGGATTGATCTTCGACAGACTGTCCGTCAGCACGATGTCCGCGAAGCGGCCCGGCGTCAGCGAGCCGATGCGGTTGTCCATGCGGAAGGCGCGCGCCGTGTAGAGGGTCGCCATCTTGATCGCCTTGATCGGCTCGATGCCCATCTCGGCGCACAGCGAAACGATCCAGTCCATGTGGCCCCTGGTCAACAGGCGGTCCACCGAGATGTTGTCGGCGCACAGTTGGAAGTTCTCGGCGGGCCACTTGCGCTTGACGATCGCGCGCAACATGATCTTGATCACCTCGCTGCTGCCGACGCCGAACTTGATCTGCGTCTGAAGCCCGTAGCGCACGCTTTTCTCGATGTCGTCCTCCTTCCAGACGTCGTGATTGGCGAAGGCGCCGATCGCGGGCATGTAGTTCAACATCATCTCCGAGAGCGTCGTGACGCCCCAGTGCGTGTTCATGAAACCGCCCTTCGCGCGGCCCAGCGCCGACTTGCGGAAGTCGTCGTCGTTACCCACGCTGTAAGTGAGGTGTGCGAGTTCGCCGAGGCCGATCACCGGGTCCATCTTCAGCAGCGCGTCCGTGACTTCGACCGAGGTCTTCTTTCCGGGCGCAAATGCGTACACTCGATATGGCAGCCGCTCGTGGTTGCTGAAGAGCTGCTCCGTGGCCTGCACCGCGTCCGCGCCCGCCGCGCTCACGAAATCGAGGCACTCGGAGAAGATCGTGGTCGTGCCGCAGGGGACGATGGCCTCGCCGAAGGCGGCCGGATGCGCCAGTTGTGCGTCGAAGTGCACGTGGGCGTCGATCAGTCCGGGAATCGCGTACAGGCCTTCACCATCGAAAACCTCGCGCACCCTGATCGCCGCCTCGTCCGGATTCAGCGCGACGATGCGCTTGTCATACACGAGAAGCGAGCCCTGATAGACCGTCTCGCTGTGTACATCGAGGATGTTCAGATTCTTCAGGAGCAGATCGGCCTCCCGTTTGCCGTTGAGCACGTCGAAGATCGCTCTCACCTGGTCGTAATGGGCATTCACCTGGCCGTTCTGTGCCGCTGCCGGAACGTTTCTCTCGCTGACTTCCTGGTACATGGTTGTCTCTCTTTCATCGATTGGTCTGAGCCCTGCGTATTGCCGCGCCGCAACCGGACACGTGGTCAGGGTCGATTGCCTGAAAGGGCCGCGCGGATATTCCATGAGCGGCGCGCTTTCGAGGCGATCGTCGGCGACTGCGACTGGTGCCATTAAGTCCGAATCGAGCGATTCTAAAAAGCAGTGTTTTTTGCACGGAGCGTGCACTTTTCGAGTACGATCAGCGCCAGACACGGAGGCGACGATGCTTCATTCACGGTTGCTGCGTTATATCGACGAGGTGGCGCGTTCCGGCTCGATCCGCGCGGCCGGCGAGAAGCTGCACATCGCGCCTTCGGCCATCAACAAGCATTTGCTGCAGCTCGAAGAGGAAATCGGCGAGCCGCTGTTCGAGCGCCTGCCGCGGGGGCTGCGGCCGACGCCGGCAGGCGAGATCCTGCTTGCCCACGTGCGCAAGACCATCCTCGACTACCGTCAGGTCGAAGCCGAAATCCGCGACCTCAAGACGTTGCAGAAAGGCGAGGTGATCATCGCCACGCTGACCGGCCTCGCCAGCGGCATCGCATCGACGGCGGCGGCGACATTCGGTGCGAACCATCCGCACATCAAGATCTCGATCAGAGTCATGTTCGCGCGAGACATCGCGGATGCGCTCGCCAGCGGCGAGGCCGATCTGGGTCTGGGTTTCAACCTGCCTGCGTCTCCACAACTGGAAAGCCTCTGGGAAAAGGACACGAGCCTCGGCGCGGTAATCGCGCCCGGCCACGCACTGGCGCGCATGGACTCGATCCCGCTCGCGTATTGCACCTCTTATCCGCTGATTTTTGCTGATCGCTCCATGCTGATGCACGGCATCGTCGCCGATACCTTCGAGGAAGCGGGACTCGATATCGAGCCGGCTTTCCGGACCAACTCGATCGAAACGATGAAGCGTCTCGCCGCCGCGAGCGACAGCATCGCGTTCCTCAGCAAGTACGACATCGTGGAGGAGCATCGTCAGGAAGTGCTCACCTATCGGCCGATTCGCGACCGTGTCTTCAGCAAGAACGTGCTCTCGCTCGTGCGCCGCGAAAAGCAGGGGCACGGTCTGGCGAGCCGGCTGCTCGCCGAGGAAATCATGAGCGTATTGGGTGGGATGAGCGGTTGATGCCACACGACGAACACCGCTTGTCGGAGCCGGGCAGCCGACATGACTGCCCGGCACCTTTACTACACGGACGCGCACAAGTTCAGGACTCGCTCCCGGCGGACGCCTTCGTGCTCTTCTTGCTCGCGAGCTTCGCCTTCTTCTCCTTCGGCTTTGCCTCGACAACGGTTCATTTGCTCGCAACAGCAACGCCATTCAAGGATCCGCTTCCGTGAGTGCCGGGCTTCGAATAGCGTCCAAGACTCAGGAGGAACAGACACGCCGCAAGCAACAGAATCGGAGCGATCTGCATCGGCAACACGTAGGACCTGGTGGCGTCAAAATAATGGCCGGTGGCCATCGGACCGAACACCGCACCGAGCGAATAGCCGGAAAAGACAATTCCGTAGAACAGTCCGAACTTCTCCATCCCGAGATAGGCACGCGTCAAGTAAGAAAGGAGATCGCCTTCTGCCCCAATAGCCAGGCCGACGAGAACCGATGCAAGCAGCGCACCCTCATAAGATTCGATCTGTCGCAGCAAGACGAAACCAATTGCACCCGACGCGAAATACATGCACGCGACGAGCGGTGCATGAATGCGATCGACGAGAAGGCCGGAGGTGAGTCGACCGATCAGAATGCCGAGTCCCACAAGCGATGCGCAGCGTGCCGCCTCGGAAGCACTGAATCCTCGATCCATCAGCAGCGCCGGAAGATGAGGCACCAGAGACAGGACCGCAGTCGATGCACAAAGCGCACCCGCAAAAATCAGGAACACCTTCAGCGCGCGACGGCGTACCGGACCAACACCGGCCAGCGAAGTACCGGAACCGGTGTGCCTCCGAAGTTTGCGCTGAATGCCCGGCTTCTCGCGCAGCAGTAGAAACGCGACGAGCGCACCGGCGAGCGAGATTGCAGCGAGCACCTGATAAGCGTGGCGCCAACCGACCTGCGTAATCAGATAGGCCGACAACGCCGGCATGACGACGGTTCCGCTACCGAGACCCACCATCGCGAGTCCGATTGCGAGTCCGAGCCGCCGATCGAACCATTGCGGAAGGATCGTCAGGTAACCGAGGACGGACGTAGCGGCGCCGGCCATGCCGATCAAGAGGGACAGTGCGATCCAGCTTACGGTATTGCCGGTCTGGAACGCCATGCATGCCATCGCAATCGCAAATGCGAGTGCCGACACGAATACGACCCTCTTGACACCGAAGCGGTCCATCAGCACGCCGACGAGCGGGCTTACCAGAGCGAGGCCTAACATCGATGCGGAATACGACTGCGAGGCTTGAGCTCGTCCCCAATGAAAGTCCCGCACAATCGATGGGATAAAGACACCATTGGTGGCAATGAATATGGCAGCAAAGCCGACTGCCATCCCCAAAGCCGCGCCGACAACATTCCGGACGTAAGTGCTCTTCGACCTGCTCGCGACTTCTGCGTTTTCCATGGGTGTCTCCATATGTCTTTTATATCGTGCGTGGACGGTGGTCTTCGACGAGGTCTAGAGCCCGCGTGTATCCCCGAGAAATGCGCCCGCGCCAAGAGCGGAAGGATCGAGGTTGAGCAGTTTCAGCATCTGCCGGACGGTACATACGGCAGTCGAGGTGACAGGAATGCCGAGCATCTCCTGCGCTTTCTGGATGACCGGCAAAGACGGCATCTGGACACACGCTGACAACACCACCGTGTCGACGCCCTTCACATCGAGCTTCTTGACGTCGTCGAGCAGAAGCATCGGATCGCGCGCACCGACGTCGAGGTTATCCTCGATCGAAAAGTTGATCGCGTCGTGAACTTCGATGCCTTCCGCTTCGATGTAGTCGATCACACGCTTCGTGAGTGCATCCGAGTACGGCGCCATCAGCGAAATACGCCTGGCGCCGAAGCTCTTTAGCTCATCGACGAGCGCGCCTGCCGACGTCATGACGCGCGGCGACGCGGGATGCTCGATCAGCGCGTCAGTGAGCGATTGCGCGGCGGTCTGGTGGTATCCAGGACCCATGCACATGATCGCGACGAGGCAGGCGGTGCTGAGCACGTCCACGCGGGCATCGGCCAGTTCGACAGCACAACGTCCCATATCACGATTCATCCGCTCCAGTTCCTCCGGAACGACCCGGTGCATCCTCACGCGACTCGCGTGAAAGGTGAACTGATGCTCGGGGTGAGCCTGCATATAGGATGCGAACAACGCTGGAATCTCTTTCTCCATCGTGATGTTCGAACTGGGCACGATCTGCCCGATGCGAAAATTCATGTCAACTCCGTTTGTTGAAGCGGCTTGCTTGCAAATCGTTTGAGCGCCTCTTTCATTGCAGCGGGAATGTCAGTTCCTACGCGCGCGTCGATGCGTACACAGATGGGCGAGAATGTCGCGGTGAAAATCGGCTTGTTATCCGGCGAGCGGGCGTCGAAATGAATGTCGAAGGATCGAGTACGGACCTCCCCGATGCCGCACCGGATATCGATGCTGTCGTTCGGCCACAGGGTCCCCGTAAAGTCGAATGTCATGCCACGGCAAGGCAATCCGACGTTGAAGAGTTCGCCGAGCGATTTCCCCGACCCGCCAGTTGCCTCGGCGATGTGTTGCTCGAACAGAGCCGCGGCGCTGAGGACGTATTCGCTGAACTTTCCGGTGTAGACCACTCCAGCGGGATCGCAGTCCGCCCAGCGCGCCGTGCGGCGCACGGTGAACGGAACTTCACTCAGAACATACTCGTAACTGCCGATCATAAGAGTGCCTCGTTGGCGGGTATCGCGCCAGCACGTTCAAGCTCTCGAACGAGTTCGGGATATTGTTCCCGCAAGCGTGCTGCATCTATCCGGCCCGTGCGCGTCATGAACTGGTAGACGAACTGATGCGAGGAAAACGTCGTCATCCACTCGCGGATGTTCTCGTACCAGAGATATGAAGCCTCGGATGCGTGGATCAGACGATCCTTCGATTCCCTGCGCAGTTCGACGTACGCTGACAATGCACGCTGAACGTCTTCGCCGCTGGTGGCGATCGCCTGAGCGAGCGCAATCGAATCCTCCATGGCGATACGAGTGCCCGATCCGATGGAAAAATGCGCGCTCGCGAGGGCATCGCCGATCAGAACGCGGTTGCCGCTGAACCAGTTGGCGTTGCGGATGACGGGGAACTGTCGCCATACCGAGTTGTTCGAGATCAGGCCGAAACCGTCGAGCTCCGACGCGAAGACTGTTTCGAAAAGCTTCTGCCGTTCATCCAGCGATAACTGTTCGAGACCGAAGTGGTTCCAGGTCTGGTCGTCACACTCCGCGACGAAGGTGCTCATCGTCTCGGAATACGGGTAGTAGTGCGCCACAAAGTAGCCGCCCTGATACTCGCGAAACACGAGTGCGGGATATTCGAACGCCTTTCCCACTCCATACCACGCGAAGTGATTCGTCAAATATCGCTTAGTAGTGCCAAAGCCAGTTTCGTCACTAGCCCGCACTAGCGAATTGACGCCGTCGGCACCCACGACAATATCGCCGGTCAAGGAATCGATATCGTTGACGCGTGACGAATAGGTCACGGGGATGTTGAGGCGCGCTGCGTGATCTTGCAGGATATCGAGCAGTGTCAGTCTCGGGATCGCGCCGCCGCCTTGTCCCGGGCGCTTGACGGCAAGCGTACTCCTCTGATGGACGATGTTCTGCTGGGCGCCGAATTTCATCGCTTTCATGAGGTCCGCGCAGACTTCCGGTGCCGCGTCGCTCAGGCGCGAAAGGCCAGTATCGGCAAGAACGACGCCGAAACCGAATGTCGCATCAGCCGCGTTCTGTTCGATCACCTCCGTTTCGACATGCGGAGCCTGATGCGCGAGAAGAATCGCGAGGAAAAGCCCGGAGGGACCGCCTCCGACAATATCTATTTTCATGAATGCACCGCGGGATTGATTACCAGCTTGTCAGTGTCGAACTGCTTGATGGATCCGACCAGTCCTCCGGTCAACGCGCCGTACCAGACCGCCGGCTTGAATCCCAGCGCCTTGCGTTCGAACGTGATGCCCGGCGCTCCATCGATCCGAATGTAACCGTCGTTCAGGCGCGTGGTTTTATAGCCATCGGTCGCGTCCGCTGCTTCTACGAGCGCACTGAACTCGGGCACGTCGAGAACGAAAACGGAAGCGACTGTCACCGGTTCGGAATCGTTGAGACGATCGCCTTTGCGCTGCCAGACGGGCTCTATGCTGTCGAACGTCGCGCCATCACGGCTCGCGCGCTCGAGTTCGATCGCTGCCTCGAGGGTCCGCATCGCATCGCCCTTGTCTTTTTCCTCGAACGGCCGCGTCTGGTAAGTGATTTCGATGGGATAGCCGTTCGGGTCGTTGAAATAAATCGACTCGATCACTTCATGACGAACCTGATAGCGCAGCGGGATGCCGGCCTGCTCCACTCGGGCGCGCCATTCCTTGAGCTCGTTCGCATCGGAGACCAGCCACGCAGTATGAGTAGCCCGGTCCTGATAGTCATCGGTCGGAATGTGCTTTTCGGGCTGCTCCGTACCGATGTAGTAGAAGAATGCGATCGTGCTGCCGTTCCCACTGTCGAAGAAGAAGTGGAGGAAGTCGGCATGGTTTGCAGGTCCCCAGCCTTTAGCGGAAATCGCGTGGACAAGCGGCAGTCCGAGCAAGTCGCGATAAAAATGCACGGTATCTTCGAGCTTCCAGGTCGGACGAGCCGTGTGATGTACGCCACGAAGGACAGGATGGGAGAGGAAGGTCGCTTTTTCTGGGCGATTCATGACTTATCCTTGAGTAGTGGTCGATTGAGCGCGCTCCTCGTCGAGGCGCTCCATCACCTGCTTGCGCAGCAGAACTTTGCTCAGCTTGCCCGATGCGGTAAGGGGGAACTCGGAGACGATTTCCACCCGCTCCGGCCATTTGAATTTCGCGAGCCCCTCGGTTTCGAGGAATTTCGTCAATTCAGGAAGCGTGATGGAAGCGTGGCCCGGCATCGGAACGATGAATGCGCAGACCTTCTCGCCGTATATCGGATCAGGCATGCCTACAACCGCTGATGCATGCACTTGCGGGCAAGTGTTGATGACGTTTTCGAGCTCTTCAGCGTTGATCTTTTCCCCTCCACGGTCCACCACGTCCTTTGTGCGCCCGCGAAAATAGAAATAGCGCTTGCCGTCGGTGATTTTCGCCATCATCAGATCGCCTGAGCGATAGAACCCGTCAGCAGTAAAACGATGCACGTCCTCTTTCTCCGACTTGTAGTAGCCCCGGATCGTGTAAGGGCCGCGGAACAATGCTTCTCCGATCTCTCCATCGGGCACGTCGGTCTCGGTCCCGGGCTCGACGATCCGCACCTCGTCATAAGCACAGACTGGCCGTCCGACCGATTCATCGAGAATCGACTCTTGGTCGGATGGATGAGTGAACATAATCACGCCCTCGGTCATCCCGAAGATGTGATAGCAGGGTGAGCCCAGCATTTCCCGCAGACGCGATGCGTTTTTCGGCCCCATCAGCTTGCGGCGTTGCTTGCCCTCTTCAGAGGCCAGACGCATCTGGTCGGTCACCCGCGACAAGATCGGCCCCGCCAGACCAAACCATGTCGGGTCGTAACGTTCGATAAGACCGCAAAGCGTTTCTTGTCGGATGTCGGGAGAGACCGTGATGCTCGCGCCGACGAGCATCATCGGTCCGAAGAAGCAGGCCATGTTCATGTTGTGCATGAACGGAGTCGGCATGAACAGCACGTCGTCCTTGTGATATCCGTTCCACTTCGCGACCTCGCGCATGTTCAGCAGATACTCGTTCTGAAAGCGCGGAATGATTTTGGGTACGCCGGTCGTGCCGCCCGACAACTGGAAGACCGCGACCTGAAACGGGTCATCCGGGATGGCGTCTAACATGCGGCGAGCTTGCGCGCGATCCATACCTTCGATCAGCGACCACAGCGTATTCGCCTTGCCGCGCTGCTCTCCGCGTGCCTGCACGATGAGGCGCAACGAAGGAACGCTTTCGAGCATTTCTTCTGCAAACGCAACGTCGTCGAATTTCGGATCGTCGCCCTGCACGACATGCACGACGGCTTCGCACAGATTGCCCAGATAGGAGATCTCGTGCTTGCGAAACGCCTGCAATGCGCACAGCGGAATCAGCCCGGCCTTCAGACATCCGATGAACGCAATCAGAAGTTCATTGCAGTTGCCGCACTGGAGAATCACCGGATCGAACGGACGTGCCCCTTGCTGCAATAAAGCAGCGCCAAATCTGTCTGTGAGGTCATCGAACCGGGCGTAGGTGAATTCTCCTTCGGGGCCTACCAGCGCATTGCGATTCGCATTGTTGCGGAACGATTCGCGCAGCGCAGCGCGAAGGGACTGCTTTCCGAGTACACCTTCTTCCATGTAACGGGCCAGCCGATCGGCATCGGGATATCGAACTCCATTCAGGAGTTCCTTTGGCCTGAATTCCGTCTCGTTCAATTGCGTCTCCGTATTTGTCTGTGAATGCAGCATCAACCGGCAAAGTGCTTGTTGAGCCAGGCGCCGATATGCTCACCCGCCGCCTCGCGACCCGATGGCTCATCTCGAGTCAGTGCCATTCCATGGTGATTACCGCGCACTTTGGCCCTTGTCTTGTCCTTTGCGGCGATGTCGGCGTAGATGCGATCGAAGTCTTGCGGATACGCGCATTGATCGCCGGTGTATTCGAGAAGCAAAGTCGGAACTTCGATGGATGACGCGCACTTCGCGAAAGAAGCGTTGCTCGACACACCCGACCACGTCGAAAGCCACGACTCCGGTGTGACCACGCGACCGAAGGCGACACTTCCCCAGTTCGAAGTAAAGGGGTCGCTTCCCCACAGCGAACCCACCTTGCGGTCCGAGGGGTCGATAGAGATGTCCCAGGCGCGCGGATCGGCATCGGTCCTCCAAACCTGAAAGATCGGTGCATAGCCCGCAACGCGTCGATCGACACCGCCGGCGGTGCCTTCCTTGACCCTCTTGCGTGCTTCCTGCTTACGGCCGATCAACTCACGCGCGTGGGCATCCAGCTTTTGTGCTCGAACGAGTTGTGCTGCTCGATAGCGTTCCACGAATTCCTGTGAGTAATGTCCTTCACGAGCATCGAGGTCGAATCCGTTCTCTGCGCTGAAGGGATCGAGCGACGGGTCGACGGACATCGGATCGCTCTCGTCGACCACGCTCGGGTCGAGGCTGTTCAGAAGAATGGCCCCTTGCCCCGGATGCGGCGAGACGAGAACGAGGCCGTCAGCGAGCGGCATGTGCGCTTCATGCAGACCCGTCGGGCGGCCTCCGGGCGTACGCCGGACACGATCTTCCGGTGCCAGCTTCGATTGCTGGTTATAGAACGCATAGAGCGCGCCACCGCCGGAGTTTCCGAGAAGGACGATGTTCTCGAAGTCGAGCGAGCGCAGATGGTTCATTCCGGCCGCGACGTCGAGAAGCGCAATCTCATGCTCCAGACGAAGATCGTTGCCGATGGAGCGCGGACCCTGCACCCAGCAGGCGCAGCCGGCATCGAGCACCGACGGAACGAGGTAGTGCGTCACCGACATTTCGCGGGGGTGCATGATCGAAACGACCGTCTTTTCCTTCCCGGACCTCGTGAAGAGGAAACCAAGCGTCTTTTGGCCGTCGGACGTCTGAAGCGAATAAGGCACCACTTTGTACGGGCGGCGCATCAGCGCGGGGTCCCAATTCGCCCCCCGAAGTCCCGCGGTAACCTCCGCCCTCTCGATTTCAGCCACGTTGCCTCCTGCAAATATTGAGATGTTGGAGGCATGGTAGGATTTAATTGCGATGGGTGTCAATTAAATTTTCTAGGTAGACTGTCAGTACTTTCCCGAGACCGCTTGCACACCATGACGGCTGCATCCAAAAAAACAGATAAGGTGATCGCTGAAACTGCCCCGCGACGACGCGGCCGGCCGCCGAAAGCTGCTTCGGCCATTGGCGCCGAACCGATCCTGTCGCGCAACGTGATCATCGATCGTGCGACCGACATGGCGCGCACGATGCCGCTCGATCAGGTGTCGATGGTTCAGATCGCCAAGGAAATGGGGGTCGCGCCGGGATTGATTCACTACTACCTGGGCAGTCGAGACGATCTCATCTCCGGCGTACTGAACAGCCACTACCGTCGACGGCTCGAAGCCCTGCCGGCGCTCACCGGAAACTGGCGTTCGGACATCGAAAAGATCGCCCGGATTTCCTATTCAATTGCGCTCGATATCCCCGGCATCAGCCTGTATATCGCGTCGCACAACCGATTTCGACTGTTCCAATCCGTCGCTCCCGGCGAAATCGACTACGGGCTCGCGCTTTTCAATCACACGATGTCCTGCTTTCTTCAGGGCGGATTTTCGGCGGATCAGACGGCGCTGGCCTATCACCTTCTCGCGCAATTCCTGTTGTCGTCGAGCATCTCGGCTGCGGGACGCCAGTCACCCGCAGAGCACTCGGCGTATATTCGCGGAAAGTTCGAGGCCGCTTCGGACGACAGGTATCCCGCAGCAAAGCTCGTGGGCAAGGCGTTTTCCGAGTTGAGCGCGGACCGCGCCTTCGATGAAGGTCTGCGTGTGCTTCTGGAGGGCTTCGAACGGTGGCTTGCTGCGCCGGCGAAAGCGTCTGACAAGACGGCGCCGCGCGCTGCAGGACGCAAGCGCGCGGCGCAGCCCGGTCAAAATCAGAACTTGTGACGGATGCCCAGGCGCACGCCGATCTGCTTGTCAGTCGACGACGGGCTAAACCCTGCGATCGAGGCGACAGCGGGTTGTCCGAGCGAATCGCGGCCCATGGCGCGCTGCAGAACTGTCAGTGCGTAGACGTCGGTTCGCTTCGACAGACTGTAGTCGGCGCCCAGATCCAGTTGGAGGTATTTCGCGCCTTCGTCGCCCTTGACGGAGTTGCGATGCGTATAGTCGATTCCCGCCCCCAACTGCAATGACGGGGTCAGGAAATAGCGCGCATTGAGATCGATGCTCGTGAATATCGCGTCGCCCGTATAGCCGAGCGGATTCGGGCCCGACGACGAGCCTAGCGAATCAAACCGGACATTGGTGCCGACCAGCGAGACCGTTGCGCCACCCAAGGTGTATGACGCGCCACCGCCGATGATCTGCAACGTCTTGGCCGACGCGTAGCCAGCATAGACGGGATTGGACTCAGGCGAAGTCGCGCTTCCCGCCGAACCGAGATTGTTTGCGGTTGCTGTGCCCTTGTTAGGCGTGTTGCCGTAGAACGAGACGTTCGGATCGCGCGCGTTCAGATATCCCACCGCTGCCGCGAAACTTGCCCCTGTATAGCCTGCGCCCAACCCCCAGATCTGGTTCTGAGTGACGCTGCCAGCGACACCGCCGAAACTGTAAAGTGCGCTGGCTCTGAAGCCGCCATAGGTGGCCGACTCGAACTTGACTGAATTATTGATGCGGTTCGTGTTGGTCAGGTTATCCAGGTCGTCCGGATGCGCGCCCATGTAGCCGGCAAACGTTCCAGAGGCCGCGAACTGCTGTACGTAGTTGACGAGCGGATCGTATTGCCGGCCCGCGGTTACCGTTCCCCATTGACTGGATATGCCAACCCACGCCTGACGTCCGAATTCGGCGCCGCCTTGTGCAAGCGCTCCGGTATTGGCGAGGAAGCCGTTTTCCAGGGCGAAGATCGCTTTCATCCCGCCTCCCAGGTCCTCAGCGCCTCTTATACCCCAGCGACTACCGCTCAAGCCGGTAGCGTGCGCATCCGTCAATGCAAACTGCGACGCACCTCGCGGAACGCCGCCTGCACGTGAAGTTTGCGCGCTGTTTGTGTACTGCACACCCAAGTCGACAATGCCGTATAGGGTGACGGTACTTTGCGCATGCGCCTGCACCGCCATCACGCCAGCAACGGAGAAAGCTGCCGCATGTCTCCTCTTCATCGTTGCATCTCCATACATAGTTATACTAATTGATTGATTTCGCCTCATTCGGGCGTGTGGATCTTTCTGGCACGAAGGACTGTTAAGCCGTCGATCAATGCGAAATCTATCAGATTTGCTAGGGGTGTCAATAAATACGCTCAACAACGAGTGCTGGCGTTTACCCGCGCATGTCGCGGTTGGCTCCCCGCCGCAGATCCGGGCGAGGACAATAAGGTAGGATTCACGCCCGTATGCCGGTTCTTCAGGCTAATCAACCTTCACCGGCATTCGGCAATAGCGCGTCGAAGCGCCGTTGCAGATCGAGTTCAGTGGCCGCGCTCCACATGGCTGATATCAGCGGCGGCATCGTCGGCGCGCGACGTGCGATGAAGCCTATTTCACGAGTGAGTTCGGGTTCAAGCGGAACGGTGCGCGCCTTGCTTGCCTGAGCATCGAGCACGCTGAGCAGACTATGCGGCAAGACGCTGTGCAGTCCGGCATGCTGCACGTTGGAATGCAATGCAAGAAGCGAGTCGGTCTCAAGCACGACGGTCGGCTGGACACCTGCTCGTCTGAACGCCGCACTGATCACCTGACGATTCTGCATCGCCGTGCTGAGCAGACAGAATGGCAAGCTGCCCAGTTCAGACCAGCGCGCCGCGCGCGGCCCCGCACTCGCGGCCGTTCCGATCACTGCGTCGGCCGGAGACAACAGGAAATAGCGCTCGCGATAAAGCGGCAATACTTCGAAACCCGCCTGCACGTGTTCGTCAAGATAAGTGAAGCCGATATCGATCTCGTAGTCGTCGAGTTGCCGCAGGATTGCGTCGGAACTCAGCGAGCGCACCGAATAGTGGATTGCGTCGTGCTTCGCACGGCACGCCCCGAGCAGAAGGCCGATGATCGGCATCGTCGTCGGGATGACGCCAAAGCGCAGAGTGCCCGTCAACCGCACCTGCGAGGCGGAAGCGTCCTGCCGCATGTGTTCGAGCGCGGCCAGTGTTTGACGTGCCCAACCGAGCACACGCTCGCCCTCCTCCGTAAATCCAATAAAGCGACGGTCGCGTTTCACGATCACGAGACCGAGCTCAGACTCGAGACTTCGGATCGCAGACGACAACGCCGGCTGCGAGACGTTGCACGACTCGGCCGCCTTCGCGAAATGCTGTTCCTTTGCGAGCGTGACGAGATACTTCAGTTGTCTGATGAACATTCAGTGGGTGTCGGGCTATTGAACGATGATCAGACAAGCAAGTCTTCGTAGAACGCGCCGAATGGCCGTGTCGGGTGCGCTATCTGAATTTCGAGAATCCACAATCCGATATCCGGACACGCATCGAAATCGCCGAGCTTGCCGGCTTTGTAGACGGCATGCGGAAAATCGCTCACACGATGGCCTTTTATGTCCAGGTTCAGTCGCCAGCCCATTTCGTTCGCGCGAAACTCCGCGTAGTCGTAAAGCGATATGCCGGTCGTTCCTGTTTTGCGCCAGTGCGCCTCGACTTCATCGAACAGGCGCTGAGCAGCCACGGCGCATTCGATCATCTCCGGATCGTCGCCGACGACAAAGGTCGCACCGGCATCGCCTTCATGACCTTTCCAGACGATCCCCAGATCGATGAAGAAGATATCGTTCTCGGCCAGGCGTGGATCGCCCTCCGAGCGCTCCTTGAACGTCTTGAGGGTGTTCGCACCGAATCGCACGAGCGACGGATGCCAGATCCGCTCCATGCCGAGCGCGGTCATGACGTTTTTGCATTCGGCGATCGCCTCGGATTCGAGCATCCCCGGCCGCACCCGCGCGCTCATCTCATTGACGACGTCCCACGTTCTGTCGCGCGCAAACCTCATTGAATCGAGTACAAAGTTTTCTCCGACCCGCTGCTGATTCATCGCCATTCCCACTCCTCGTTATATATGCATCAATATAACGATAACTTGGTCCGGCGTCCAAGTTCGTATAGTGGTGCGCCGCCTATCTAGTAGTAGATTGGGTGATATACGCCAGAATAGCGGCGGCGTCGAAAAGGGTGATAAGCCACGCTTATCAAGTGATTCGGCGAAACGATTGGATCGCTATTGCTCTTATCGTCAACACTCTGTCCATCGATCCGCCACAGGAGCGCGATCGAAGAGCCGGTGGCGCCAACGGCCCCGGAACAAAACGTCCATCAGAGTGGAGACAGATATCGTGGCAAAAATTATTTGTGTGCTGTACGACGATCCGGTCAACGGTATGCCGAAGGAGTACGCCCGTGACAGCCTTCCGGAAATCACGTGTTATCCCGACGGCCAGACCACTCCGACGCCCAAGGCAATCGACTTCACGCCGGGCCACTTGCTGGGATGCGTCTCCGGCGAGCTGGGCCTCCGGAAATATCTGGAGTCGAACGACCATCAGTTGGTGGTGACGTCCAGCAAGGACGGTGCTGATAGCGTCCTCGACCGAGAGCTGCATGACGCCGAAATCGTGATTTCGCAGCCGTTCTGGCCTGCCTACATGACGGCCGAGCGCATTGCGAAGGCGCCTAAACTCAAGATGATCGTCACGGCCGGAATCGGTTCGGATCACACCGACCTGCAAGCAGCCATGGACCGTGGCATCACGGTAGCCGAAGTCACCTACTGCAACAGCAACAGCGTGGCTGAGCATGTCGTGATGACGACACTCGCTCTCGTACGCAACTACATTCCATCGCACAACTGGGCCAACGAAGGCGGCTGGAACATTGCCGACTGCGTCGAACGTTCATACGACGTCGAAGGGATGCACGTCGGCACGGTCGCCGCGGGCCGGATCGGTTTGCGCGTGTTGCGACTGCTCCAGCCATTCGACATGAAGCTGCACTACCTGGACCGGCATCGTCTCCCCGAGTCGGTTGAGAAGGAGCTCAATCTCACATATCACTCGAATCTGGAAAGCCTGACCCGTGTGTGTGACGTGGTGACGTTGAACTGCCCGCTGCACCCGGAAACCGAGCACATGATCAACGCGGCGACGTTGAAGAATTTCAAGCGCGGCGCTTACCTGATCAATACCGCTCGCGGCAAGCTGTGCGACCGCGACGCGATCGTCGACGCGCTCAAGAGCGGTCAACTCGCAGGTTATGGCGGCGACGTCTGGTTCCCTCAGCCCGCACCGGCTGACCATCCGTGGCGCGGCATGCCCCATCAGGGGATGACGCCTCACATCTCAGGCACCAGCCTTTCCGCACAGGCGCGATACGCAGCGGGAACGCGCGAGATTCTCGAATGCTACTTCGAAGGTCGCCCGATTCGCGATGAATACCTGATTGTCCAGGGCGGCAAGCTCGCGGGCGTCGGCGCACACTCCTACAGTGCCGGCAACGCGACGAAGGGCTCGGAAGAAGCGGCCCGCTTCAAGAAGGCCTGATTTCGATGACAACCCCGTCTGCCGCTTCCGCCGGCGCCAACGGGGCCTCGACGAGACGCGCTCACACTCGCAGCATTGTGCTTGCTGGCGTGGGCGCGTTCGTTGGTTTGGCTTTCGTCGGCATGCTGGCACAGAAAACCTCGGAACCATGGATTCTCGGTTCGTTCGGGGCCACCTGTGTTCTGCTGTTTGGCTTTCCATCGAGCCCGTTCTCCCAACCGCGAAACATCATCGGCGGGCACGTCCTGACGTCGTTGACAGGCCTCGTCTGTTTGCAGTTATTCGGCCCGGGGTACATGCCCATGGCCTTTGCCGCAGCGTCCGCACTCATGCTGATGATGCTGACGCGAACGGTTCATCCACCGGCCGGCAGCAATCCGGTCATCATTTTCGCAACGCAGCGGGGCTGGTCTTTTCTCGCCTTGCCAACGATGTTCGGGGCCGTGGCGCTGGTGCTGATCGGTTGGCTCTATTGGGCAGTCGTCAAGCGTGGCGCATGGCCACATCGCATTGTGAAAAATCAGGGAAATCGATGACGCGCGCATTGTTTCAAGCGATGTCATTCCTTTCCTTGATTTCTTTTTAGATGACGTCTATCATCTAAAAAATTCGATCACACTGCAAGCAGAACCATGAAGAAGTCCAAACTCGAAACGGCGGAGACCCGACGCCGCATCGTCGAAATCGCAGCGGGAGAACTCAGGACGAACGGCATCCACGCCACCGGCGTCGCCGACGTGATGGCCGCCGCCGGCCTTTCGCATGGCGGGTTCTATCGGCATTTCGGGTCGAAGGAGCATCTGGTCGCCGAAGCCTGTGAAGCGGCCATCGCCGACATCGTCGGTGCACTCGAGGCCGCAGCCGGGAAAGCCACTGGCAAGAAAGGGTTCAGGGCGCTCGTCGATACCTACATGTCGACGTCGCACCGGGACAGTCCGGCGAGCGGCTGCCCCCTTGCAAGCATGGGCAGCGAACTCGCGCGGGCGGACGAATCCACGCGCGCGGCCGCATCGCGCGGCTTCGACGAGTTTGTCGACATGCTGGCAAAGCGCATTCGAAGTTCGGAGGACGAGCCGAACCATTCGAAGGCCGTGTTTGCGCTATCGGCCATGATCGGCGCGCTGACCATGTCCCGAATCATTGCTGACCCCGCGGCGTCGGCAGCGCTGCTGGAAGACGTCAGGCGACACGTCGCTGCGATTTGAGTCTCACCGGCAATTCGAGACTGAAAAACTCGCATCTAATTGTGCATATGCACATTTCGACCACTGGGCAAAGAAATTTCCTCACCTTCGCGGGTGCATTTACTTATCGATTGGAGGCTTCGTCATGCAACAACGCAAATTCCTGATCACCGGCGCTACAGGGAAAACCGGCGTACATACGGTCAACAACCTTTTGGAGGCGGGCCATGCCGTCCGCGCGATGGTCCGCACGGAAGACGAGCGCAGCGCCGCGCTTCGTGCCGCGGGCGCGGAAGTAGTCGTGGGCGATCTGCTCAGGCATGACGATCTGATTCGCGCCGCCGCGGGTGTGTCGGGCGCGTACCTTTGTTACCCGGTGCGTCCCGGATTCATTCAGGGAACGGCGTACTTTGCCGATGCCGCGCGGCGCGCCGGTCTCGATGTCGTCGTGGAGATGTCACAGATCTCTGCCCGTGAAGACTCGAAGAGCAATGCCGCACGCGATCACTGGATTGCAGAACGCGTTCTCGACTGGTCGGGCGTACCGACTGTTCATATCCGCCCGACGTTCTTTTCCGAATGGCTTATTTTCCCGTGGGTGCGCGATACGATCGTCAACGATGGAAAGATCGCGCTCCCCTACGGCAACGGACGTCACGCTCCGATCGCGGCCGAGGACCAGGCTCGCTTCATCGCCGCGGTGCTGACGAAGCCGTCCGGCCACATCGGCAAGACGTACGAGCTTTGCGGACCGGCGGAGCACGATTACCACGAAATCGCGGACAAGATCAGCCAGGTCATCGACAAGAAGATCACGTACAGCCCGGACACGCTCGACGGTTATCGCGAGCATTTGCGGAAATACGATCTTCCCGAGTTCACGATCCAGCACTTCATCGAAGTAGCCATCGACTACCGGAACGGCGTGTTCGAAGGCGTCGATAACATCATCGAGCGCGTCACGGGAAAGGCGCCACAGACGGTCGAGGAATTCGTTCGCGCGAACCGGCGATTTTTTGGCGCATGATTGCGTGAGTCCGCAAACTTTCATGCCCGTCGATGATCGCTCGCGCAAATTCAGCGATAGGCGCAAGGGATCCTGAAATGACCAAGAGCTTAGAGCTTCACGGCGCCCCCACCGGCAACTGCATCCGCGCGGCGATCGCTCTGGAAGAAGCCGGACTGCCCTACACGGTTCGATTCGTCGATCTCGCGATTCAAGAGCAAAAGCAATCCGCGCATCTTGCGCTGAACCCGGCGGGAAAAGTACCGGTTCTGGTCGAAAGGAAAACAGACGAAGCACCGTTCGTCATCACCCAGTCGAACGCAATCGTCTTCTATGCAGCGGAACAGCGGCCGGGTCGCCTGCTGCCGGGAGACGACCGAGCGCGCGCCGTCGCGTATGAGCGCTTCTTCTTCTTCGTGACCGACGTGATCGCTCCGAGTCATGCCGCCTTTTTTCTCGGACGAGCAGGCGCTTCAGACGCGCGGGCGCTTCTGATCGAGCGCATGCTCGCGACCGTCGCGACGGCCGAGCGGTATCCCGACGCGAATGGATACATAGCCGGCGAGGCGTTCTCTATCGCGGACATTGCGGCGTTCACGATCACCTCGTCGGTCAAGGAACATCTGCCCTGGAATCAATTGCCCAATCTGCGTCGCTGGTATGAACGGGTCGAGGCAAGGCCCGCAGTCACGCGCGGCCTTCGTGCATTCGATGTCTGAGAGCGCATGGTCGGCGCTTCAAAGACAACGCATGAACCTGGATTCCATGCGTGACGCAATCGATAAATGCTTAAGCATCTGTTCAGAGCACGGGCTAACTCTAGAATGGGAAACCCTCGATGCTCGACAACGCCGCTACTCAAGATGATTCTTTCCAGAGTAGATGCAGCAGCTCGGCACCCTGCTTCGAACGGTCAGAAACAATCTCGCGGCCGAAAAGTGAACTCTGGCCGCTCCGCTCGAAAGCGACGCCTCAGCGCATGCTGCTGAATAACTGCGCCACTGTCTCCCGCAGCCAGCGATTGCCCGCCTCATGGTGATACCGCGCGTGCCAATGCTGGCGCACAGCAAATTCCTCGACGGGAACCGGGCATGCACGAACTGACAGATCGTTGACCTGCGCAAGCGTCTGGCCGATGTGGCGAGGCAGCGTGGCGATCAGGTCGGTCGTCTGGATGATCGCGCCCAATCCGAGGAATCCCGGCAGTTCCAACACAACATCGCGCTGAATCTGTTCGCGCAAAAGCGCTTGTTCCAGCAATTGGGCGCCCGTTCCGGCCGCGATGGCGACATGTCCCTCCGTGCGGTATTGCTTCAACCCAAGCCTGGAGCGTACCCGAGGATGATGCCGGTTGGTCAGGCACACCCAGTCCTGCGTGTACAACTGCTGCTGGTAAATGCCGCCGCTGAGCCACGGCACATGGCCGATTGCCAGGTCCGCCTCCCCTGACTCGAGCGCCCGTTCAGTGTTTCCATCGATCCTCGCCGCCTCGAGGCGAATGCCTGGCGCCTGCGCCCGAATGTGCGCCAGCATTCGAGGAAGCAGCGTGATGTGGCTCGCATCCGTCATGCAGATGCGAAACCGGCGCTTCGCGGTGGCGGGATCGAACGCGATCTCCCACGCAGCGAAGCGCCGCAGCGATTCGAGAATCTCGCGGCACGGCCCGATCAGCGCGTCGGCTTGCGGCGTGGGAGCCATGCCGCCGGGCGTGCGGATGAACAAAGGATCCTGCAGGAATTCACGCAGCCGTCCGAGCCAGATGCTGATCGTTGGCTGGCTCTGTCCGAGCTGCTCCGCCACGCGGGTGACACTCCGGGTGTCGTACAGAAGGTCGAAAAGCTGCAACAGCTTCAGGTCGGGCAGTTCGGCGCGGTTCATGACCATTATTATGTTTCGCAATGAGCTCATTGTAGCCATTGCATTGTCAACATGAGCGGCGACTTCTATCGTTGCGTCAACACATCTGGAGACGCAAATGAAGATCGCGATTCTGGGGGCTGGCGCGCTGGGCTGCGCGATCGGTTCCACATTGACCGAAGGTGGCCACGAAACCTGGCTAATCGACCGTTCGCCGGCGCACGTGAACGCCATGCGTCGCGATGGCCTGCTCGTTGACGACGCCGATGGTTCCCGGCGCATCGAGGTCCGCGCGGCGACGCATGCCGCTGACGTCGGCGCGACTGACCTGATCGTCGTCCTGGTGAAATCCTTTCACACGGATTCGGCCATGCGCGGCGCGCTGGAGCTGATCGGGCCGAACACGCTCGTGCTGTCGTTGCAGAACGGCCTCGGGCACGAAGATGTCCTCGCCGAAATCGTCGGCCGAAACCGCGTGCTGGCCGGCAAGACATACGTCGGAGGCGTGCTTCGGGGGCCCGGCCATATCCAGCGCGGCGTGAGTGGAAAACTCACGTACATCGGCGAACTGGACGGCCAGATCACGAGCCGCGCGCAATCGATCGCGAAAGAATTCAACGCCTCGAATCTGGAAACCCGGGTCAGCGACAACATCCTCGGCACGATGTGGGACAAGTTGCTGATCAACGTCGCGACAGGCGCGCTGACCGGCATCACGCGTCTTGCCTACGGCCAACTCTATAAAGAGCCCATTCTCAAGGCGACCGCGCTGGCCGCCGTGTCCGAGGCGATGGCCGTCGCGAAGGCGGCCGGCATCGAACTGTCCATGATCGAAGCGGATGAGGCGTGGAATCTCGCAGCCGAAGGGCTTCCGCCCGCGTTCAAGACTTCGATGCTGCAAAGCCTGGAGAAAGGCTCGGTCACGGAGATCGACTTCATCAATGGAGCGGTCGTGCGCTGGGGTGAACGGCTCGGCGTGCCGACACCGGTCAACTCGACGCTGGTCGCATGCATCAAGGGCATCGAGCGCGCCATGACGGACCAGCAACGAGAGGAAGCGACAGCATGAGCAGCTCCAAAGCGTATCTGGAACATGTGGCTATCCGGGTGAAGGACATCCACTGGCACATTCGCTTCTTCGAAGAAGTCCTCGGCATGACCATGCGCGAAGTCGACGGCACCGTCGAAGCACCGCGTCAGTACTGGACGCTTGGCGGACTGCAATTCATCGGCGATTCGAGTTACGAAGGCCCTGAAGGCCGGCTCGCCCATCTGGGCGTGATGTGCGAAGACCTCGAAGCCGCGCTCACTGCAGCGCAAGCGTTCGGGGTCACTGAAATGCCGCAGGGGCGCAACTGGCTGCGATTGCCGGATGGACTCGCGCTTGAACTGATTCAGGCGAAACCCGCAGCATGCGTCACGCAGGCGCTGGCGATCAACCCACGCTCGGAGGCGTGACCATGACGATCATCGGGAAATACTGGGACGACGCCCGCGAAGGCGACGAATGCCTGAGCCCGACCTACACGGTCACCAAGGAACGCATCCTGGCCTACGCCGACCTCACGGGCGACCACACGCCCGTGCATGTCGACGAGGCCTATGCCAACGCCAGCCACTTCGGCTCGATCGTCGCTCACGGTCTGTTCGGATTGTCGATCGCGGACGGGCTCAAGACACAAAGCGAATATCGCTTCCTGCCGGGCATGTCGCTCGGGTGGACGTGGGACTTCCTGCTGCCGATCAAGGTCGACGACGTGCTGCATGTGAAATTCCGCGTGGGCGCGATGCGCGCGAGCAAGAGTCGTCCGGAATGGGGCATCGTCGTGTTGCCGTCGGAGCTGATCGATCAGGATGGCCAGATCGTCCAGCGCGGCGAGCATCGCCTGATGGTGCCGCGCCGTCCGGGAGCGTTCTGATGCAAGCCCGCCCTCTCGAAGGTATGCGCGTCGTCGACTACAGCCATTTCCTTGCTGGCCCCTATGTGGGACGTTGCCTCGCGGCGCTCGGCGCGGAGGTCATCAAGGTCGAGCGTCCCGGCAGCGGCGACGCTGGCAGGCAGCACGCCACCGTGCTCGATGACCAGCAAAGCGCCTATTTTCTGCAGCTCAACATGGGCAAGCGCGGCGTGAGCGTCGACATGAAGGACCCGCGCGGCAAGGATTTCATGCAGCGTCTTTGCGATTCGGCCGACGTGTTCATCGAGAACTATCGGCCGGGCGCGCTCGACAAGCTCGGCCTCGGATACGAAGCGCTTTCGGCGCGCAATCCGCGTCTCGTCTATTGCTCGATCTCGGCATACGGACACACCGGGCCGGATGCGCATCGCGCGGGCTTTGGCCTGATCGCCGAAGCGAAGAGCGGCATCATGCAGATGATCGGCGAGCCCGGATCGCCGCCGCCCCTGATGCGCATTTCCCTCGGCGACATGTACACCGGCATCCACGCGGTCGCCGCGATCAACGCCGCGCTACTCGGTCGCGTGAAGAGCGGCCGGGGCCAGCACATCGACATGGCGCTCTATGACACGCTCGTGTCGATGCATGAGTACGCGGTGCAGTGCTACACGATGCAAGGCATCCTGCCCGAACAGACGGGTCACGACATGCCGACGTCGACGCTTTACGGCGTGTTTCGCGCCGCCGACGGCGATCTCGTCATCGCCGCGCAGGTGGACGATGCGTGGAAGCGTTTCGCCACGCTCGTCGAGGCGAACGGCGGACCGGCGGGCTTCGGCACCGACACACGCTTCCATAACCTCAACGGCCGCAACGCCAATCGCGTTGAGATTCTTTCAGTGGCGAAGCCCTGGGTGGCCGCACGACCGGTCGCGCAGGTGCTCGAACTGCTGGACAGTGTGGATGTGCCTTGCGCCAAGGTGCAGCGCATCGATGAAGTGCTGGCCGATCCCCAGATCATCGCGCGCGGCATGGTCGTCGAACAGCAGCATCCGCGCTTCGGGACGCTGCGCCTGCCCAACCTGCCGTTTCGCTTTTCCGACTGCGACACGACGATTCGCGAAGTCGGGCCGGACCTCGGTCAGCACAACGCGGAAGTGGCGCAGTCGCTGGGCTTCGCTCCTGCCGAGATAGACGCGATGCAAACCGACGGCGTACTCTTTTCGAAGTGAGATCACCATGACCGACCAATACGCGGTGATCGGCAATCCGATCGGACACACCAGATCTCCCCTGATTCACGGGCTCTTTGCCGAGGAAACGCAGCAGGACATGGCTTATACGGCCATCGAAGGGCCGCTGGAACCCGAGCAGGCCTTCGCTGACACCGTGCGCGCCTTCGCTGAAGCAGGCGGCAAGGGCATGAACGTCACGGCTCCGTTCAAGCTGAAGGCATTCGCCATGGCCGACGAGCACAGCGAACGAGCAGAGCTTGCGGGAGCGGTCAATGCCATGAAGTTCGAGAACGGCCGGATCATCGCCGAGAATTTCGACGGCCTCGGACTCGTGCGCGATATCGAGGTGAATCTCGGCCTGCCGATGGCCGGCAAGCGCGTCTTGGTACTCGGCGCGGGCGGAGCCGTGCGGGGAGCGCTGCTGCCCTTCCTCGGCGCGCGACCGGCCGAGATGGTCATCGCGAATCGTGACATCGTCAATGGCCGTGCGCTCGCGGCGCAAGTGAGCGCGCGTGGCCCGATCTCTGCCTGCGGATACGGCGATCTGGAAGCAATGGGACGCTTCGACCTCGTGGTCAACGCGACGTCGGCCAGTCTCACGGGCGATCTGCCGCCCGTTCCACCAAGCGTTTTCAGCCCCGAGGGCGCGGCGTACGAACTGGCGTATGGGAAGCGATTGACCCCTTTCCTGCGCCTCGCGCGAAACGCGGGTGTGCGCGACATCGCGGACGGCGTGGGGATGCTCGTCGAACAGGCGGCGGAAGCCTTCGACTGGTGGCGCGGCGTGCGCCCGGCGACGCGGGCGCTGATCGACCGCCTCACGGTGCCGCTCGATTGATCGTGCGATGGAGAGACGAATGAAACATGCCCTGATGCTTCACGGTGTCAACCACAACATGTTCGGCAAGCGCGATCCGGTGCAGTACGGAACGATCACGCTCGCCGAAATCGACGGTCGTTTGCAGGCTCTCGGCGCTGAACTCGGCGTACAGGTGGAATCGTTTCAGACGAACAGCGAAGGTGCCATGTGCGCGCGCATTCATCAAGCCTTCGAGGAACGCTGTGACGCCGTGCTGATCAACGCCGGCGCATGGACTCATTACAGCTATGGCATCCGCGACGCGCTGGCGATTCTCACTTGCCCGGTCGTGGAACTGCATATGTCGAACATCCACGCGCGAGAGTCGTTTCGGCACCACTCCGTGTTCGCGGAGGTCGTCGACGGCCAGATTTGCGGTTTTGGCCTGGAAAGCTATTTGTTGGCCTTGCGGGCGGCGGTCGCTCGGATCAAGCGAAAGTGAGGGAGACGAAAGTGAGGGAGACGGCCGCGGAAGATGAATAGTCTTGCTCGACGCTGCTCGCAAGGGCGAAGCGGTCACGCGAGGACCGTCTTCATCTTTCCGGAAGCTCTGCTCCACGCTTCGTTTCGCACAGTGAACAGGACTCGGCCTGCGTCCACAGGCCGAGCCCCAAACACCGCGAATCACGCTGTCAAAGCGATTTCAAAAAAGAGATCGATGGCGCGAAGAAATACTCCCCGCCGCGCATTGTCACGAAGCCCGCGAAGCTCTCATCGTCCTTGCCGTCACTCAGACGTGCGCCCCACTCGACGGGCCAGCGTTGCCCCGACGGCTTCGCGGGCTGACCGATCACCGGATCGATGCCCGTTCCGGGATGACGAAACGACGCATTGTTGACCCACTTCTGCTGCGCGAATTCGAACTGCTGCCCGATGTCGCTCTGATACGCCATGAACAGCAAGCCGACGCCGCCTTCGGGCTTGTTGTCGAGCCGATCGTCATTCGGATCGTCGCTGCGCGTGCCGAACGGAATACCTCGACGCGCCATCAAATGCGTCTTCGAATCGGGTGTGTCGGTGCGCGGGTTGCTCTTTCGGATATGGGCGGCGAACGGGCATCTGAGTCCGGCGTCGCCGTCGAAATTGAAGTTGTTCGTGACCGGCCCCGCGAAAGCGGGATCGTCTTCGTCCTGCGTGCTCGTGAAGGGCACGCCGTTCTCGAACCGCCCCACCACGGCTGCGCCGGCATCGATCGAGTTCGCAGGTCTGCCGTAATCGGTTTCGAGCAGGCGGGAAAGGTTTTCTTCCCGCGTCTTGAAGCCCTTCACGTTCTGCTCGAGCTTGCGAAACACGAAGTAGCTCCCGCAACTCACGTCGTGCTTCCCGCCGGGGCACGGCAGCAGCAATTGCGCGAGCGGAATGGTCGGATCCCACATCAACTTCGCGCCGCCTGCCGGCAGTTCCTTCTTCACCTGTTCGAGCAACGCGAGCGGCTGGCTGCGGCCATCGACATAACCGAAATGTTCGATGCCGATGCCCGCCTTGTTTCGCAGCGCGTTGCCGTCTTCCTTGTGATCGCGATTGAGCAGCGTAACCGTTCCGCCGGTGGCGTCGATCGCGGCGATCATGTCGTCGCGATCGCTGTTGCGCACGTTCGCGTCATCGTTCGCGATGAGAATCATCGCGTGCACTTCGCCGGCGAACGGCGCTTCCCATTCGTCGAGGCGATCTCCGAGATCGCGGGTTTTCATGCCCGCGTTGAACGCCGCGTCCGCCGGCTTTGCGTCCGGCGCGCCGAGCGCGTCATACCCTTTCGCCGTCAACATCAGGGCGATGAAGGTTCCGCCGTCCATTTTCTGCTCGTTATAAGCCCGCGCCTTCAGCAATTGGTCGAGTGCCGACACTATCGTGCCGCCGATGCGCGCCACGAACGCACGCGCCTCGCTCTTCTTCGAAGGGTCGAATCGGAGGAACAGATTGCTGGTGTGATCGCGGCCGTGCCCGTCGAGTATGTTTCCTTGCAGGTCGTTGAGCATGGCCAGTTGCGCCGCCGCTTCGGGCGTTGCGGCGGAATGGGCGTCAGTCCACGAGAGCGGCTTCGACAACCATTCGAGTTGATTGGAAAGGACAGTAGACATTAGACCCCTCATCTGTAGCGATTGATCGATTCACTCCGACGATGCATTCGGAATGCAACGCGCTAATCGGAACGCGCCCGGATGACAGACGATTATGGAGTCGCTGATTTGAAAGACGCGCGATAACTTTCGCGTCGCACCGGTCGCGACGAGATCATTTCGCGCTGCCGAGGCCTGTCTGCCGAAATTCACATCACTTGAGACTGCCCGACAGAAACCCGCGCAGCCGCTCGCTTCGAGGATTCACGAGGATGTCGTGCGGACAGCCCTGCTCTTCGATGCGTCCCTGATGCAGGAACACCGCGTGATTCGATACGTTTCGCGCGAAGCCCATCTCGTGCGTGACGACGATCATCGTGCGCCCCTCCTCCGCGAGCGACTGCATCACGCGAAGGACTTCGCCTACGAGTTCGGGATCGAGCGCCGAAGTGGGCTCGTCGAACAGCATGACTTCCGGCTCCATCGCCAGCGCGCGGGCGATCGCCACGCGCTGTTGCTGGCCGCCCGAAAGATGGGCGGGATAGCGGTTCTCCATCGCGGGCGTCAGCCCCACCCTTGAAAGATAGCCGCGCGCACGCTCGATCGCATCGGCGCGGCTCAGACCCAGCACGCTCACCGGTGCTTCGATGACGTTCTCCAGCACGGTCTTGTGCGCCCAGAGATTGAAATGCTGAAACACCATCGAAAGCTTCGCGCGCATCCGGCGCAGTTGCTTCGGATCGGATGCACGCAATGCGCCGCGCCGGTCGCGCCCGGTGCGAATCGCCTCGCCATCGAGCGCGATGCTGCCCGAGCAGGGCTGTTCGAGAAAGTTCAGGCATCGCAGAAACGTGCTCTTGCCTGAACCGCTCGACCCGATGATGCTGATGACATCGCCGGCTTTCGCATCGAGCGATACGCCTTTGAGCACCTCGTTTTCACCATACTTCTTGTGCAGGTCATGCACGGCCAGCTTGGACATGGGTTCGAACTCTCCTGCCTGATGACGGTTATGCCGCGCGCCCGTCAGAGCGCACGCGGCCTCAGAAATGCGAGCCAGCGCGCCTCCAGCTTGCGGAAAGCGAACACCAGCGCGAACACGATGCCCGCATACAGCAGCGCCGCGATGCCGAATGCCTGAAACGACTGATACGTCGCGGAGTTGACGTCGCGCGTGACCTTCAGGATGTCGGGCACGGTGGCGGTGAAGGCGAGCGTCGTCGCATGCAGCATCAGGATCACTTCGTTGCTGTAGTTGGGCAGCGCGCGGCGCAGCGCGGAGGGCAGAATGATCCGTCGATACAGCGTGAAGCGCGACATGCCGTAGGCCATGCCGGCCTCCACTTCCCCATGCGCGGTGGCCCTGATCGCGCCCGCGAAGATTTCGGTCGTGTAGGCGCACTCGTTGAGCGTGAAGGCGAGCAGCGTGCAATTCATCGCGTTGCGAAAGAAGGTATCGAGCAGCGCATGGGAATGCACGACCTGCAGGCTGTAGAGGCCCGTGTAGCAAAGCAGAAGCTGGACATAGAGCGGCGTGCCGCGAAACACGTAGGTATAGAGCCACACCGGCGTCGAGATGAACCGGTTGTGCGAGGCGCGGGCAACCGCGAGGGGCACGGCCAGGCAGAAGCCCAGCCCGATCGATGCCGCCAGCAGCCACAGCGTGATGGCGAGACCGGTCAGGCGGTAGCCGTCGGTGAACAGATAGTTCTGCCAGTACTCGCGAACGATGTCGATCACAGCGCGGCCCTCCGCACGCCAACCGAATAGCGCCTTTCGAGCCACGCGAGCAGCACGTTCGAAAGCGACGTGATCGCCAGATAGATCGCGCCCGCGGCCAGCGTGAAGAAGAAGAACCGCAGTGTGCTCTTGCCGGCATCCTGCGTGACCTTGACGATATCCGCGAGACCGATGATCGACACCAGCGCCGTCGCCTTCACGACCACCTGCCAGTTGTTGCCGATGCCCGGCAGCGCGAAACGCATCATCTGCGGGAACATCAGCCGGCGGAACACCTGCCAGCGCGTCATGCCGTAGGCGTGCCCCGCTTCGATCTGTCCGCGCGCGACCGCGAGAAACGCGCCGCGGAATGTTTCCGTGAAATACGCGCCATAGATGAAGCCAAGCGTGAGCACTCCCGCGATGAACGGATCGATGTCGATCTGCTCCATGCCCATCGCATCCGTGGCGCGGTTCAGCAGGATCTGAATGCTGTAGAACAACAGCAGCATGAGCACGAGGTCGGGCACCGCGCGAATCAGCGTCGTGTAAGCGGTGCCGATGCTCACGAAGGCGCGCCTGCCCGAGAGTTTCGCCGCCGCGCCGATCAGTCCCAGCACGAACGAAACCGCGAGCGACAACAGCGCAAGCTCCAGTGTCCTGCAGGTTCCCGCGATCAGTTGCGGTCCATATCCGTCCAGCATGATGGCGTGTCTCCTTTGTGGGTTTCTCGTGGGCGTCTTGCCAGGCGGGCGCGGATCACACGTCGCGCGTCGTGCGATCCAGTCCGGGCAATGCCTTCAATGCGCGTTCCCAGACCTGCCGCGTGCGACGCCACGCGATATCGCGCCAGTCCTGGTCGGCGGGCAGGAAGGCATCGAACAGCGCGCGGCTGATCTGCCTGCCGCGCACATCGTGCGGGTCGCCGTGCAGGTGCAGCCAGTGATCGTTGCGCAAGGCCTCGTGCATGGGTGCTTCGGCGTACGTGCCGCACTCGATCACGAGCTGCATCAGATGCGTCGCGGGCAACGCATCGAGCATTGCCTGCGACGTATAGCCGGTCGCGCGGGCCACGACGCCGGTATCGCTCACCGCGGCGTGCGCGTCCGTGACGAGCGTATGCAGCCAGGGTCCGTAGAGCGTCTGCGCATCGAGAAGCGCGGGATAGCGCGCCTGCGCGATCGCCATCAGCATCGGATGGCCGAACGGACCCGCGCCGGTATGCAGATCGAACGCGATCGCGACCTGAGCGGGCGTCAGAAACCGATCGACGATCGCGCGCAGCGTCTCGTTGGACCACGCGGCCTTCGTGCCGCCGTAGAACAGGCCATCCGCATGCGCGTACTGTCCCGCGCCCACGATCGCCTGATATTCCGGCCAGCCCATGTCGCGCACGTGCGCGGCGAGTTGCGCATCCGCGCGCTCGCGGACGGGCCCGTCCAGATCGCGGCAGGTGTAAATCTCGTGGATGGTTTCGTAACGCGCGTTGACCGGCAGCGGCACGCCGAAATCCAGATAGTTCCGGTTCAGGTCGATGTTGTCCTCGTTGACGCGGCGCGCCCACGCCGTGCCCCACGGGTTGATCAGGTGCACCATCATCACCGCGACGCCATCCGGCAATTCGCGTGTGCCGAGCTCGCGCAGCCACGCTGTCTGACACGCCGAGCCGTAGTAGCCCTCGACGCCATGCGTCCCGGAAATCGCGAGCAGCACGCGGCGGGCGTCGGAGGGGCCGAGCCACGCGACGTCCGTCGCGAGCGTTTCGCCCGCCGGACCGCGCAACGGATGTTCGTACGACACCACGGCCGCATTCGATGCGCTCGCCGCCTGCAGAAATCGCTCGCGCTGGCTCGCGTACCGGGGTTCGACTGGAAATTCGATGGTCATGCGCTCCTCGTCTCGTTGTTCATGTTGAAACCGCGTGCCGGTGCGGCGCTCATGGGCACTGAAGCGCCAGCGTCACGGAAGTCGATGGCTTCGCGCAGCACAGCAGCACTTCATCCTCGGCCGGCGGATCGAGCGGCGGCTCGACATAGCTCACCTGCCCCTCGACGAGACGCGCCGCGCAACTGCCGCAGATGCCCGCGCGGCAACTGAACGGCGGCGCATGGCCCGACTGCTCCGCGAACTCGAGCAGCGATCCGCACGCGGGGTCCCAGGCGACCGGCGCGTCGTGCGGATGAAAGCGCACGGTGAGCGCCGCATCGGTGGCATCCACAATCGCCGATGCAACTGTCTCGGCGACAGGCGGCTCGACTCGCAAAGCGTCGGCATCGATCACCGTCGCAGGTCCGAAAAACTCGTAGTGAATGCGCTCGCGCGCGACGCCGAGGCTGCGCAGCAAACTCCAGTTCGCCTGCATGAACGCAGGCGGCCCGCACAGATAGACCTCGTAGTTATCGAGCGGCAGCAGCGCCTGCAAGGTCTCCTTCGTCAGCAATCCGCTGCTGTCGCAGACATCGAGGTCCTCGCGTCCGCGCGGCCGTCGATAACACACATGCACGCCGATGCCCGCGCGCCTCCCGGCGAGATGCCGCACTTCGTCGCGAAACGCGTGCACTGCGCCGTTCTCGCACGCGTGAACGAAGTGCACGCGCCGCGTGCTCGCCGAACTCAGCCGGTGCAGCATGCTGAGCAAGGGCGTCACGCCGATGCCGCCGCTCATCAGCACGACGGGCCGTTCACTGTCTTCCGCGCAGACGAACGCGCCGAGCGGTCCGGCGATCTCGAGCGCATCGCCGACCGCGATTCGCTCGTGGAGATGGCAGGAGCCGCGCCCGCGCGGGTTCGTCTCTTGCTTGACCGAAATGCGCCAGCGCGAAGTGTCGGCGGGATCGCCGGACAGGCTGTAGGTCCGCAGAAGCGGCTCGCCGTCGGGCATCGCGAGACGCACGGCGACGAACTGGCCGGCGAGAAACGGCGCCAGCGCGCCGCCGTCCGTCGGCACAAGCTCGAATGACACGACCGACGCGCTCTCGCGGACCCGCCGTGCAACCCGAAGCCGCCTGAAACTGCCGGGCGCGGGCGTGGCGTCGCTCGTCATGCAACAACTCCGTTGGCCGTCTGGCCCGCGACGTACGCGGCGGACGACGCCATCGCGGTGGCCTGCTCGCGCTCGATCTTCTTCGCGAGCGCACGGCGGAAACGCAGCGGCCCCGCGTCGATCGCGAGATCGATGTTCGGCGTGCGCCGCTGCGCCATGCCCGCATGCACGGCGCTCAACACCGCACGATCTTCCTCGAAGGCGTGGCGCACGTCCTCGTCGAACTGACGCGAGACCTCCTCGTCGCCCGGCGCGAAGTTGCGTGTCTGGAACCAGAAATAGCGCGTGTGCGAAGCGTCGACCGGCGTCATGAAGTTATACGAGTTCATGAGAAAGACATCCGGATGGAGCGGCGCATCGTCGCCGCCGGTGCCCGCCGGCGTGAACACCGCCTTGATGATCGCGTGCGACGGAAAGCGCACTTCGTAATGCTGCTTGCGGTCGCAGCGCCCGCCGAAGCGCACGAATTTCGCATAGAACGGCGCGACCTCGACATCGCGCATCCAGCGCGACACCGTCACGCCCTGCTCCGCGACCTCCGTTCGGAGCGGCTCCGCCTCGCACGCCGCGTTACCGAACGACGAACGGTGAACCCAAGCGACATGCGAGGGATCGAGCAGATTGTCCGTGACGTAAAGGTAATGGCAATCGACGGTCATCGCATCGCCCCGGTTCGAACCCCACGCGGGATCGTTCCACTCGTCGACCTCGACGATGGCGGCGGGGTCGGCGGCGTCCGGCTCGCCCATCCAGATCCACACGAGCCCGTAGCGCTCCGCGAGCGGATAGCTGCGCACGCGCGCGCCCGTCGGGATACGCGCCGCGCCCGGTGCGCGCGTGCACGCGCCGGAACAGTCGAAGGTCAGGCCGTGATAGCCGCACTCGACCTCGTCGCCGATGCGCCGTCCCATCGAGAGCGGCAGCTTGCGATGCGGGCACGCATCTTCCAGCGCGACGGGCGTGCGGTCCTGCTTGCGGTAAAGGACGATCCGCTCGTCGAGAATCGTCACGGGCAGGAGATCCTGCGTGACCTCGTTATCCCACGCCGCGACATACCACGCATTCTTCAAGAACATTGCACTGCCTCCTGTTCGGTCTCGCCCGGTCGATGCCGACGTCCGCTTCGCTTCGGGCACGTGAGAAGCATAAGGAGCCAAAACACCGAAGAACAGGTGTGGAAATCTGCCGTTTCGTTTAGAGTTTCTAAACCAGAATGATCTTGCGGGAGACGCGGATGCAGACACTTCCCCCCTTGCGCGCGCTGCAGGTTTTCGAGGCCGTGGGCCGCTGCGGCGGCGTCACCGAAGCCGCGCGGCGCCTCGGCATTTCGGCTGGCGCGGTCAGCCAGCAAATGAAGTTGCTGGAGGACACGCTGGGCCTGCGCCTCATGCAGAAGGACGGCAAGCGGCTGCGGCTCACCGCTGCCGGCGCGCGCTACCACGCAAGCTGCGCGCTCGCGTTCGAAAGCCTGCGTGTCGCGCACGCCGAGATCGAGCGTTCCAGGAACGTGCGCAATCTCAGCGTGAGCGCGCTGCCGTCGCTCTTGTCGAAATGGCTCGCCGCGCGCGTGACCGCGTGGCAGCAACGCCATCCCGATCTGAGCGTCTATCTCGACGGCACGCATACGGAGCCGTCGCCGGATGGCTATGAGATCGATTTCCGCATCAGCTACGGCGATCGCGTGATCGACGTGAGCAACGCCGTCGAACTCTTTCGCGACTGCGTGGTGCCCGTCTGCAGCCCGCATCTTCTGCGCGAGGACGCGCCGCTCGCGACACCCGCCGACATCCTCGCCTATCCGCTGATTGCCGTGGACTGGCAGCCCAAATTCGCGTCGCCGCCTTCGTGGCGCGACTGGTTTCGCGCGAACGGCGTCGACGAAGCGGATAACGGACGCGTCAACGACTCGCGTCAGGTGCATTCGCTGTCGAGTGTGGCGATTCAGGCAGCCATCGACGGGCACGGCTTCGTGCTCGCGCAATCGTCGATGATCTGCGACGACCTCGCGGCCGGACGCCTCGTCATGCCCTTCGCGCTGGGTCTCGCGCTGCCCGGTCCGTACTTCCTGACGTGGCGGCCTCACACGTTCGACAAGGCGCACTGCCGCAGCTTTCATCGCTGGCTCCTGACGCAGGCGAAGGAACAGCAGCGGCTCAACGACCGTCTGCTGCGCGTGATCGGCGAGACGGCCGCGCCGGCGGACATGTAGGCCATATCGGCGCCGGTCGCCGCAAACGTCGCATCAGGCACGCGCGGTCCACATGACCGGAAACAGCGGATGATCCATCGGCGCACCGTCGGCCAGCCTCGACGCGAGTCCGGGGAACTCGGGCGACGTGCGCCACGGGCGCGGCGCATGGCGGATGTCGTCGCCGATGAAGCGGATCGAGAAAGCGCGCCGCCGCACGTTGCCCCCGACGCCGCCCGACGCATGCAGCGTGAGCATGTTGAAGCACACCATGTCGCCCGGTTGGAGCGCCCAGCCGACGATCGGATACGCGGCGCGATCGGCTTCGATATCCGGCAGGTCCGCGAGACTGCCTTCCGGGAACCACTTCGCCTCGTTTTCCATGAACGTGCGCGGCATCAGCCACGGCCCGCGATGCGAACCCGCGACGAACTCGAGCGTGGACTCGCGCGCGACGGGATCGACGGGAATCCACATGCTCACGTTGTCGCCGCCGACGATGTTGTAGTACGGCTGATCCTGATGCCACGGCGTGCGCTGGCGCGTGTTCGGCTCCTTGACGAGCACGTGATCGTGATGCAGCCGCACGGTCTCGCAGCCCATCAGCGCGCCGGCCACGGCAGGCGCGGCGGACTCGGCGATGAAGCGCCGGTACGCATCGTTCGACTGCCAGTTGCAGAAGTCCTCGAAGAACCAGCCCGGGTCGTCGGGCCGGCTCGCGACCTTCGCCCGCTCGCTCGGCGTGGCGAGATTGCGCTCGATACCGTTCCGCAGCAACGCCACTTCTTCTTCCGTGAAGATGTTGCGCACGCACACCGCGCCATCGCGGCGAAACGCTTCCGTCAGCGCCGGCGTCACGGCACGGGCAAGACGCTCCTTCAGGCTTTCGTGCATTGCTCACTCCTTTTGCGTTGGTCCGTCATGCGCTCAGTTCCCGTAGATGTCGAAGTTGAAGTACTTCGACGCCACGCGCTGGTAACTGCCGTTCTTGCGGATCGCGTCGATCGCCTGATTGAGGCGGTCTTCGAGCGCCGCGTCGCCCTTGCGCAGGCCGATGGCGACATCGCCCGCGACGCGCTTGTCGTTCACGGCCTCGCCGACCAGCGCGAAGCCCTTGCCGCGCGGCGTCTTCAGAAAACCGTAGTCGGCCTGCACGGACGACTGAAACGCGGCGTCGAGCCGGCCCGTCACGAGATCCTGGTAGATCTGGTCCTGCGTCTGATAAGACACGAGCGTCACGCCCCTGGTCGCCCATTCGGTGCGCGCGAAGCTCTCCTGCGTCGAGCCCTGCACGACGCCGACGCGCTGTCCCTGCAAGGCCTTCGCATCCGGCTGCAGCCTGGTGCCCGCGCGCGCGATCAGCGCCGACGGCCCGTTATAGAGGCGATGCGTGAAGTCGATCTGCTGACGGCGCGACTCGGTGGCCGACATCGCGGAGAGGATCGCGTCGAACTTGCGCGCTTTCAGCGCCGGGATCATGCCGTCGAAGCTCTGCTCAACCCAGACGCATTTCTGGTTCAGTTGCGCGCAGATCGCGTTGCCGAGCTCGATATCGAAGCCGACGAGCGAGCCGTCCGCGGCCTTCGACTCGAACGGCGGATAGCTCGGATCGACGCCGAAGCGCAGCGTCTGGGGGTCCTGCGCCCGCACCATTGCGGGCCAGCTCGCGGGCACCATGGCGAGCGCGAGCAGTACGGGAAGCAATGCACGTTTCATAGCGGTTTCCGAAGTGTGGGGATGAATACTCGAGCGCGATACGGGTCAGGCCAGAAAGCGTTCGACGAGACGCACCCAGTAGCGCGCGCCCGTCATCAGGATGTCGTCGTTGAAGTCGTAGCCGGGGTTATGGACCATGCAACTGCCTTCTCCGTCGCCGTTGCCGATGATCAGATAGCAGCCACGGCACTGGCGCAGGATCCACGCGAAGTCTTCGCTGCCGGTGAACGGCTGGAGATCGGCGATCAGACGATCGTCGCCGAGCCACTCGCGCGCGACGTCCTGCGCGAATGCGGTCATCTCCGCGTCGTTCACCAGCACCGGATAGCTCGCCTCGTAGTTCACCTCGGCCCGCGCGCCGTACACCGCGGCCTGCGTCTCGATCAGCTGCGTGATGCGCCGCTCCAGTTCGTCGCGCACGGCGGGGCGCAAGGCCCGCACCGAGATGTTCATGCGCGCCTCGTCGGGAATCACGTTGGACGCCTCGCCCGCATGAATCGCGCCCACGGTGATCACGGCCATGTCGAGGGGCGCGACGTTGCGCGACACCACGGTCTGCAACGCAAGGACGATCGCCGAGCACACGACGACGGGATCCACCGTCATATGCGGCATCGCGCCGTGGCCACCATGACCGATCACCCGCACGGTCACCTGATCGGCGGATGCCATGAACGGCCCCGCGCGAAAGCCGAGATGACCGGCGGGATAACCCGGCATGTTGTGCATCGCGAACACGGCATCGCATGGAAAGCGTTCCAGCAGCCCCTCTTCGAGCATGCGCCGCGCGCCGGCGAGCCCTTCTTCCGCCGGCTGGAAGATGAGGTGCAGCGTGCCGTCGAACGCGCGGGTGCGGGCCAGTTCCCTGGCGGCGGCGAGGAGCATCGCCGTGTGGCCGTCGTGTCCGCACGCATGCATCTTGCCCGGCGTGACGCTCGCATAGGGCAGACCGGTGCGCTCATGGACCGGCAGCGCGTCCATGTCCGCGCGCAGGCCGATTCGACGTGGACCGTCGCCGCATTTCAGCGTGCCGACCACGCCGGTTCCCGCAAGTCCGCGATGGACCTCGTACCCCCATTCGCGAAGGCGTTCCGCGACGAGATCGCTCGTCATGAACTCCTCGTAGCCGAGTTCGGGATGAGCATGAATCTGGCGCCGCAACGCGATCATTTCATCGCGGACCGCAAGGAAGTCGTCTGGAGCATTCATCGTTCGCGTCTCGTGTTATCAGGGTTATCCGCCAGGCGAAGCACGGGAATGGCGCTAACGTATCGCGACAGAATCGGCCGGGGGAGAGCTAGAATCGTGAACGTGACAACCAACGGCTAACACCCCGGCGCAGCAGCCCACCCGACGAGACTGCATGAAGCTCCATCAACTCCGAACGCTCGTGGCCGTCGCCGATGCCGGCGGCATTCGCGGCGCGGCGCGCCTGCTCGACGCATCGCCCGCGGCGATCACGAAGAGCCTGCGCCAGCTCGAAGAAGACGTGCAGATGCCGCTCGTGAACCGCACGTCATCGGGCGTCATGCTGACGGACGCGGGCCAGGCGCTGCTGGTCCATGCGCGGCTGATGGTGGGACAGATGACGCGCGCGCACGAAGCAATGGGCGCGTTGCGCGGCGCGGCGCGCGGCAAGCTCACGGTCGCCGTGACGCCGTGGATCGCCATGACGTTCCTGCCGGAAACCATCACGCGCTTCTGCGAGAAAATGCCCGACGTGAGGCTCGAATTCTTCGAAGGCCTGTTGTCGATCGCCAATCCGCGACTGCGCGACGGCAGCCTGGATTTCTTCATCGGCCGGCCGGCGCCGGGCACATCCGGTGTCGAATTCAACTACCGGCCGCTCTTCTCTTCCACCTGCGCCGTAGTGGGCCGCGAAGGTCATCCGCTGCTCGGCTGTCACTCGCTCGCGGATCTGCGCGAGCTCGACTGGGTGCTCACATGGGACCCGGCCAATGACGGACCGCTCGTCGAGAACATGTTCTCGCGGCACGGCGTGCCGATGCCCCGCAAGATTCACCTCGCGCATTCGTTCTCGATCGCCATTTCGTTGCTGCGGCAGACCGACATGGTGAGCGTCTTTCCGTGGCCGCTCGTGGAACTGAGCGCGCCACGCGAGCGCCTGTGCGCGTTTCCGCTGCGCGAGCAGCTCGAAGACGCGATGGTCAGCGTCATCTCGCGAAGCGGCCATCCGCTGAGCGATGCGTCCGAGTGCTTCATCGACTGTCTCATCGGCACGATTCGCGACGGGCTGGAATCGTCCTCGCAGCAGACGCGCAATGTCCTGCGTTCGGTCGAACTGCTGATCTGACGATGCCGGGCGCACCCGGCATCGGCGTCGCGCTCAGCTGCTCGATATGTCGAAGTCGAAGTAGCGCTGGCGAATCCGCAGGTACGTTCCGTCCTTCTTCATCGCCTCGATCGCGCCGTCGATCTTCTCGCGAAGCGCGGCGTCGTCCTTGCGAAAGCCGATGGCCGCGCCCTTGCCCAGGGTCTTCGCATCCGTCACAGGGTCGCCCAGGAACGCATAGCCCGCGCCCTGCGGCGTCTTGAGAAAGCCCTCGCTGCCCGAGATCATGTCGGTCAACGTGGCGTCGATGCGCCCCGAGCGCAAGTCCGTATAGACCTGTTCCTGATTGCCGTACGACACCACTTCGATCCCGGCCGGCGCCCAGTAGGCCTTCGCATAGGCTTCCTGCGTCGAGCCCTGCGCGACGCCGATCCGCTTGCCCTTCAGCGAATCGACCGTCGGCCGGATATCGGCGCCCTGACGGCCGATCAGGCGGCTGGGCGTGTTGAAGAGCGGCGTCGAGAAGGCAACCTGCGTCTCGCGCTTCGGCGTGATCGACATCGCCGACAGGATCGCCTCGAACTTTCGTCCCTGCAACGCGGGGATGATGCCGTCGAAGGCCGTTTCCACCCACACGCAGCGCACGCTCAGGCGACGGCAGATCTCGTTGCCGAGATCGATCTCGAAGCCCACCAGTTGCCCCGAAGGCGACTTCGATTCGAACGGCGCGTAAGAAGGATCGACGCCGAAGCGCAACTCCGCCGCATCCTTCGCGTGGGCGCACAGCGCAAGCATCGACAACGTCAGGCAGGCAATCGCTTTCTTCATGGAAGCTCCCTTGCATGTGCATCCCGAGGCAGGCTGCCCGCGACGCACGAAAACAGGTGGAACGGGCTTCGAAACACGCCGCCCGCTTCGTCTCATCGTCCGAGGTCGAGCGTAAGAACCCAAAATCGACGCGTACAGGGGCTTCGGGCTGCGGGATCCTTTAGTTTTTCTAAACCGAACCCGCAGACGCCCGTCTGACGGGCTTTCCCGCGCGGCGGGCGGAAATACACTATTGACCGTCCGGACGGTAGATTTTAGGATGCGCACCAGAAGCCAATACGACACGGAGACGTCATGCCAGCCCTGATCCGCCGCTCGCTCGCCGCGCGCATCGCACTTTCACTCGCCTGCGCCGCCTTCGTGCCCGCCGCCCATGCGGCCGTCGCAGGCGCCGCGGCAGGCGCTTCGAACGAAGTCGTCATCAAGCGGGACGAGTATGGCGTGCCGCACATCTACGCCAGCTCCGTCTACCGGCTGTTCTATGGCTACGGCTATGCGGTGGCGCAAGACCGTCTCTTCCAGATGGAGATGGCCAAGCGCAGCACCCAGGGCATCGTGGCCGAAGTGCTCGGCGAAAAGTTCGTGAAGTTCGATCAGTCCACGCGCGGCAACTACTGGCCCGCGTCGATCGAGAAGCAGATCGCCGGCTTGCCGCAGCGCGAGCGCGACATCCTCGACGGCTACGCGGCCGGCATGAACGCCTATATCGCGCAGATTCGCGCGCAACCCGGCACGCTCATGCCGAAGCAGTTCGACGACTTCGGCTTCACGCCGTCGACGTGGAGCGCATTCGACGTCGCGATGGTCTTCGTCGGCACCATGGCGAACCGCTTTTCCGACAGCACCAGCGAAGTCGACAATCTCGCTCTGCTCACCGCGCTGAAGGACCGCTACGGCGACACGCGCGGCATGGACCTGTTCAACCAGTTGAAGTGGCTCGTGAATCCGAACGCGCGCACGACCATCGCGGCGAGCGAGCGCTCCTATGCCATCAAGGTCGGATCGCAGCGGCAGGACGGATCGCTTGCGTATGCGCTGCCGCGTTACGACGGCGCGCCGCCGATGGCCGATCGTCCCGCGCGCGGCGACGACGGCCTCCTGCTCGCGCTCGACCCGGCGGCCAATCGCGACGCCGTGCTCGCACAGTACGCGCAAGGTGGAGCAAACGGACTCGCCGGCTTTCCGACGACGAGCAACATGTGGATCATCGGCAAGGCGCGCGCACGCGGCGCGAAGGCGATCATGCTCAACGGCCCGCAGTTCGGCTGGTTCGCGCCGGCGTACACGTACGGCGTCGGCCTGCACGGCGCGGGCTTCGATATCGTCGGCAATACGCCGTTCGCCTATCCGTGCATGCTCTTCGGTCACAACGGCACGATATCGTGGGGCTCGACGGCGGGCTTCGGAGACGATATCGACATGTATGCCGAGCGCGTCGACCCGACGCGTCCGGATTTCTACTGGCACGATGGCCGATGGGTGCAGATGCAAAAGCGCACCGAGATCATTCACGTGAAGAACGGCGCACCCGTGGTCCTCGACGTGTACCGCACCGTGCACGGCAACGTCATGCAGCGCGACGACGCCACGCACACGGCGTATGCGAAAGCGCGCGCGTGGGACGGTCTCGAAGTGCAGTCGCTGCTGGCGTGGACGCATCAGGCGCAGGCGCGGGACTGGAAAAGCTGGACCGCACAGGCCGCACGTCAGGCGCTGACGATCAACTGGTACTACGCGGATCGGGACGGCAACATCGGCTACGCGCATACGGGCGCCTATCCGCATCGCCGCGACGGGCACGATCCTCGTCTGCCCGTGCCCGGCACCGGCGAGTGGGACTGGCGCGGCAACCTGCCCTTCTCGACCAATCCGCAGATCTACAATCCGCGCGCCGGCTATATCGCGAACTGGAACAACGCGCCGGAGAAGGGCTATCCCGCCTCGGATCTCTTCGCTTTTCTGTGGGGCACGGCCGACCGTGTCGACGAGATCGGCACGCGCATCGACGCGCATGCGACCCTCGACAGCGACGACGTCTGGCAGGTCCTGAAAGACACCAGCCGCGCCGATCTCAATGTGCGGCTGTTCCTTCCGTTCATCGAGCGAGCCACTGCATCGCTGAACGCCGACGACCCGCGACGCCGCATCGCCGGCACGCTGCGCCAGTGGAACGGCATCAACGACGATCCGAAGGACGCAGACCACTATGCGCAACCCGGCTCGGCGATCATGAGCGCATGGCTCGGCGCGATGCTGACCCGAACCGTTGCCAAAGCCGTGCCCGCGCCGTTCGACAAGTGGTACACGGCGAGCGGCTACGAAACGACACAGGACGGTCCGACAGGCTCGCTCAATCTCAGCACGGGCAGCAAGATTCTCTACGAGGCGCTGCTCGGCGAACGCTCCGGCGTGCCGCAGCGCGTGGACCTGTTCGCGGGCGAGCAGCCCGACGACGCGATTCGCGCCGCGCTCGGCGAGGTCTGGACGAAGCTCTCCGCGCAGCAGGGCGACGACATCGCGGCCTGGCGAACGCCCGCCGTGCGCCTGACGTTTCGCGCGAACAATTTCTTTGGCGTGCCACAGGCGGATGCATCGGAGGCTGTTCGCGTGCCGGAGTACCAGAACCGCGGCACGGAGAACGATCTGATCGTATTCGGAAGCGCGGCGGCACGCGGCAAAGTGCAGGCGTTCGATGTCGTCGCGCCGGGCCAGAGCGGGTTTGTCGCCCCCGATGGAACGCGCTCACCTCACTACGATGATCAGCTCGCGCTCTATACGGGTTTTGGCCGCAAGCCGCTCTGGTTCGATGAAGCGGATGTCGCCCGGCAAACGCGGCAAGTCACGAAGCTTCGTGTAGAGGACACCCGTTGAAAGCGCCGGTACGAGCACGCGTTCGACGGGCGATATCGGCGAATACTCATTAGCCTTTATTCGCCGGACACGCGTACGCGACGATTTCGACGAGCATCTCCTCACGCGCAAGACCGGCCACCACCACCGATGCGCGATTCGGGAATGGCGCACTGAAGCGCCGCAGCCACACCGCGTTGACGAACGGCAGCCACGCGCGATCCGTCACGTAGATGAGCACCTGGGCTACATCGGCGGCCGTCGCGCCGGCGGCTTCGAGCGTGGTGAAGAGATTCGCGAAAACCTGTTCGACCTGAGCCTCGATGCCGCCGCTCACCAGTTCGCCATCCGCCCCGACGGGAATCTGCGCGGTGTAGAGCGTACCGTTCGCCGCTACGGCCCATGAGAACAGCGCTTCGGCGCGCTGCGGCAGTCCGGTGCGGACCGGCACGACTCGCCGCGCTCCGGATGCGTCTCGGTCAGAAACCGTCATCGGAACCTCCTGCACCGTGCGCGCGCGATGCCTCGGTCGCCGCGACCAGCACGCGGCTCTTCCAGTCGGCCAGCGTGGCCAGTTGCGCGGGCTGCGCGTCGACGCCGCGCCAGATCGCCTCGTGATGCCGCGCTTCGAGTTCCGCCGGGTCGAGTGCGCCTGCGAGACCGGAGGTGATTTCGACTGGCGAGGTAATCGCATCGTCCGTCCTGCAGCACACGATGATGTCCCCGATGGCCGCGGCCGAACTCGCGTCGTATCCGAGATAAGCCGGGTAGATAGCGCGACCGTCCGCGCGCGCGTAATGCCGGCCGCGCGCATCGCGCCATGCGAGGTCGAGGCGCCGGGCGCGCCCGCTCATCGTCTTCAGCCCGTGAAGCGCGAGACGGGGCGCCAGCGCATTCGACACGCGCACCATGCCCATTCCCTCTTTCGTCGCCATCGCCCAGGCAAGCTCGAACGCCAGTTGGCAACCGGCAAGCCCGGGCGCATGGCGGGGCGCCGCCGCACCCGAAACCACGCCCTCGACCGTGTAGTGCTCGCGCGCCTGCGTTCCGAGCAGGCCGTTCAGCGCGTCGAGCCCGTCGAAGCCGATGGCCTGCAGCCACACGGCGGCATCGGCGGCATCCTCGTAGTCGCCTTGCGCCCATCCGCTGCCTTCCAGCGCAGCGCGGCACAGCGACATCAGTTCGTTCATCGCCATCTTCATGGTCATGCCATTCCTCTTTCGCTTCCGTCCGGCAGGCACGGAAAGATCCAGTCGTCGTTCATGTCGGGCGCCAGTTCGTCGAGCGTCGGCGCGCCCTGAAACAGCGTCACGCGCACCCAGAGATTCGATTTCGGGTCGAACTTGCTCGCGCCGAACATCGAGAGCTTCGCGCGCATCAGATCGATCGGCAGCGTGTCGCGGGCCAGCAGGTTCTCCCGAATCTCGCCATAGGGACGGCCCGCGAGCGTCTGCACCCGGCGCACGATCGCGCGATGCTCCGGATGCGCGCCGACGAATCCCGCGACGCTCGCCTCCCGGTCTCGTAGCGCATGCAAGCTCGCGTGAAGCCGTCCCACCTGACGCGCGATGTCGAGCGGCAGTTCGCGCTCCGCGCCCGGCTCTTCGGCGCGGATGCCGAGCCGCGGCTCCTCCTTCTCCGCCGAGCGATACCAGAAGAAGTGCGCATCGTCGCGGCGCTCGGGCGACTGGCGCAGCACCCACGCGTAGTCGCGTTCGACGAGCCGAAGCAACTCGCCGACGCGCATGTCGGGGTCGAGCCGCAGCGCATCGTCAACGGGTGCGCCGCAATCGATCGAGTCGACGAGGTCGGGATACAGTTCCAGCAGCACGGACACCAGCACCTCCTGCGCAGCGCTCGAAATCTGCTCGTTCGACCATTCGAGCAACGCGCTCCAGCGGAACACGTCCGACTGCGCGGACAGGCGCTGCAGCGCATCCTGAACGAGCGGCAGTTCCGCGACGATGCGCGCGTTGCGCGCGGCCTCGCGCGGATGATCCGTGTACACCTGCGCGATATGGCGGGCTGCGCGAGCCAGCAACGCCGTCGCGCGAGCCAGCGTCGCGGCGTCGATGCGCCGGACCGCCAGCACGCGGGCGAGCGCGGTTTCGCGGCCGCGTATCCATTGATCGAGCTGGACCGGATGCCGCGCGAGGAACGGCGCCATGCCGAGCCCGGTCGCGTTGCCGACGCCGAGATAGCGGCGGCAGTTCCGCGCAAGTTTCACGGCAGCGCGCGGGTTGCGCCGCGCCGCGATATGCTCGACGAGCCGCACGCTGAAGTCGCGCAGCAGATACACCGCGCACATCTGCGCCGAAAATCCCGAGCGGAACGCTTGTGTGCCGCTGAGCCGCGGATAGTCGGCGATCCCGAACTTGCCGTTGCCATACACGGCGGTCGTGCGGATCAGATAGCCGACCCGCTCAAAGACGGATGGCTCCGGCTGATGGCCTTCGGCGAGGCAGTTCACCACCTGGTCGAAGTTGCGCACGCTCTTGTTCGCGCGGCACAGCACGAGATCGTTCGCATCGAGCCGGCCCGCCTCCTGCAGCGGCACGTTGGCGCGCAGGCGTTCGAGGTCGCTCGCCTGCGGCACGCCGCAGATCAGCGCGGACGTGATGTCCCATTTCTGCGCGATCACGCGATCTGTGCGCTCCGCCGCATCGAGGTGCTGCGAGAAAATCACCTGGCTGTAGCGTTCGCCGTAGGCTTCGATCGAATAGATGCAGACGCCGTAGCCCTCGTCGTCCAGCTCCCTGTGCGCGATGCGAATCCGCCACTGGTCGCGCGCCATGCGCCTGACGAGCGCCCGCACGAAGCTGAGCCGCGTGCCGTGCATCGCGCCGAGGCGCTCGGTGCGGTTCGTGAGATCGGCGCTGCGCAGCGCGGGATGCGTGTTCGGCATGACGCTCACGCTTTCGTCGTTAATGATGGCCTCATCGTTCATCGGTCGACTCCTTGCTCGACCGCCATCTTCCGGGCAATGCGCACGGCGTCCCAGAGCGAGGGCAGGATCAGCACCGAGACCGGCACCGCCGTGATGACGATGAACGACTGCAGCGCGCTGACGCCGCCCGAGCCCATCGTGATCAGCACCGCGCCCACCAGCCCCATGCCGATGGCCCAGAAAATCTTGAGCCAGTGACGCGGCTCGCCGCGATCGCCGGACATCGCCATGGCAATCGTATAAGCCATCGAGCCTCCATTGGTCACGACCGAAAAGAAACTGAGGAACAGGAACAGCGCCGAGATCAGGTTGCGCAGCGGCAGCGCCTGCGCCACGCCGAGGAGCAGCGCCTCGGGCAAGCTTCCATGCGAAACGACCGTGCCCGGCGATGCAAGCTCGATGCCGATGCCCGCGCCGCCCACCAGCGTGAACCACAGCATCGTGATCACCGGCGCGGCAATGGACAGCAGCACGACCAGCTCGCGAATCGTGCGGCCGCGCGATACCTTCGCGACGTAGATCGCCATCATTGGCGCATAACCGATGAACCAGCCCCAGTAGAAGAGCGTCCAGGCATTGAGCCACTTGTCGTCGCCGCGATACATCGCAGTCTGAACGAAATCGACGACATGCGTCGCGAACGCCTGGAAAAACACGCTCGTCAGAAAGGCCGTCGGCCCGAAGACATAAAGATACGCCGCCAGCCCGAGCATGAGCCACACGTGAATCTTGCAGACGAAGCGCAACCCTTCCAGACCCGCGATGCAGGCCGACGTGAAGATCACGGTCACCGCGAGGATCACGAGCGCCTGGGTCACGACGGTGTCGGGCACGGCCCAGACCGAATGCAGCACGTAGGCGATCTGCAGCCCGAGAAACCCGATCGGGCCGATGGTGCCGGCCGCCACCGCGATGATCGACGTGGCATCGGCGAGCGTCGCGATCGGGCCCTTGAGCGCACGCTCGCCGAACAGCGGATAGAGCAGCGTGCGCGGCGCGAGCGGCAGGCCGCGGTCGAAGTGCAGATGCATCAGCACGATCGCGAGCAGGCTGCCGAGCACGGCCCAGGCGAGAAAACCCCAGTGCAGGAACGACTGGGCGAGCGCCGCCACGGCTCCTGCCTGCGAGCGCGGCGCCGCGCCGAACAACGGCGGCGGGCTCATGAAATGCATGAGCGGCTCCGCGGCGGCCCAGAACGCGCCACCGCCGGCGAGCAGCGCGCACATGATGATGACGACCCAGTTGAACGTCGAGTTCGACGGAACCTGCGCGGCTCCGCCCAGCTTCACGCGGCCCAGCTTCGAAAAGGCGATCGCGAGACTGACCGCGAAGGTCGCGAGCATCAGCACCTGCCAGTAGAAGCCGAACACGCGCGTCGCCCAGCCGAAGGCGGTATCGACGACAGTCGACAGCCAGGACAGATTGCACAGCGCCGCCACCAGGAACAGCACGAAGAAACCGCCGCTGATGAGAAAAATGGGCCAGTCGATGCTGCGCCCGTGTGCTTCCCGCTCGTCGCGTCCGGTCGCGAGCGCGGGCGTGGTGTCTATTTCCATGTCTCCTCCAGTTCGAATCGTCGTGTCGTGCAGTGCACCGCGCGCGCTAGTCGCGGCGCTCGGCGTCGCACAGAATGCGCATCCAGTTGCCGCCCATGATCTTCGCGACCTCGGCGTCCGCGAATCCCGCGCGCGCGAGCGCCTCGGTGAGCTTCGGGAAATCCGCGTTCGAGCGGAACCAGTTCACGGGCTCGGGCCACGCGGCGTTGTCGGCGCTGCCTTCGCCGAAATCGGTCTGCTTGCTCCAGCGGCCGTTGCGCATCCATTCGAGCACGCTGTACGGCTGCGCCTGACACAGGTCGCTGCCGATGCCGACGTGGTCCACGCCGATCATGTCCACCGTGCGCGCGACCATGTCGGTGAACTCGCCCGTCGTGCAGCGGCTGCCGTTTTTCAGGTGAAACGGATAGAGGCTGAAGCCGACGAGACCGCCCCGCTCCGCCAGCGCGCGCAGCACCGCATCCGACTTGTTGCGCTTCGCCGCGTGAAAGAACGAAGGATTCGCGTGACTGATGACGATCGGCCGCCCTGAGAGCGCGATCGTTTCGAGCGTCGAACGCTCCGCGCTGTGCGACATGTCGACGATCATGCCGACGCGGTTCATCTCCTCGATCACCGCGCGCCCGAAGCGCGTGACGCCGCCGTCGCACGCTTCGTAGCAGCCCGTCGCGAGCAGGCTCTGATTGTTGTAGGTCAGTTGCATCGTGCGCACGCCCAGGTCGCGGAACACCTCGACGAGACCGATGTCGTCCTCGATCGGCGAGCAGTTCTGCAGCCCGTAGAGGATGGCGATCTTGCCGGTCCGCTTCGCGACCAGCACGTCGTCCATGGTGCGCGCGGGCATCACCAGATCGCCGTGGCGCTCGAAACGCGCGTTCCATTCGGCGATGCGCGACAGCGTTTCGCGCGCGTTTTCCCAGTAGACGATGGTGGCGTTGACAGCCGCCACGCCGCCTTCGCGCATCTCCTCGAAAATCTGCCGGTTCCAGTTCGAATACTGCGTGCCGTCGATCACCACCAGCGAGTCGTGCAGGCTCATCATGTTTCCTCGTCCGTTCATGCCCGTGTATAGGCGGTCTTGAGCGTCGTATAGAACTCCGCCGCGTGCGGCCCCTGCTCGCGCGGTCCGTGACTCGACGCCTTGCGGCCGCCGAACGGCACGTGATAGTCGGTGCCCGCGGTGGGCAGATTGATCATCACGCAACCGGTTTTCGCGTGGCGGCGGAAATGCGTCGCGTGTCGCAGCGATTGCGTGACGATGCCCGCCGTGAGCCCGAACGGCGTGTCGTTCGCGACGGCGAGCGCTTCCTCGTAGTCGCGCACCGGAATCACGCATGCGATCGGCCCGAAGATTTCGTCGCGATTGATCTGCATGTCGTTGCGGCCCGCGTCGAACAGCGCCGGCGACATGCACCACGCGCGCTCCGGCCGGGGCAAGGCCTCGCCGCCGCACACGAGCCGGGCGCCCTCCTGCTGGCCCAGCGCGACGTAGCGCAGGTTCGATTCGAGCTGACGCTGATCGACGACCGGTCCCATCTGCACGCCTTCGTCCAGCGCGCGCCCGACGCGCACGCTGCGCAGACGTTGCGCGAGCCGTTCGACGAAGGCCGCATGGATTCCCGGCGTCACGACGAGACGCGACGATGCCGTGCACTTCTGCCCCGTGCCGGAATAAGCACCGTTGAAGGCGCAATCGACGGCGAGGTCGAGGTCGGCGTCGTCGAGCACGACGAGCGCGTTCTTGCTGCCCATTTCCATCTGCAGCTTGATCAGTTGGGGCGCGGCTGCGGCGGCCAGGCGCCGGCCGGTCTCGAGCGAACCGGTGAAGGTGATGCCGTCCACGTCCGGTGAAGTTGCGAGCGCGCCGCCGATCGCCTCGCCCGGTCCCATCAGCAAGTTGAACGCGCCGGCGGGCAGCGCCTGGCGGCTGATGATCTCGGTCAGCGCCCAGGCGCTCGCCGGAGTCAGGTTGGCCGGCTTGAACACCACCGCGTTGCCGAACGCGAGCGCGGGCGCGATCTTCCAGCTCGCGGTGGCCATCGGGAAATTCCACGGCGTGACGATACCGACGACGCCGAGCGGCTCGCGCTGGATATCGATCTCGACGCCGGGGCGCACGGAATCGGCCTTGCCGCCGAGCTGGCGCAGCACTTCCGCGGCGAAATAGTGAAAGAACTGTCCCGACCGCGCGACTTCGCCGATGCCCTCCGCAAGCGTCTTGCCTTCCTCGCGCGACAGCAGCCGGCCCAGTTCTTCGCGGCGCGCGATCAGTTCATCGCCGATTGCGCGCAGCACGTCGTGACGCGCCTCCAGACCGCTCGCCGCCCAGCGCGGCTGAGCCACGCGCGCCGCTTCGATGGCCTCGCGCACCTGCGCCGGCGTAGCCTGCGCGTAGCGGCCGATCACGTCTTCGGTGTCCGACGGACTACGGTTCTCGATGAACGTTTCGCCAGCCTGCCAGCGGCCATCGATGTAATTCAAACAGGTTTGCTGCGTCATGCCCGATCTCGCTTTTCATTGACCTGTGAGCGATTCTAAAAATCGGGCTAAGATAATCAAAGCCAAATATTTTTATCTTTTTATTTGCTTTTCTTATTCTATAGATGGAACGCCTCCCCGACGTCAAAATCACCCAGTTGCGTCATTTCGTGGCCGTTATCGAGCATCGCAGCTTCAAGGCTGCCGCGGCCGCCGTGTTTCGCAGCCAGCCCGCGCTATCGCTGTCCATCAAGGAGCTGGAAAGCGCGCTCGGCGCTCCGCTCTTCGAGAAGGGCAGTCACGCGTCTCCGACTCCGTTCGGCGCGATGCTCTACGGCGAGGCACGCAAGCTCGTGGAGCATTACGAGCGCGTGATCGTCTCGGCCGTCGATGTCGTCAGGGCACGGCACGGACGCGTGCGCGTGGCGGCGGTGCCGTCGATCGCTCACGAAATGCTGCCCCGCGCGATCAGCCGCTACGCGCTGCGCCACCCCGGAATCGAACTGCACGTGGAAGACGGCACCGCCGCCTATATCTACGACCGGGTGCGCTCGGGCGCGATCGATTTCGGCATCGCCGGCGAGCCTGAAGGGGAACCGGAGTTGAACTTCACTCCGCTCCTGTCCGACGTGATGTGCGTCGTCGTGAAGGCGGGCCATCCGCTTTTCAGGCATCGGAAGATCAAGTGGAAGGATCTGTCGGGCTATCAGTTGATCGGCAACGGCACGATGCGCGGACTGCCGGGCGCGCTGCTCGATGCCATCGGGAAGCCGGATATCTTCATCGCGAACACGACCGCCCTCCTGTCCGCCGTCGAAGGCGATGTCGGTCTCACAGTCCTGCCCTATCTCGCGCAACAGCGGCATCGGGAGACACTGCGATTCATTCCGCTCGACGAACCGCATGTCGAACGCAAGTTGGGATTCGTCGAGCCGATCGGAAGATCGTTGAGTCCCGCGGCGCTCGCGCTGCGTGAGACCTTCCTGGAGAACCTCGACGCTTCGACTCTGCCGAAGCAGGTTCGCCGCGTGAAGTTCGAGTGATGCAACGGCATGCCGTGCGCCAGCGCACGTCATCCGGAGCGCCCCGGCTTCAGGCCGCTTCCTCGATCATCGCCCGGACTTCTCGCGCGGCCTCGCGGCGTAGCGCCGTCAGATCGACATTCGGCAGCACGTCGTTTCGCACGATGCACTCGCCCGCGCAGAACAACGCTGCAAGTTCGGGACGCCCGCCCGAGACGACCGGTCCTATCGCCATGTCATGCAAGCCGAAGTAGCGCGGATCGTCGAGCCGGTAGACGGCGATATCCGCCTCCGCGCCCGCTTCGATCCTGCCGACGCCTTCCAGGCCGAGCACGCGCGCTCCGCCCTCCGTGCCCCAGTGCACGACCTCTTCCACCGACGCCGCGTCCGCGCCGCCTTCGAAGCGTCCGCCGCGATATTCGGGCTGCGCCGCCATGCCGCGCCGCGCCCGCTGCGCGAGCCACGCCATGTGCACTTCAGAAATCATGTCGGCGGCTTCGTTGGAGGCTGCACCATCCACGCCGATCGACACCGGCACCCCCGCGTCCGCCAGTTCCCGCACCGGCGCGATGCCGCTGCCCAGACGCCCGTTCGACTGCGGACAATGCGCGATGCCGGTCTTCGTCGCGGCGAGCAGCTCGATCTCGCTCGCATCCAGCTTGACGAGATGCGCGTACCACGCGTCTTCGCCGAGCCAACCGTGCTCGCCGCAAAACTCGACCGGCGTGAGCCGATGCATCGCGTGCGCGCTGTCCTGATAGTTGACCGTCTCCGACAGGTGACTGTGCAGACGCAATCCGAGCCTGCGCGCCTCTTTCGCGATGGATCGCATTTCGGCCGGCGAGATCGAGAACAGCACCGTGGTCGGCGCGGCGACCACGCGGCGCATCGAGCGTGGCGCGGCATCGTGGAAAGTCGACGCGAGACGTTCGAGGTCGGTCATGAAGGCATCGAGCGATTCCGGACGCATGGCGCCGGGCAGTTCCGCTTCGAGCTGACGCGTGCGCGTTGCGCCGCCGCGCAACAGCGCGAACCGCACGCCGAGCTTCTCCGCTTCCTCGAACAGGATGGCCGAACTATCGAAGGGCATGTCGGGGTAATACACGTAGTTGTGGTCCGCGATGGTCGTGCAACCCGAGCGGATCAGCTCGATCATGCCGATGCGCGCCGCCAGGCGAAAGCGCTTCTCGTCGAAACTTGCGCGATACCGGTACGGCGTAGCCGCGAGCCACGGCGTGAGCGATGCGTTTATTCCCGCCGGATCGCCCTTCAGGAGTGCCTGAAACAGGTGATGATGTGTGTTGACCCACGCGGGATAGACGACGCAGTCCGTGGCGTCGATGATCGATTCGCCCGGCTCGGGCGCAAGCGCGCCGATAGCCCGAATGCGCGTGCCGCCGATACGGATGTCCGGACCGGCCAGGCGCGCCGGCTGGTTCACGCCGCCGCCCGTCATGATGGCCGCTGCGTTTCGAATCAGGGTAGTCGTCATATCGGCTCGTTCCTCAGAGTTCACTTTCATGCCAGCCGCGCAAGCCCAGCCGCGAGACCCAGACGGTGATGCCGAACAGCACCACGCCCGTGACGGTGATCAGCATCAGCGCTGCGAACAGGCGCGGAATGTTCAACTGGAAGCCGGCCTGCAAGATCTGATAGGCGAGCCCCGATCCCGTCCCGCCGGTGCCCGCGACGAATTCCGCCACCACCGCGCCGATCAGCGACAGGCCGCTCGAAATGCGCAGCCCGCCGAAGAAATACGGCAGCGCGCTCGGAATGCGCAAGCGCACGAGCGTCTGCCAGCGCGTCGCTCGATTGATGCGAAACAGATTGACGAGTCCCGGATTGACGCTGCGCAGTCCGAGCGCCGTGTTCGAGATGATCGGAAACAGGGCGACGAGCGTCGCGCAGATCACCAGCGCGAAGGTCGTGTCCTTCACCCAGATGATGATGAGGGGCGCGATGGCGACGATCGGCGTCACCTGCAGCAGGATCGCGTAGGGAAAGAAGCTCGCTTCGATGAGCGGACTCTGCGCGAACACGAGCGCGACCATCACGCCCAGCACCGTCGCGAGCGCGAAGGCCAGCAGCGTGATCTTCAACGTCGCGAAGAGCGCGGCGAACAACATCGGCGCATCGATGACGAGTTGGCGCGCAATGTCATGCGGCGCGGGCACCAGATACACCGGAACTTCGAAGACTGCGCACGCCGCTTCCCAGATCAGCAGCATCAGTGCGCCGACCAGCCAGGGCGCAAGCGCCTTCAGCGCGCCGGGACGCTGCAACAAGGGCATGCGCGCGCTGACCGCTTTCCGTTCGATGGCGGCGGGCTTGCTGGCAATGGTTTCGCTCATCATCGTTACGCTCCTTGCAGTTGATGCGCGTCGGAGATCAGATCCGAAAGCGTCTTGCAGTGTTCGAGGAACGGCGCGGACACCCGGTAGGCATCGTCGCGCGCCTGCGTGCCGTCGATGGGCACGTCGGCGATCACGCGTCCGGGGCGCGCCTGCATCACCACGACGCGGCTCGACAGATACACCGCTTCGTAGATACTGTGCGTGACGAACACCACCGTCATGCCGCGCGCCTTCCACAGCGCGCGCAGGTCGGCGTCGAGCTTGTTGCGCGTGAACTCGTCGAGCGCGCCGAACGGCTCGTCGAGCAGGAGCAGGTCAGGCTCCGTGACGAGCGCGCGAGCCAGCGACGCGCGCATCTGCATGCCGCCGGACAACTCGCGCGGACGCGCGTTGCCGAAGCCCGTCAGTCCCACGTTGGCGAGCGCATCGACGACGCGTGCGTCGGCTTCCTTGCGCGGCACGTGCGCCAGATCGAGCGGCAAGCGGACGTTCTCCGCGATGCTCGCCCACGGCATCAACGTAGCCTCCTGAAACACCATCGACATGCGGCGGCCTTGCGTGCCGACCGTGGAGAACGGCCGGCCCCACCAGCGCATATGGCCGTGCGTGGGCGTTTCGATGCCCGCGAACATTTTGAGCAGCGTGCTCTTGCCGCAGCCCGACGGCCCCAGCAGCGAAACGAATTCGCCCGCGCCGATATCGAGCCGCACGTCGGTCAGCGCCGTGGTGCCGTTCGCGTAGATCTTGTCGACGCGCTGCACGCTGAGCGCCGTATCGTGTTGATCGTTCATGGCTCAGGCCTCCGCGTCGATGCGAAACACTTCCTTCTCCCCGTGATCTTCGAGCAGCTTGAGCAGCATGCGCCGCATCAGCAGGCCGGGCTGATCGGAGACCATGTGACACTCCTGTTGACGACGCACGTCGATGCAGGCGTCGTAATCCGTCGCTTCGAGTATCTCGCGGTCCTCGTCCGTGATCGGGCGGTCCCAGTCGATCAGAGCCTGCGTGGAGCACTGCGCTTCGGTGTCGTTGCGATAGAGCCACTGCACGAGCATCATCGTTTTATCGTCGATGGGCGTCGCGCAGTTGTAGATGATGTGGTGAATGCCGCTCGCCGGATACATGCAGCCGAAGCGCCGCGCGAACGGCATGAACCAGCGGTTGACGAGATGCCGCTCGGTGATGTCGTCCGTGGTGCCGGTAATGCGAAAGCTCGCCTCCGGGTTGCGGATCGGCACGCGCGTCTCCGCTTCGAAGCCCCATTCGCCGGGACGAAATTCGTATTTCGACGGCTTCGGCTGATCGAATAGCCCGAAGTTCGATTTATGCACAAAGCTGAAGTGCGAGTTGTCGAACGAGTTTTCCATCATGCGCAAGGGGCTGGTGTTCCACTGCTCGTAGAATTGAAGAATGCGGCGATAGCCCGGCGCGCTCTCTTCCGGAAATTCGGGAATGGGCTGCAAGGGATCGTCGAGCGCGACCCACGCATAGCCGTAGCGTTGCTCGCATCGATACGACTGCACGATCGCGCGCGATGGAATCTCGCCCGCGCCATTCTGCGGAATCTTCACGCACTGGCCGGTGCAGTCGTAAGTCCAGCCGTGATAACCGCAGGCAATGTTGCCGTCCGCATCGACGAAGCCTTTCGAGAGCTTCGCCGTGCGATGGCAGCAGCGGTCGCGCAACGCGTGCGGCTTGCCGCCCGCTCCTTTCCACAGCACGATGTTCTCGCCGAGCAGCGTGAACGGTTTGGGGCCATCGTCGAGATGGGACATGGGCATCACTGCGTACCAGAAGCGGCGCAAGACTTTTTGGCGTGTCACCAGCATGGGGTCGTTCCTCGTTGTAGGTGGGCGCTTCGCTCGATGCCTTCAGGGCATGACCTTCGCGTTCTGCACGTACTTCAGCGTGTAGGCGCTCCTGTAGTCGGTGCTCGCCTTGAGCAGCTTCGCCGACACCATGTAGTCGTAGGTCTTCTTCCAGCGCGCGTCCGTCATCGCGCCGATGCCGAGCGTGGACGCATCGCCACCCGTCACGAGCTTGAGCGTCTTCAGTTGCGCGACGCCGAACGCGAGTTGCGCATCGGTCATCTCGGGGTTGTCCTTCTTGATGAGCGCGTTGCCCGGCGCCGGATCGGACAGATAGCTTTTCCAGCCTTCCATCGAGGCCCTCACGAAGCGCGCCACCACATCCGGCTTCGCGTCGATGGTCTTCTTCATGCCGACGAGGGTCGTGTTGTACGGCGGATAGCCGTCATCCGCGAACAGGAAGAAGTGCGTTTTCACATTGGCGCGTTCGGCCTGAAACGGCTCCGAGGACGGATACGCCTGCATCGCCACGTTCTTGTCGACGAAGAAGGGTTGAAGGTTGAAGGTATAGGGACGCGTCTGGCCCTCCGTATAGCCGTACTTTTCCTTGAGCCACGGCCACCACGACATACGGCCCGAACCGGCGACGAGAATCGTCTTGCCCTTGAGATCGCCCAGACGCTTCACGTCGTCGTGCGTGAGCATGCCTTGCGGGTCGAACTGGAATGAAGCGGCGACGGTCTCGACAGGAATGCCCGCCTCGATGGACGACAGAACCTGAAAGTCATAGCCCAGAATGAAGTCGGCCTGGCCGCCAACGAGCAACTGCATGCCGTTGACCTGCGGACCGCCCATCTTGATGGTGACATCGAGTCCGGCCTTCTTGTAGAGGCCGGTGGCGACAGCTTGATAGAAGCCGCCGTGCTCGGCTTGTGCGTACCAGCTCGTGAGGAGCGTGATGCGATCGTCGGCGTGAGCGGTAAGGGCGGCCGCACAGAGAACAGCGGTGCAAAAAAGGCGGCGAATGAAACGCATGAATGGCTCCCGAATGAGAACATTGGAAGACCATGAGGACGTTCGAGAGTCAGGGGCAATACTGCGTGTCCTGTCGTCGAAATCCGGCGATTTCGTTCGAACGCCGACATGGTCGACGTGGGCGCGCGATGCGCCCCAGGAGCAATGCCCCACGCCGAAGCGAACGATTCGCCTGGCGCTAGCCGCTTATACTCCGCTTCAGGCTTTAGCGAGAAGCGTGCCAATCTGGCAGACCTTGAGCGATGGGCGTCCGCCTCGATTGAACGCATCATCGCAGGGCATGCTCGCCCAACCGTCGCGCAAAGGGCACTGCGAAAGCGCACAAAGGCGAGCCTATCGCGGGTCTGGCGGACGTCGTTACATGTCATCGATAAACCAAGCGGACATCCAATGCCCTCGCCCGCCGATATCGTTCTCGCGCTGCACGCACTGGTCGTGCTATTCATCGTCGGTGGCCTGATCGCTATCTGGATCGGCGCAGGCGCGAGACGCTCCTGGGCGAGAAATCATGTCTTCCGGACGACTCATGTCGTGGCTATCGGGATCGTGGCGACGCTCGCGGTCCTCGATCTTCCATGCCCGCTGACCGTATTGGAAAGTTATCTCCGTGTCGGGCAGCCTGGTCCGCAAGGTTTCATTCAGCACTGGGTAAGTACGTTGTTGTATCTGGACTTGCCGGCCTGGGTGTTCGCCCTCGCTTATGTCGCTTTCTTCATCGCTGTAGTCGTAACCTGGCGTCGCATCCCACCCGGTTCGTGAGTCAGGGGTCGATGATTTATTTCGCCATCCGAAATGATGTTGCGAGCGCTTTGCAGACCATCCGGATTGGCAATCGAACGTTCGTTCTTCAACAAGCTTGACCGGCCTACCTCGCTCAGCCCTCGCAAAGAATTCCGCATGCGAGAAAACAACAGTCGGCCCGATTCGTCCAATCAAACCCTTCACTTCAAGATTCCTCGCGGTACCATCGCAGCCCGTCTTTCAGCTTTCGAATAGATCCTCAAGTTCATATCCCCCGCGCCGTTATAGAACGAAGCGACTGATCTTTTCGTCGGCAAACCGGCTGTTCGGATCGTCTGCGGAGATCACGGCCGGAATGGGCGACCTGTTGCCGCGACGTCACTGAAAAATTCAAAGCAAGGCTCGATATGCCAGCGGCATCGAAGACCAATCGACAGTTGTTCAAGACCACGGGACCGTTCGTGGCAGTCGTCGCGTCGTTGCTCGCACTGGTCGCGACAAGCCTGTCGATCATGTCCTCGGTGCGTGCATACATCGGCGGTGAGAGTACATGGTCGAAGGGGCAGAAGGACGCAGTCTTCTACCTGATCCGCTACGCGCAGACCGGCGAGGAGGAAGCGTTTCGCCAATACGAAAGCGCGATCTCGTTTCCGCTCAATCTGAAGCGCGCGCGCCTCGCCCTCGACGGCGCCCGTCCCGACCCTGACACAGCGCGAACGGCGCTGCTGGCGAGCGGCGTCGATCCCGCCGACGTCAGTTCGGTCATTTGGGTCTTCATGACTTTCCGGCGCGCAAGCTACTTTGAACAAGCCGTTACCTATTGGACGCGCGGCGATGCGCTCGTCGAACAACTCGTCACTGCCGCGAACGAACTTCGCATCGCCAAAAAGGCCGGCCCTTCGGACCGGCTCCAGGTCGAGTTCCTGAAAGACGAAATCTGGAACATCAATTCGGCGATTGCACCCATCTCGCGCGCTTTCGCCGATGTGCTCGGCGTCGCATTCCGCAAGACCGCGCTACTCCTGTTCGCCGTCAACGTGGTCGTCGCGGTCCTGCTGGTTTCCTTGTCGGTGTGGTACGCGCGGCGCTTCATTACGGCCCGGATCGCGTCCGAACATGCACTGAGACGAAGCGAGGCGCGCGCAAAGGCCACGCTCGGCTCGATCGGCGAGGCCGTGATCTCCGTCGGACCGACCGGTCTCGTCGAATTCATCAACCCGGCGGCCGAACGGCTCTTCTGCCGCGACGCGGCCGGCTGCGTGAACCGTCCATTGACCGAGCTCGTCTCCATCGCGCGCGAATGGGATCGCCAGCCCGTCGACCTGATCGAGCAGGCGCTGCGCGGCGAGCAGCCATGGGATGCGAGCACTGATCTGGTGCTGACCAACGCAGGCGGTCTCGAAACTTCCGTGCAGGCAATAACATCCGTTGTCCACGATACGTCCGACGCGATAACGGGCGTGGTGCTGCTGTTGCGGAACATGATGCGCGAGCGCGAATATGTCGCTGAACTTTCATGGCAGGCATCGCACGACGGACTCACGGGCTTGCTCAACCGAACCGAGTTCGAGCGCCGACTGTTCGCATCGCTCGATACCCAATTGAGCGTCGACGGCACGCAGCGCACCTGCATGCTGATGACGATCGACCTCGATCAATTCAAGGTCGTCAACGATACCTACGGCCACGCGGCGGGCGATACGATGCTTCGCGAAGTGGCGAGGCTGATCAAGCAATGCCTGCGCGAAGAAGACTCGCTAGCACGTTTGGGCGGCGACGAATTCGCCGCACTCATGTTCGATTGCGACGAACGCGCTGCGATGCAAATTGCCGAGCGGCTGAGACAGCAGGTCGCGTCGTTCGAATGGTCGTGCGAGACCCATAAGCTCTCGACGAGCGTAAGCATCGGTTTAGTCGATCTGTGCGGCCTCGACATGGAGACCGCGATGCGCTTCGGCGATATCGCGTGCTATCTCGCCAAGGAGCGGGGTCGCGACCGGGTGCATCTCGCCGTGCGCGGCGACAAGGAGCTCACGCGTCACGCTAGCGCGATGTCCTGGTGTGGCCGCATCAAGGACGCCCTGGCGAACAACCGGTTCTGCCTATACGGTCAGGAAATCCGCCCCGCCAGGCCGGCTGACCTGCATAAAACCATCGAGCATCCCCGCCACGTGGAGGTGCTCCTGCGCATGGTCGGCGACAGCGGCAAGATCGTGTCGCCCTATCATTTCCTGCCCGCCGCCGAGCGTTATGGATTGATGTCCGCCATCGACCGCTGGGTGGTGCGCGCGGTGTTCGCGACGCTCGCCAGGACCGGAAATCCCGAAGGCATTCAATACGCAATCAACCTGTCCGGCGCCTCGATCGGCGACGAGCGCTTCCTGCAATTCCTGACAGACCAGTTCGAGATCAGCAACGTCGATCCCGCGTCGATTTGCTTCGAAGTGACGGAAACCACGGCAGTCGCCAACCTCGCGGCCGCTGCGCGCTTCATCCGCGAACTCAAGATGCGCGGATGCAAATTCTCGCTCGACGACTTCGGCGCCGGCATGTCCTCGTTTGGCTATCTGAAGCATCTGCCCGTCGACTACATCAAGATCGACGGCGGATTCATCAAGGACATGCTGAAAGATGCCGTAAACAGAGACATGGTGGCGGCGATCAACGATATCGGCCACTCCATGGAGCGCATGACGATCGCGGAATACGTCGAGAGTGAGGCGATTCTGCAGGCGCTCGGCGCAATGGGCGTTGATTTCGTCCAGGGCTTCCATGTCGGCCGGCCCGTGCTGTGGGCGCAAAACGTTGAATTTCTTGAGGTGACGTAGGAGGAGATGTTGGATCCCACTTTTCAGCGAGTTGGCGATTTGAAGGACATTGCCAGCTACCCAGCCTGGTTAGGCGACGTGCTCTCCGAGACGAACGACGCCAAGCGGCAGATCGTCGACCATCCGATCTTTGCCGCGATGCGCGAGGCCGCGTTGACGCCGCGTCAGGCCGAGGCGTTTCTGGTGAATGGCTGGCCGGTCGTCGAGCAGTTTCCGCACTACATGGCGATGAATCTCCAGAAGGTGCGCTACGGCCATTCGCGTGGCGAAGATCTGGCGCGGCGCTATTTGACGCGCAATATTCGCGTCGAGCAAAACCACGCGGACTACTGGGTCGACTGGGCAGCCGCGCACGATGTGAACAAGCGCGCGCTGATGAAAGGCAACGGCCCGTCGCTCGCTTATGCACTGTCGCACTGGTGCTGGAAAAGCAGTAGCAGCGACCCGCTTGCCGCGAGCATTGCCGCCACCAACTTCGCCATCGAAGGCGTCACCGGCGAGTGGTCGACTTTGGTTTGCAGCAGCGATACCTACGCGAACAGCTTTCCCACCTCGATGCGCCGCAAGGCCATGCGCTGGCTCAGTCTGCACGCGCACTACGACGACGCGCATCCCTGGGAAGCGCTCGAGATCGTGGCGACACTGCTCGGCAACGCTCCCGGTGTCGACGAGGTGCATGCAGTCAAGCGCAGCATCGAGATGAGTTACGAATATTTCAGGGTAAGCCTCGACTGCTGTCTATAGCGAAACCTGTTTAACCGCTTTGCGTTGTTGTGCGCTCATCGCCTCGGGGTTTCACGCCCTGGGCGATGCGAATGCGCTCGCCTGTCACCGATTGATATCTGAAACGAGAAGAGAAGACATGAAGCTGAAACATATCGCCTGCGCAGCCCTTTCGGCATTGGGCATGGCATGCGCAACGGGCGCACACGCACAATCGGCGGGCGATTTCCAGGTCAGTGCCGGCTGGATGCATTTCGCGCCGCAGGAATCGAGCGGTCCGTTCAACGTCACCGCATTGGGTCAAACAGTAACGAAACAAGGCGCGAGCGCATCCGTGAGCGATGCCGATACATTCGGACTGACGTTGCAATACTTCGTCACCGATCACATCGCCGTTGAAGCAGTGACCGGCGTCCCGCCGAAATTCCATCTCAACGGCGAAGGCACGCTCGGGCCATTGGGCGAACTCGGTACAGCGCGAGAATGGAGCCCGACACTGTTGCTCAAGTATTACTTTCTCAATGCCCAGAGCAAGTTCCGGCCTTATGTCGGCGCGGGCGCGTCATATGTATGGTTTTCGGATGTCAAGCTGAGCCAGCAGATGGCGAACGGCGCCTTCCTCTATTCGCCGCAGACCGGCACCGCCTTGACGGGTCCCACGAGCGTGCATATCAGCAATTCGTTCGCGCCGGTCGTGAACGCGGGGCTGTCGTACAACTTCGACAAACACTGGTCGGCGGCCTTCTCGGTGTCGTACATGTGGCTGTCGGCACGCGCGACGCTCACGACGAACTCGGCCGTCGGGCAAGTCAGAAGCGAATCCAAGCTGAAACTGGACCCGATCGTCACGTTCCTGTCGGTCGGATATACGTTCTGAGCCGGGTCGGCAATGAGTGGCGGCTAGTCGGCGGGAGGACCCGCGCGGATCGGGACGACGCGTAGTAGCCGCACTCGAAAACCCGGCATCCGTCTGCCGATGGCGGGTTTGCGCGCATTGCGGCGTCGAACAATCCGGCGCGGCTAAAGATCTCCCGGACAAAACCGATAACGCAATGGAGCTGCTTCAGGATTTCGCACGCCGCTCTCGCTCGGCTCCGTCGAATCGAGCCGGCTGTGATGCTATAAACGCGGCGCATCAGATCATCGGTCGAGGCACAGCCACACGAAAATCGTAATTGTGTTGTCTTTACATGCGACGGCAGAAGAACGGACAAATGAGCCTTGCTCCTTCACCGCCTAGCCGGAGAATCATCCGGCGGCCCTGGACACGCGCGATTGCAAGGCGCGTATTTCGGCGCGTCTATTTCTCCTGCGGCGCTCCGGGCGCCGCGCTCGTTTGCTTTGCACTGACATTGTGCAGCGTGCCGGCGTTCGCCCAGGAAAACGTGCTGCGCGTGCTCGCATGGCCGGGTTATGCGGACAACGATGTCGTAAAGGCTTTCGAAGTTCGCTTCGAAGCACGCGTCGAAGTGACCCTCGTGGACTCCGACGAAGCGCTGTGGGACAAGATGCACGCAAGCGGAAAGCCACCGTTCGACGTACTGGCCGCCAACACCGCGGAAATACACCGCTATGCGCAGGAAAACCTGCTCACTCCGCTCGATCTGGGCAAGCTGCCCAACACGCAACATCAACTGCCGCAGTTTCGCGCGCTTTCGTCGATCAACGGGCTGACCGGGAACGGTAAAGCCTACGCGATCCCTTTCACGTATTCGTCGATGGGACTGATCTACGATCGCAAGCAAATTCCCGTTGCACCGCGCTCCATGAAGGAGCTCTGGAATCCGCGCTATCAGGGCAAGGTGCTCGACTTCAACAGCGCGCAGCATAACTTTTCGTTCGCGGCGCTGGCGCTCGGCTACCCTCATCCGTTCCGGCTCACCGACGCGCAGATGCGCGAGATCGCGCGAAAGCTGGTCGATTTGCGGCGTAACCTGCTCACTTATTACACGCTGCCCGAGGAAGCGACGGCATCCTTCATTCAGCACAAAGCCGCGCTCATGTTCGGCAACTACGGCACCCAGCAGCTCGCGCAGTTGCGCAAGGCCGGTGCGGATGTGGGCTATGTCATCCCCGAGGAGGGTGCGCTTGCCTGGCTCGACTGCTGGGCCGTAACCCGAACGGCCACGAACCGGCCGCTCGCGCTCGCTTGGATCAACTACATGCTCGAACCTGACGTGAGCGCCCTGCTCACGCAGCGACAGGGTCTTGCGAACACGTTGTTCCCGCCGTCCGACTACAGCAACGACAGCGCTCATCTCATCTGGATACAGCCTGTGGAAAACATCGAGGAGCGCGAGTCGCTATGGAGCCGGATCGTGTCCGGCGACCGGCCGGAGCGCTTCCCATGATGCGGCCCGGACTGATGTTCAAGCTGTCGTTGCTGCTTGCCTTCATTGGCGTGCTGGCGTCGGGATCGACCGGCTTCTACGCGTATCGCGCCAACCGCGCCATGCTGGTCGGCGAGGCGGGGCGCAATCTTCTCACTGCGACCGAGTTGCTCGGCCGCCGCTTCTCGGTCGCCATCGACGACATGGCCGCCGACGCGCTCGTGCTCGCGAGCATGCCGTCCTCGGCGCTCGTTGCGCAATCGTCGGACGACGTAAAGGCAAAGACGGACCGGGCGCGTCTCGCGCAAGTCTTCTCGAGCTTCATGCTCCATCATCCCGGCTACCTGCAGGCACGGCTCATTTCGCGCGACCAATTCGGGCTGGAAAGAATCCGCTTCGATCGCGACGGATCCGGCATCGTCGAAGTTCAAGGCGCAAACCTGCAGGAAAAAGGCCAGTTCGCATACGTGTTCGACACGCTGGCGCTGGCGCCCGGCCACGTGTATATCGGGCCGATCACCATCAATCGCGAACGCGGCGCGCACTACGCCGAAGGCAAGCCCGTCCTGCACCTCGCCGCCCCGGTCGCCACGCCCGCGGGCGTCGTCGTAGGCGTCGTGGTGCTCGACGTGGATCTCGCCGTCCTGCTCAAGCTGCTGCGGACCGATTTGCCTCCCGACTATGAGGTGTATCTCGCCAACGAATGGGGCGACTTCCTCGTTCATCCCGATGCCTCGCAGGCGTTCGGCTTCGATAAAGGACGCCGCGTGTTCATGCAGGACAGCTTCGCCGCGACGAAGCCGCTCTTCGATCGCGCGCAAAACAGCGTGCTGATCAACGGGCTCGCCAACCCGGAGCAGGCGCTCAACGCGGTGCTCGCGTTCGTGAAGCGGCCGTTCGGCACGTCCGCGGGCAATCGCTTCATCGTGCTCGGACTTGGCAAGCCGCTCTCGGGCGTGCTGGCCGGTGCGAGTCTGCTCGGCGATCAGATCGTCCGAATGGTGCTGTTTTCGAGCGTGACGGCGCTCCTGCTCGCCATCCTGTTCGCGCGCGCGCTGACGAGGCCGCTGCAGATACTGACCCACGCGGCCACGCATTTTTTTGCCGAAACCGCGACTGAAGCATTGCCGCTCAAACGCACCGACGAGATCGGCATGCTCGCGCGCTGCTTCGACCGCATGCGGCGCGAAATCAGGTCCCAGGTGGATGCGCTACACGACAAGCAGCATCAGCTCGCGTATCTGGCCAATCACGATGTGCTCACGAGCCTGCCGAACCGCATGATGTTCATGCAGAGGCTCGACGCGGCAGTGCAGGACGCGACGGCAAACGGCGAGCGACTCGCCGTGCTGTTCGTCGATCTGGACCGGTTCAAGCAGATCAACGACCAGTTCGGTCATTCGTTCGGCGACACCGTGCTCGTGGCCGTGGCGCATCGCCTGCAACAAGTGATATCGCGGGGACACACCGTGGCGAGACTGGGCGGCGACGAATTTGTCGTTCTGGTGGAAGGTGCGTACTCCTCCGACTCGGCGACGGATCTCGCCGCGAAGATCGTGCAAGCGCTCGATAGCGAACTTCCCGTGGAAGGGAGACAGGTGGCTGTCGGCGCAAGTGTCGGTATCAGCGAGTTTCCGCAAGACGGCGTCTCCGGGCGCGACCTGCTTCTCCATGCGGACACTGCGATGTATGTCGCGAAGTCGAAAGGACGCGGCTTCTGGCAACGCTATGGCGACCTGTCCGGGGAGCAGCGTGTCAAGACCGCCTACGAGATGACGATTGCCGACGAGAACGAGAGGCCGTTGTACCATGCCCGCAGCGCCGCAAGATGACGCGGCGCAGATCGGACACGTCACGCCTCGCATGACGTGTTGTGCCGGTCTCGAGCGCCCGAATCCGGCAACATCAACGTCTCTTCCGAATGAACTGATGCAGACCCACGACTTCGCCGCCGCCGGCGGCAAACAGGACGGCGAGCCAACGAACTCGATTGCGATCGAGTCCGCGCTCGTCGCGGAACTCGGGGCGGATCTCGTCACGCGCTCAGCGGATATCGATCCGCGCTACTTCACCGCGTACAACGAGGCCCCCGGTATGCGTCCGCGCGCGCTCGTGAGGCCGCGCAGCGTCGACGACGTATCGCGAACCCTTGCGTTGTGCGCGCGGCTCCGGCAGCCGGTCGTGCCGCAGGGCGGGCTGACCGGGCTCGCGCGAGGCGCGGTCGCGCTCGGCGGCGAAATCGTGTTGTCGATGGAACGGTTCGCGGGCATCGAGTCGCTCGATGCGGCGGCGGCGACGATCACCGTGCGGGCCGGCACTCCGTTGCAGACGGTGCAGGAAGCGGCGGACGCGGCCGGATTCACTTTCGGCGTGGATCTCGGCGCGCGCGGCTCGTGCCAGATCGGCGGAACGATCGCGACGAACGCGGGCGGCACGCGCGCGATTCGTTACGGGGTGATGCGCGAGCAGGTGCTCGGCCTCGAAGCGGTGCTTGCGGACGGCACGGTCTTGTCGTCGATGAACCGCATGCTGAAGAACAATGCCGGCTATGACCTGAAGCAACTCTTCATCGGCAGCGAGGGCACGCTCGGGATCATCACGCGCGCGGTGCTGCGACTTCGCCCGAAGCTCGCCGCGCCGGCGACCGCGATGTGCCGCGTCGCCGACTACGACGCGGTGCTGCGTCTGTGGGACCGGATGCGCGCCGTAGCGGAGGTCGTCAGCTTCGAGGCGATGTGGCCGTCGTTCTATCGATACGTCAGCCGTCACACGCCGGGCGTCGCGGCACCCTTCGCGGGCGAGGACGGATTCGCGGTGCTGATCGAATGCGCGACCAGCACGCCGGGCGGCGATGCGGCGCAGACGCTCGAAACGTGTCTCGCCGACTGCTTCGAAGCGGGGCTCGTCGACGATGCCGCGCTCGCGACTTCAGAGCGGCAGGCCCGCGACATGTGGACGCTGCGCGAAGGCCTTGCAATCGACGAGTTGCCGCATCTGATGAACTTCGACGTGAGCCTGCCGACCGGCGAGCTCGGCGCGTTCGCCGAGCGTTGCGAAGCGGCGCTGCGCTCGCGCTGGCCGGACATCGTGTGCCTTTTTTTCGGGCATATCGGCGACGGCAACGTGCATATCGGCGTGTCGCTCGCCGAGCTCGACGACGCACTCGCGGACGAACTCGACCGCACCGTCTACACAGTCGTTCAGGACATGGACGGATCGATCTCGGCCGAGCACGGCATCGGCGTGCTGAAGCGGCCATACCTCGCCTGCACACGCAGCGACGCCGAAATTGCCGTGATGCGACTGCTCAAGACGGCGCTCGATCCACATCGCATCCTGAATCCCGGCAAGGTGCTTTGATCGACGCCCGGCGTCCTCGTGCCCGCTAGCTGATCTCGATCTCGTACGACCCGGTGCGTCCCACGAGCAGGCGTTCGAGCATGTTCGCGTCCGCGCATGCTTCGACGTTCAACACGGCATGTGCCAGCAAATCGGCTGCGTCGTTGCCGATCACATCGGCCGCGAGGCTCCGGTACTTCGTCAGCAGTTGCGGATCGTCGAGCGGACGGCGCGGGTCGCCCAGCGGGATCGTCGCCTGCAGCGAGCGCACCGTGCCGTCGGCGTACGTGACGGTGACTTCGGGTTCGTCGAGATCGGCGAGCGATGCATCCGGTTCGAGGACGATCCGATGCATCATCGACGCGACGCGCTCGTCCCCGCGCGCGCGTCCGACGAACGCGTCGATGCCCGCATTGCCGAACACGACCGCGGCGGCGAGCGCGTAGGGCATGCTCATTTGCGCCGATGCCAGATTGACCGGCTCGCGGCCGCCGCACATCCCGTGAACGAATTCGCTGAGCCTCACGCGCACATGCGCGACGGGGCCGCCGCTCGTCAGTTCGATGAGCGCATCCAGCGCCGAATGAATGCTGCGGCAGCATGCATGCGGCTTGATCGAGCAGCGCATGATCTTCCAGTTCGCGCCGAGCTCCGCGACGAGCGCTTCGGGATTCCCCGAATCGGGCGCGAACGTGCGCAGGAAGCCGCCCCACACGTCCTCGAAAACGCGGGTCGCGCCGCTCAGCCCCTGCGCCGCGAGCAACGCGGCCGTGAGGCCGCCTTCCGCCGCGCGTCCGGAATGCAGGCGCTTGGTCTGCGACCCGTCGTGAATGAAACCCCAGAGTCCTCCCGCGAAGCTTGCCGCATGCCCGAGCGCCGCGCCGATGCCGCGCGCATCGAGACCGAGCACGCGCGCACTGGCGGCGGCAGCGCCGAACACGCCACAGGTCATCGTCGAATGCCAGCCGCGCGCATTGTGCGCCGAATAGCCGCCGCACGCTTCGAGCACGCGCCGCGCGGTGTCATAGCCGAGCACGATCGCATGCAGCAACGCCCGACCGGAAACGGGGCGCCCGACACGGCCGAGCGCGGCGAAAACCGCCGGCACGACGACCGCGCCCGAGTGATCGCAGCCGCCGGAATCGTCGAGTTCGAGCGCATGCGCCGCGACGCCGTTGATGAACGCGGCATCGCGTGCATGCGCGCGTCGCGACGTGCCCCATACGATGTCGTCGCCCGTCGAATCCATCGCCGAGCGCGCGGCGCGCGCCGGCTCCGTGCGCGCGCCCGCGAGCGCCGCGCCGAGCGTATCGAGCAGATGCCGTTTCGCTTTCTCGACGACCTCATGCGGCAGATCGTCGAACGACGAATCCGCGATGAAGTTCGCGAGCCGGTCCGATAGAAAGTGCTCTCGCTTGTTCATAAGACGGTGTTCCTGTGACGCTCGAAAATCTCGACCGGATGTCCCGATTCGTTGGCATTGCATCGCTCGCGCCACCACGACGCAGCCTGCGCGCCGGTCGCGAACCAGACATCGCCGCGTGCGCGCATCGTCGCGAGCAAGGTCCGCAGAACGCCGATGCGCCCCGCCGTCCCGATGATCTCCGGATGCAGCCGCATCACGAAGCACAGGCCGAAGCGATGAAACGCCTCGAAGTCGCGCGTCCAGTTGCCGAGCACTTCGCGATACGACGCAATGCGCGACTGGCCGACCGGCACCGGCGGCGCGAGATTGAACGCAAAGTAAGGCTCGTCTTCGAGCTCCGCGTGCAACGGCAATTCGATCAGCGGCGCATCGCGATGGTAGTAAGGCAGGTCGTCGCCATGCCACGTCGAAGTCCATGCGATGCCGCGCGCGTGCAAATGCGCGGCGAAGCCCGGCGCCCAGTTGCCGATGAACGGACGAAAGCCCACGGGCGCGCGGCCCAGGGCCGCGGTGAGCGCGGCATGGCCGCTGTCGAACGCATGCTTCTGCTGCGCGAGATCGAGCGCATCGAAGTCCTCGCAGGCATCGCCGCTGATGCCGATTTCGTGGCCCGCCGCGTCGATCCGCTCGACGAGATCGCGATGCGTGCGCACGACCTGTCCGGGCACGAACCAGCTCGAAGGCACATCGTATTCGGCGAGTGTTTCGAGCAGACGATGCACGCCGCGCTTCGCGCCATACCGCCACACGGACAGCGATTTCTCGCGGCTCTCGATAGCCGGCGTCCGCGTGCGAATGCCGAGATCGTCGTTGAAATCGACGGTGAGAATCACGGCCGCGCGGGCGCCGCCCGGCCATTTCGCATCGTTCGTCATGTGCCTGCCTGATCGCTTGCCTGTCCGCTCGACCGCCACCAGTCGGCGACTTCGCTGCCGGTCGCGAACCATGCGTCGCCCGCCGCGAGCATGTGATCGATCAAGCCCTCGATGAGCGCGATGCGCCCGGGCTTGCCCGACACCTTCGGATGAAACAGCGTAGTCATGCAAAGCCCCTCTTCGTGCGAGCCGTCGAACTCGCGCCGCCAGTTGTCGAGCGTCGTCTCGTAGCTCGCGATGCGATCGAGGCCCGCCGGAAAGTCCGGCCTGCGCTGATAAGCAAGCGACGCGTAATCGTCCAGCTCCCAGCGCGCGGGAATCTCGATCAGGCCGCTCTTCGCATCGAGCACATAGGGACGATCGTCGCCGCGCATCGAACTCGAATAGCGCACGCCGAACTCCGCGAGAATGCCGGCGGTCTCGGCAGTCCAGTCGCCCGATGGCGTGCGAAAGCCGACCGGACGCACGCCGAGATGACGCTCGAACCGTTGTTTCGATATCTCCATGACCTCGCGCTGGCGCTCCGGCGCGAGCGTCCAGAACGCTTCGTGCCGGTAGCCGTGATACGCGACTTCATGACCGCCGCGCACGATCTCGCGGCATTGCGACGGCCAGTTCTCCAGCACCCACGCGGGTATGAAGAACGTCGCGCGCACGCCGCGCTCGCCGAGCACATCGAGAATCCTGCCGAGCGCGCGCCACGGCCCATAGGCGCCCAGCGTAAAGTACGCGGGATTGCGCCAGATCGAGCCGTCGAGCATGGCGCTGCCGGTCGGGCCGTCGAGATCGAACGCGAGCGCGATGCACGAGCGCTCGCCATCGGGCCAGCGCGGCCTCGCGGATCGTGTATCAGTTGCTTGCATTGATCAGCGCCTTTTGAACGCCTTGTTCCTGCAAGCCCCATTTGGCGAGAATCTTCTGATAGGTGCCGTCTGCGATCAGTTGATCGAAGGCCTTCGTGACGGCGTCGTTGACGGCCGTGTTGTCCTTCGCCATGCCGACGCCCATGTATTGCGACATGAACGGCGCGCCTATCGTCACATAGGCGTTCTGATCGATCTTGTTCTGGTACGGCATGGTCTCGCCGCCCTGCACCGCTGCGTCGAGCCGTCCCTGTCGCAGTTGCATGCGCGCATCCGACGAACCATCGGTGCCGACCACCGCGATCGGCTTCTTGCCCGTCTTCACGCAATGTTCGTCGCTCCACGCCTTGATGTTCGTCGGAAACGACGTGCGCCGGCTCGAACCGATCGTCTTGCCGCACAACATATCCATGTTGGGGAAATCGCCCGCGCGCGTTTTCAGCGCATAGAACTGCGGACCGCTCTTCAGATAGTCGAGAAAGTTCACCGATGCGCGCCGCTCGGGAATATCCGTCATGCCCGACAAGATGATATCGACGCGCCGGGTCGCGAGCGCGCTCAGCATCTGATCGAAGCTCGTCTCCTGCCATACCATCTTCACACCCATTTTCGCGGCGAGCGCTTCGCCGAGATCGATGTCGAAGCCGGTCAGCTTGTCGGTTTCCGGGTCCTTGAACTCGAACGGCGGATAGTTCGGCACCACCGCGGCGACGATTTCCTTCTTCCCCGGCGTGGACGCTTGCGCGCTGGCCGCATCGACATGCAGCAAGGCGGCGGCGCACAACAATGCACAGAGACTTTGCAAACGAAGAGTGGCTTTCATGAAACGCTCGCTTTGGAATCGATTGATTGAATGACCTTCGGACGTTCTCAAGCCAGCACCGCGGAAATGAAATCGCGCGTGCGGGCATGGCGCGGTTCGGACAAGAGCTGCTCCGGCGGTCCGGCCTCGACGATTTGCCCCTGATCCATGAATACGACGCGATTCGCGACTTCGCGCGCGAAGCCCAGTTCGTGGGTGACGATGATCATGGTCATGCCGCTTCGGGCGAGACCGCGCATGACGGCGAGCACTTCACCGACCAGTTCGGGATCGAGCGCGGACGTGGGTTCATCGAACAGCAGCAGTTGCGGATGCATCGCGAGCGCACGTGCGATGGCCACCCGCTGCTGCTGGCCGCCCGAGAGCTCAACGGGAAACGCATCGCACTTGTGGCCGAGCCCCACGCGTTCGAGCAGCGCGCGCGCTTCCTTCACGGCTTCCCCGCGCGGCCGCTTCAGCACATGCACCGGGCCTTCGATCACGTTCTCCAGCGCCGTCATGTGCGGGAAGAGATTGAAGCGCTGGAAGACCATCGCGGTCGCGAGACGCTGCCGCGCGATCTCCTTCTCCGAGAGTTCATGAAGCCTGTTGCCCGACTGCCGATAGCCGAGCAATTCGCCCTTTACCCAGAGCGATCCTTCGCTGATCGTTTCGAGCTGGTTGATGCAGCGCAGGAACGTGCTCTTGCCCGAGCCCGAAGGCCCGATGATGCACAGCACTTCGCCCTCGGCGACATCGAGCGTGATGCCCTTCAACGCCTGGAACTCGCCGAACGATTTGCGCACATCCGATGCGCGTACGATTGGATTCATGCGTGTCTCCTCACTGACGGCTCGACGCCCGGCCCGCGCCGCGCGCATAGCGCCGCTCGACGCGCGTCTGCAGAAACGAAAGCACCGTGACCACGACGAGATACCAGATCGCCCCTACTATCAGCAGCTCGATCACGCGTCCGTTCGCGTAGTAGATGTTCTGCGCGTTGTGCAGCATCTCCGCGTACTGGATCACGCTCGCGAGCGACGTGAGCTTGACCATGCCGACGAGCTCATTGCCGATCGGCGGCACGATCACGCGCATCGCCTGCGGAAGAATGACGCGACGGAGTGCCTGAAGGCGCGGCATGCCGATCGACTTCGCCGCTTCGTATTGCCCGGTATCGACGGACAGCAGCCCCGCGCGCACCACCTCCGACGTATATGCACCCTGATTGATGCCCAGCCCGAGCAGCGCCGCGAGAAACGGCGTCATCACATCGACCGTGCGCAGCGCGAACACGCCCGGAATGCCGATGGTCGGAAACACGAGTGCGAGGTTGAACCACAGGAGCAGTTGCAGGATGACCGGCGTGCCGCGAAAGAGCCATACATAGCCTTGCGCGATGGAGCTCAGCACCGGATTGCTGGAAAGCCGCATCACCGCCGTGACGACGCCCAGCGCGATGCCCAATGCCATTGCGAGAATCGTCATGACGATGGTGTTGACGAGGCCCGTCAGGATCGTGCGCGCGGTGAGAAAGCGCCCGACCGTCTGCCATTCGATCTGACCGCGCGCGAACGCCGCGACGATATATCCGATCACGACGACGATCGCCGCCGACGCCACATAGCGGCCCCAATATCTGCGACGCACGCGCTCGAGCGCCGGCGGCGGCTCCGCCGTCATCGAATGCTGCGTCTGCTCCGCTGCGCTCAACATGTCGGACCTCCGTATTCGTTGGCCCATTCGCTCTGCCGCGCGAGCGCCAGCTTCAGGCGATCGATCTGCTCGACGACGCGCGCCGGCGCCGTGCCGCCGAAACCACTGCGTGCATCGACGGCGGCTTCGAGCGTGAGACGATCGAGCACGTCCGCATGAAGGCGCGGATCGACCGCCGCGAGCATGTCGGCCGTTACGTCGGACAACTCGATGCCGCGTTCCTCGCACACCCGCACCAGTGCGCCGGTGATCTCGTGCGCCTCGCTGAACGGAATGCCTTCGAGCGCGAGCCAGTCGGCCACTTCGGTCGCGAGCGTGAAGCCGAGCGGCGCCTGCCTGCGCAATTCGTCGACGTTCACGCGCATCGTGCGGATCATGCCGGCCATCGCGGGCAGCGTGAGCGCGAGCGTGTCGATGCCGTCGAACGCGGCGTTCTTGTCTTCGGCGAGATCGCGGTTGTACGCGAGCGGCAGCGACTTGAGCGTCGCGAGCAAGCCGCTCAGATTGCCGATCAGACGCCCCGCCTTGCCGCGCGTCAGTTCCGCGATGTCCGGATTCTTCTTCTGCGGCATGATCGAGCTGCCGGTCGCGTAGCCGTCGTCGAGCTCGACCCAGCGGAACTGGAACGAGGTCCAGAGAATCACTTCCTCCGAGAGACGCGACAAGTCCACCGCCAGCATGCTCGCGACGAACAGGAATTCGGCGACGTGATCGCGCGCCGCGACGGCATCGATGGAGTTCTCGCAGGGTCCGTCGTAGCCGAGCTCGCTTGCGGAGAGCGCCGGATTCACGCAGATGGCCGAGCCCGCGAGCGCCGCCGCGCCGAGCGGCGAACGCGCGCTGCGCCGGTCCCAGTCGATCAGGCGATCGACATCGCGATAGAACGCCTGCGCATGCGCCAGCAACTGATGCGCGAACACGACGGGCTGCGCCGGCTGCAGATGCGTGAAGCCCGTGCTGTAGCTGCGCAGATGCACCTGCGCCTGAGCGACGAGCGCATCCTGCAGCGCGATCACGTCGCGAGCGATCCTGCGCGCCTTGTCGCGCAGGAACAGGCGCAGGTCGTTGGCGGCCTGGTCGTTGCGCGAGCGTCCGGCGCGCAGCTTCGCGCCCGCCGCGCCGAGCCGTTCGGTCAGCACGCGCTCGAGGAACGTGTGCACGTCCTCGTCGTGCGGCGACGGCGCAAGCCGCCCTTCGAAGAATTCGGCGCGCACCTGCTCCATTTCCTTCAGCAGGTCTCGCAGTTCGTCTGCGTTCAATATGCCCGCCCGCTGCAGCTCGCGGGCATGCGCCTTCGAGCCGGCCAGGTCATACGGCGCGAGCCTGAAAAAGCTTTCCTCGGAGCGCGACAGCGCCTTGAGCTCGGCCGCGGGCGCCGATCTGAAACGTCCGCCCCACAGCCGTTCGGTCCCTTCCGTCACCTTCATGCCTCGTCCTCGTCACGTTGAGTTCACGACGAGCATAGGCCTACAATTTTTTTGTTTGTAGCGAGATTTTGAACCTGCTTTAATGAAATTTTTCTCAGCATCTCGACCGTGAGACTGTCGAACGATCATGCGTAGCCGCCTGCCGCCGCTCAATCCCCTGCGCGCTTTCGAGGCGACCGCGCGCCATGCCACCGTCGCCAAGGCCGCCGAGGAACTGAACGTCACGGCGAGCGCGGTCAGCCATCAGGTGCGCGTGCTGGAGGAATCGCTCGGCGTCGACCTGTTCATTCGCTCGCGGGCACGGCTCAAGCTCACGCCGGCGGGCGAAGCCCTGCTGCCCTCGGTGCGCGGCGCGTTCGAGATGATCGCCACGGCGGTCGCGAAGGTGGGCGAGACCGTCGTCGCGGGCGATCTCGTCGTGTCGGCGCCGCTCTCGTTCACCTCGCGCTGGCTCGCGCGGCATATCGGCGACTTTCTGCATCGCTATCCGTCGATCAAGCTGAAGTTGATTCCGTCGAACGACGACAAGGAAGTCTATTCGGCTGACGTGGATGTCTGCATCCGCTACGGCGATGCGCACTGGAAAGACCGCTCGGTCACGCTGATCGAGCATCCGTCGCTGTATCCGGTGGTGAGTCCCGCGTTGATGAACGGCCCGAAGGCGATCCGCACGCCCGACGACCTGCGCCACTATGCGCTGTTCTGCGAGCATGCCGGTTCGTGGATGCGCTGGCTCATGGAAGCCAAGGTGGAACATCCCGAACGCATGCGCATTCTGGAGATCGGCAATGCGCATATCGCGGTCGAGGCCGCCCTGCACGGTCAGGGTGTCGCACTCGGCGACAGCATCTCCGTGCGCGACGATCTCGTCGAGGGCACGCTGGTGCGGCCGTTCAAGGCTACCGTGCCGTCGCGGCATCCGTACCACATCGTGCGGCCGCCGGAACGCGCGGATTCGCCGCTCGCATCGGTGTTCGTCTTCTGGCTCGAACGGCATCTGAGCGAATCGGCATGAGTCTCTTGCGGCTCGCGAGCATCCTCACCTTGAGTACACACGGTCTGCCAGAACGTTCTGGCTGTCGCCGTTCGCTTGCATCGGCTCACTTGATGCGACAAATCGTGGCCGGAAATCGGACAAGCCGGGATATTAAGGCGCCCCGTAACGGAGTGCGGCACACGTCTTCCCCGAATCGGACAAGCGTGACGGTCCATCGCGCTGGCCGCGCGTTCACGGTTTAAAGGAGTTTCAAACGGGATTCAGACGGCGCAACCCAACCCTTTCTCGCGCAGCCGGGCCACGGCGGCTTCGTCGAAGCCCCAGGCGCGCAGCGCATCGCGACCGCCTTCGCCGCGTGCGGGCGCGGGGGCGGAGAGTTTCGAAGGCGTCACGGAAAAGCGCGGTGCGGGCGCCGGCTGCATCGCGCCGCCCGACTCGACGAAGCTGCCGCGCGCCCGATGTTGCGGATGACGCGGCGCCTCCGAAAAGCTCAGGACCGGGGCGACACAGGCGTCGCTGCCTTCGAACACGGCGCACCATTCGTCGCGCGTGCGAGTCAGGAACACCGCTTCGAAACGTTCGCGCAAGACCGGCCAGCCATGTCGATCATGCTGCTTCGGCAGGTCTTCTCCGGCGAGGCCGAGCTTGTCCAGCAACTGAGCATAGAAGCGCGCCTCGACGGCGCCCACCGCCATGTAGCCGCCGTCGCGCGTGCGGTAGCTGTCGTACCAGGGTGTTCCGCCGTCGAGCAGGTTGCTGGCGCGCTCTTCGCGCCAGAGTCCCGACGCGAGCATTCCCCAGACTACCGAGCCGAGTTGCGCCGCACCGTCGATCATTGCGGCATCCACAACCTGGCCTTCGCCGCCGCGCTGCACGTTCAGCAATGCGGCCACCACGCCGAGCGCCAGCAACATCCCGCCGCCGCCGTAGTCGCCGACGAGATTCAGCGGCGGCGTCGGCGCGCCTTGCGCATCGCGGCCGATGCCGGAAAGCACGCCCGAGAGCGCGATGTAGTTCAGATCGTGGCCCGCGCGCGCCGCGAGCGGACCGGTCTGCCCCCAGCCGGTCATGCGGCCGTAGACCAGTCGCGGATTGCACGCGAGCGCCTGTTGCGGCCCGAGACCGAGACGCTCCATGGTTCCGGGACGGAAGCCTTCGATCAACACATCCGCGCGCGAGATCAGCTTGAGCGCGGCCTCGCAGGCCTGCGGCTCCTTGAGGTCGAGCGTCACGGAGCGCCGGCCGCGCCCGACCACGTTGACATGCTTGCCCGCCCGTTTCGGGCCGAGGTCGTCCGGTTCGACAGGCCGGTCGATGCGCAGGACGTCCGCGCCCATATCCGCGAGCATCATCACCGCGAATGGAGCGGGGCCGATCGCCTCGAATTCGAGGACGCGAATTCCACTGAGCACACCCACGTTTTGTCTCCGTTGTCTCTGACGCATGTCGCTCGGTCGTCTTCCGGCATCGAAGACGAGCGCTTGCTTAGTAAGTCAGATTGGCGTTTTCGTGTGGCCACCCTCATCGGGTAGTGCGAACGGAAAGAGCGCATGCGGCCGCCCTGCGTTCAAGATAAAGAAAAAGGATCGACTTTGTGGCGCGGGTGAACATCGCCTCGGCGATCGTGCTCGGCAAGTTCCAGAACAACAGCTACTTCTTTGGGATCGCGGGCTTGCAGAACTACGGCTTGCTCAACGACCCACGCTTGTCGCCGTCGCTCACGCCCGGCGCGAACGTGTTCAACGCCAATGCGTCAGGACCGTGGGTCACCAATGGCGCGTTGACGGCCACTGCCAACGAGATCTACACGGACATCCAGACGCTGTTCAACGCGCTCGCGCTGCAATCGGGCGGGTTGATCGAGATGGATGCCCGCATGACACCCTTGCCGGTAGCCATTCGCGCCATGCGGTGGCGGATTTCGGCATCACCGAGCACGTGCCGAAGGCGTTCTTCGAACAGTGGCTGGTGGATCATCAGGAGTTGCCCGCCGTCAAGAACGGCCTGATCTTCGCGCACAATCAGACGGCGTCGGTCGAGGCGAAGGCGCAAGAGCGTACGGAACTCGAGCGCGGGCTCGATTCGCTGGCCACGAATCGATCGTACTCGCAGGTCCTTGCAGAACCCTCTCGGACTACAGCAGGCGCTGGACTTCTTGCTCTGCGCCTGCTGTATGCAGCCAACCTTCAGCTCGGGAGCATTACTCCGTACCCCGATAGTTCGTGTTGCGAAAGAATCAGATCCGCTGCTTTCTCTCCGATCATGATCGACGCAGCGTTTGTGTTGGACGAGCACATGGTTGGCATGATCGACGAATCGGCCACACGAAGCCCTGTCACACCACGCACACGAAGTTGGGGATCGACGACTGCCATGTCGTCGATCCCCATTTTGCATGTGCCGATCGGGTGCCAGCTCGTCTGCCCGGAAGTCTTGATGTAGTCGAGCAGGCCTGCATCGTCCTGAAGGTCAGGGCCCGGTCGGGTCTCGCGCACGATCAGGCTAGCCAAGTGCGGCTGCCGCGACACGGCTCGCGCAAGGCGCAGGCCTTCGAGGATAGTGATCCTGTCGGCTTCCGCGGTCAGGTAGCGCGGCTCGATCACAGGTGCGTCTTCGGGATTTCTGCTCCGGATGTGAATGCGGCCCCGTGATTCCGGACGGAGTTGAAAGAAGCCCACGCCGAACCCGGGAAACATGTCGAGGCCATTGCCCTTGGCATACCGGTCGGCCCCGGTGACATGGGAAATCTGAATTTTGACGCTCGGCCTGGTCTGATCGGGACAGGTGCGCGCCAGCGCATGGACACTGTTGGCTGGTGTGGACATCACGCCTCGTCGCGTCAGCATGTATTTGAACCCCATCCACCTTCGCCGCATTGAACTCGCCATGATTTCGTTGAGCGTGATCGCACGTGCGCAGGCGAACGTGATGCGCGATTGCAGGTGATCGATCAGGTTTTCTCCGACCCCCGGGAGATCGTGTTGTACGGAGATGCCGAGATCCTTCAATTTGTCGGCATTACCGATGCCGGAGAGTTCCAGCAGTTGCGGCGACTTTACCGGGCCAGCGCAAAGAATGACTTCCCGCGCCGCCATGGCGCGCTTAGTCTGTCCTTCATGCTTGTACTCGACGCCCATGGCTCGTCCATTCTCCAGGATCACGCGCGACGCGTTCGCTTCCGTGACCAATCGGAGGTTCGCATGCCGCCGGCCATGGAGATAGCCGATGGCCGTACTGCAACGTCGGCCTCGGCCGACGGAAAGCTGAAGATAGCTAACGCCTTCGTACTCGCCGCCGTTGTAGTCGGTCGCGCGCGGAATGCCGGCGCTTGCGCAAGCCTCGATAAAGGCATCGGAGAGTGGGTTGGGGTCGAGGTTTTGCACGGAGGAAATGGAGATCGGGCCATGCCGTCCGCGCTGCGAATCGTCGCCCAGCATCGCGCTTTCCAGTCGCTTGAAATAGGGCAAGAGCGACGCGTAGTCCCAGCCGGCGTTGCCGAGGCTTGCCCAATGATCAAACTCCGCCGGCTCGCCGCGCACGTAGATCATGCCGTTGACGGAGCTCGATCCTCCGGGCATGCGCCCTCGCGGCCAGTAGATCTTCTGCCCCGCAAGCTGCATTTGCGGCTCCGTGAAGAACTTCCAGACGTAAGCCTCGTCGTGCAGCAACTTCGCGACACCAATGGGCACGCGCACCCAGAAGTCGTTCTCGCGACTGGCGCCCGCCTCCAGCAGCAGCACGCTGCCCTTGCTACGTTCAGCGAGTCTCGTGGCCAGTGCGGCGCCGGACGATCCAGCGCCCACGACTACATAGTCGAAGTATTCTGCTTGAGTCATGCGATGATCCCATTTCGATGATTCGCGTACCAGACGCTCAGTCGTTCCGCTTCCACGCACATGCGCTCGAATTGCCGGTCGGGAATCTCCGGGAGCGGCGCATCGGGGCCGTAGCGCGACGGCTCGGGATCGACTTCCAGGGTGATGAAAGTCGGACCGGGCTTGTCGAGCAAGCCTGGTAGCGCCGCCTCGAAAGCCGAGGCATCCTTGAACCGGTACGCCTGCCTGTAGCCGGCGGCCAGTGCCGCAGCCGTGAAATCCACTGTCCCGGCACCAGGTACTGCCAGAGCGCACGCGCCGGCAAACTGCACGCCATTTTCGATCACCACGTGAACGAAGCCGGACGGACCGTTCTCCGCGACGGTGACCAGCACGCCGAGTTGCATGAGCAGACTGGCGTCGCCATCGACGACAATCACACCGACGTCGGGTCGTGCCAGTGCAAGCCCCAAGCCGAGGGATGCCGCACCTCCCATCAGCGGAACCGAACTCAATCGCCGCTCCGTCAAGCCGAGCTGATCCATTCCGTGCATGGCGCTCATCGTCGCAACGATCACACGTCCGTCGGCGGCCCGGGCGATCGACCGGCAAGCTTCTGCGATCCTCATTGCGCGACCTCCCGGCTCCAGGCAAGCGGGCGGTTCACGATCAACGCCGCAGGCCCTCGACGGCTATCGGCGGCATCCAGCGCCTGTTCTACCAACGACAAGTCATCGTCGCTATCGAGCGACCAGAACGGTACGCCCAGTGTGTTGAGCATGGGTTCGAGCAGGTTCACGACGCGGCGGCGCGACTGGGTCGAGGCAGCACCGAAGTTGGATGTCTCGCGGCCGAATTGCCCGATCAGGAAGAAACAGGGAATGCGCGCATCGAGTGCCACGGCGCGCACGGTGTTGACGCATGCGTAAAACCCCTGATTCTGGACGGCGATCACGGGTCGTTTTCCGGCCACGGTGAGCCCTGCGGCCGTGCAGACGGCCTGATCCTCGTTAGCGGTGCGAACGAGCGACAGCCCGCTATCTCCACGTTCGATGGCCAGATGCAACGCGAGTTGCACAAAATCCGGCACTGTCACAAAATGACTTAGCTTGGCGCGTCTGAGTGCGCCAATGACGCCAGCTGCGCTGGCACCCTGTTCCTTCGGCATCGTGGACTCCTCCATTATCTGAATCGTTACGTGGCCCAATTCTATGAACGCGGTTCTTTAATATCTGTAAAAAACATGACAGATGCAGCGCGCGAAAGAAATGCCGCGTTGAGCGCGCAGGTGTTACGCCAGACGCCATGGTTTGCAGATTGCAGTGCGGCTTCGATGGAGAGCCTTCGTAGCGAGGCTCGCTTGCGCGTGCTGGCGCGAGGCACTACGCTGACACACCGTGGCGATGCCGTAAAAAGCCTATGTGTCGTGATCGAGGGGGTGCTAGAGGTCAGCGCCACCAATGTCGGCAAGCGTCACATACTCGGGCACCTGCAAGCCGGGCAGTTGATGAACCTGATTCCGTTCGTCGATGGGCAGGGCGCCATTCATGATGCCGTCGCACACACGGATGTCCTGGTGCTCCTGATTGGGCGGGAGCCATTTCAGCGGCTGGTAGCCGCGGAGCCAAGGCTGCTGAATCGGTTGATGCGCGTGCTTTGCTTGCGTTCTCGCACCAGCTACTCGCGGCTGGTTGAAAATGCAACACTGACCTTGCGTCAGCGCTGTGCGTCGCTGTTGCTGCAACTCATCGAGCCTTATGGGTTGCCGTCGCCCGATGGCACGGCGATTTCGCTGAAGCTCTCCCAGGAGGAGTTTGCGTTCATGCTCGGCTGCTCGCGGCCGATAATCAACCGCGAGTTACGGCAACTGGAAAGCGAAGGCGCGATCAGGAAAACCTACTCGCACTATGTCATCGCCGACTCCGACTTATTGCGATCGATCGTGGATGCGGGCTGACTACCCGCAATACCTGCGGTTGACCGCGCAGACACGGACGTTCCCCCGGAGCGGTGCAGATCGTAGCCGTCGAAGCAACTCGACTACCCTTGAGGGTTTCGCGACCGATGCCCCTACGATGCCACCGACATCGTCAAGCCGACACACAATGCAAAGGCTGCTTCAAAGCTGGCGGCGTGACCGCTGTCCTTGATCAAATAGCCCGTGACAACAGGCGCAATAATTCCACGATCGATGCGATGGAATTGTCCGCAACCAGCACCGCGCTGTGTTGGGGACGGCAACGATCACACCGATCATTGCGTGAACCAGGCGTGTGTTACTGCAGCAGATGCGATCGAGATGCCTACAAGGGGAACGCGCCATGTCGTCGGCAAGTTGCAACTCCAAACCGCGACCGGCTCGGCACGAACAACCATCAGGGTCAGGCTGGAGAGTCGTCCACGTGTGCAACGGCTGCTTGCGCCGCGCCAGCCAAGTAGTCGATATGGTGAAGGGAGCCGTCAAGGCGACGATGGTGGCGTAGAGCTATCCTGACGGATGGCCGAGTAGTCGAGCCCGCGCGAGAACCAGCGGGTAGTCGTGTGAGGGACGGTGCGTAGGACCATAAAGCGACGGAGTGCAGCATGAAGCATGCGTGTGCTTCATCAGGAGCACGAGGTAAGGCGGCTGAGTTGACTGGTGACAGGTTCAGCGCAGTCATGATGGGCAACGCAGCAGGCCGACGGCCTGCTGTCCGTTTTTGTGTGTTGCATTTTGGGATGCGAAGCATCACTTGGATGTACCAATTGGAGGCGGCTGGCTTTGTAATGAATCATTGCCGGAAAGCCTGTCCGTTAATTTCCGTAAAAAAATCGATAGATTCGCGCCCAGCGAGGATGGGCGGCCCACGGCGTCAATCTTCCCTGCTATGATTCGACAGATGCTTGTTTGCAAGCAAGCAAGCAAAACTAAGAAGAACTAGCCGATAGAGGGGTATCGTGTCAAAGCCAATCAATATCTTATCTCATCCGCAGGTTCAGCAAGACTCTTGCAGCCCCGGCGTCCATGACCACGGAAATCGACAGGAAGGCGAATCGCTGGCACCACGTGGTGCGATGCGGCGCAGCTTGCTCGCGGCTTCAATCGGGGTTCCGGCGTATGTGATCGGCAGCGCATTGATGCCCGCAACAGCTCTCGCAGGATCACTGACGCCAGCACAGGCACGCGCGATCGCGAAGGATGCCTACATTTACGGCTATCCGATCGTCGATAGCTACCGGATTCTCTATTCCTATTTCGTCGACAAGAACAGCCCGGACTATAAGGGACCATGGAACGAGGTTCACAACACGGCGCATGTCTTCACTGCCGATGACAAGGCAATGCAGACGCCGAACTCGGATACACCTTATTCGGAGCTTGGGTTGGACCTTCGCACGGAGCCAATGGTGCTGACCATGCCTGCGATCGATAAGGGGCGATACTACTCGGCGGAATGCAACGATCTCTATACGTTCATCTTCTCGTACATCGGCTCCCGGAGCACGGGAAACGAAGCGGGCAATTTCCTGATTGCCGGACCGCACTGGAAAGGTACGAAGCCTCCGGGCATCAAGAAAGTCATTCATTGCGAAACAGAGCTCGCATTCATCTTCTATCGAACGCAGCTTTTCAACGCTGCAGACCTTGAGAACGTCAAGAAGATCCAGGCTGGATACAAGGTGCAGCCGCTCTCGAAGTTCCTCGGGATGCAGGCGCCACCCCCCGCGCCGGCGATCGACTTCATGAAGCCGCTGTCGGTGGAAGAGGAGAGGACGTCCACCGCGTTTTTCGACGAATTGAATTTCGTCTTGCGTCTCTGCCCTACGCATCCGTCCGAGACCAGTCTGATGGCCCGCTTCGCGAAGCTTGGGATCGGTGCAAACGGAAGCTTTGATTCGCGCACGTTGTCACCGGAGATCAGGAAAGCAGTCGAGGCGGGGATGGCCGATGCATGGGCCGCACTGGCGGATTTCAACAAACGCGCGGATGCGGGCGAGATCGGTAGTTCGGACGTATTCGGTAGCCGGGCATTCCTTAAGGACAAGTACATCTACCGGATGGCCGGGACCGTGCGCGGCATCTGGGGCAATGCAAAAGAAGAAGCGATTTACCCGGCGTATTTCGTTGATTCTGCTGGCGAGAAGCTCGATGGTGCGAAATATCGGTACAAGCTGCGCTTTGCGCGAGATCAGTTGCCGCCAGCCAATGCTTTCTGGTCACTCACGATGTACGAGTTGCCATCAATGCTGCTGGCTGCTAACCCGCTCAATCGCTATCTGATCAATTCGCCGATGTTGAAGGAACTGAAGCGTGACAAAGACGGCGGCCTGACCCTGTATGTGCAGTCGGATTCTCCTGGACCTGACAAGCAGTCCAACTGGTTGCCTGCTCCGAGAGGCCCGTTCTTTACTGCGTTGCGTGTGTACTGGCCGAAGCCGGAAGCGCTTGATGGGCGATGGAAGGCGCCGCCGTTGCAGCGCGTGCAATGAATGGACATCAACAGCCTGACAAGGATGGTCTCGGGTCGAACTCGCCGCGCGCGTTGCAGCCGATCGCGGCGAGGGCCGTGGCGCCCAACGGCGGATTGACGCCCCCGGCGCTCCCCGTGGCATTGCCGCCGATCATTTCGCGCTCGTACGTCAGTAGGTACTTGGCGATATCCCAGCCCGCATTGACTTCGCCGACGAGGTTGGACTTTTCGACGCGCACGTCGTCGAAAAATGTCTCGCAGAACGGCAACTTCCCGGAAATCAGCGTGATCGGGCGCGTGCTAACGCCGGGGGTGTTCATGTCGAACAGCACGAAGCTGATGCCCGTGTGCTTGGACGCCTTGAAGTCGGTGCGCACGAGACAGAAGATCCAGTCCGACTTGCCCGCGTGCGAGGTCCAGTCCTTCTGGCCGTTGACGATGTAGTGATCGCCCCTGTCCTCGGCGCGCGTCTGGATGGCGGCCAGATCGGAGCCGGCGTTCGGCTCGGAATAGCCCTGACACCAGCGAATCTCGCCGCGCGCGATACGCGGCAGGTGCTCCAGCTTCTGCGCGTGCGATCCATACTTGAGCAGCGCCGGGCCGAGCATGGCGATGCCGAAGCTCTCGAGCGGCAGCCGGCAGCCGAGCGCCTGCATTTCTTCGCGCAGGACTTTCGCTTCGTCGCGCGTGAGTCCTCCGCCGCCATATTCGCGCGGCCACTCAGGCACGGTCCAGCCGCGCTCGCCCATGCGCTCGAGCCACTGGCGCTGTGCCGGCGATCTGTACTGGAACTTGCGGCCGCCCCAGCAGATGTCGTCGTCGACGAGCATCGGCTCGCGCATTTCCGACGGACAGTTCGCTTCGAGCCAGACGCGCGTCTCCTCCCTGAATTTCCTTAGGTAGTCCAAATATCCTCCTCGTTCGACGAAAAGCCCGGTCGTGCATCTCGCGCTTGTCGCGCCTGCTGCCCGGCGACGTTTCAACGCATGCCGAGCAGCGTCTCCAACTCCTGCACCAGCGCGACGAGCTGGGGCGCCACCGCGCTTTCTACCGCGGCGAACGTCATGCCGTCGACGGGCACGCCGCAGTTCACCACGAACAGGCGCCCTTCGAGCGGGCGGCCGAGCGGCACCGCGAAGCCATAGACGTCGTCTCGCCATTCGGCGCGGCACGCGCAATAGCCGCGCTGCTCGAACGCGCCGCGGATGGCCGGCAATTGCGGCACATGGCGGCGCCACGCCACGGGATCCATGAGCTTGATCCGGTTGAGCGTCTCGTCGCGCTCCCTCGCGCCCGCGCGGCACAGCCAGGCGCGTCCCATCGACGTGGTGAGCATCGGTAGCGTTGCGCCGATGTCGGGCGTGAACGCGATCTGCTCGGTCGAACGCGCCGTCTCCACGTAAACCATGTGGGTGCCGTCGCGCAGCCCGATCGAGACCGCGCCGCCGATGCGATCGGCCAACGTCTTCATCAGCGGCTTCGCGATCTGGCGGATATGCAGGCCCGCAAGCAGCGAATAATTCGTCGACAGCACGGCGGCGCCGAGCCGGTATTTGCCGAGCACCGCGTCGCGCCGTAGATAGCCGAGCTCAGTGAGCGTGTGCGTGAGCCGCGCGACGGTGGGACGAGAAAGGCCCGTGCGCTCGGCGAAGTCCTTGTTGCCGAGAATCGTGTCGCCCACCCGGAACGCGAGCAGGATGTCGAGGCCGCTCGCGAGCGTGCTCGCGAATTGACGATCCGGCTCGATCACGGGCGTTTCCTCGTCTGCATGCGACAACGGCAGGCGCGCGGTCACAGCCGCTCCAGTTCGGCTTCGATTTCGCGCACCATGTGCAGCAGCAGCGGCGCTATTTCCCGCTCGAGCTTGCCGGGCGTCAGACGCGCGCGCGGCACGCCGCAATTGAACGCGAGGATCTCACCATCGACTTCCCGGCGCATCGGGACCGCGACGGCATACCCGTCGCTCAGCCACGCCGCCTCGCACACGCAGTAGCCGTGCGCCGCGAAGGTCTGTCCGGCCTGCGCCCAACCCGCCTGCTGGCTGCGCCATTGTTCGGCGTCCGCTTCGCGCAGCGCTTCGAGCACCGTTGCGCGCAATGCAGCCGGAACCTGGCAGAGCCACGCGCGGCCCATGGCTGTGGCGAGCATAGGCAGCGAGCCGCCGATGTCGGGCCGAAAGGCGCTCGATTCGTGGCCGCGACTGGTTTCTACATAGACCATCTGCAGGCGGTCGCGCATGCCGAGCGACACGGGGCCGCCCACGCGATCGGCGAGGCGCGCCATGCGTGACCGCGCGATCTGCCGAATCTTCATGCCCGCCAGCAGCGGATAAGCAAGCGACAGCGCCGTCGAGCCGAGCCGGTAGTGGCGCAGATCGACGTCGTACTGGAGCAGGCCGCGCGCGGCGAGGGTATATGTGAGCCGGCTCACCGTCGCCTTGGACAGGCCCGTGCGTTCCGCGAGCGCCTTGTTGCTCAGCGTGGTCTCGCCCACCCGGAAGCATTGAAGCAAGGCCAGTCCATGCGCCAGCGTCGTGGCGAAATCGGGATCCGGATGACGGGGGCGCGGCATGAGAGCATGGACTCCACCAAGTTTGCGACGTGCGAAAGCATCATAGCGCCCGCCATCGGTTTTGACGTGATTCGTAATTCAAGATATCGAAACATTTATCCAAATCCGCGGACGCTCCGGGTAGTCTGCTTCCAAGTTTGCAGGCTGGACGCTCTCCAGTGCGCACACCCTTCATCCGAGTCGGGCGATGGTCCGGGATCTCACGTGAACGTGCCCGACAAGCCGCGTAGTTCACACGCGCGCGAATTAACTGATAGGATACCGAAACGATAGACGCGACAAAAAGACTGGCGCGACGCGGTGGATGAGCACCACGTGCGCGTCTTTCTGCGCGTTCCGTCGCGCGTCACGTACGAAACGATCGACAAAGAACAAGTCAGAATCAGGAGACGAGACAAGTGCAGACAGCAAGCATCAAACAAGGCACGGCCCGTAGCGCGGCAGGCACGAACAGCATCTGGCGCGCGCCGAAGTTTCCGGAGCGGCCCACGTCGGTCGAGCGCCGCGCGGACGGCAGCCTGATCCTGCGCTGCGAGGCTCCGCTGCGAGCCAGCGGCAAACAGGGGTTGCCTGATTTTCTTCGGGACTGGGCGCAGCGGCGCGGCAATGCCATCGCGTTCGCCGAGCGTGACGCTGCGGGAGCATGGCGCACGCTGTCATGGACTGCGCTCTGGCAACAAGTGCGGTCCGTCGGCGCGGCGCTCCTCGAACTGGGGCTCGACGAAAACCGGCCGCTGATGCTGCTCTCGGGCAATTCGGTCGAGCAGGCGGTCGTGCTGCTGGCAGCCGAATACGCGGGCGTCCCGACCGCGCCGGTCTCGCCGGCCTACTCGCTCGTCAGCAAGGATTTCGTGCGCCTGAAGAGCGTGGTCGATCTCGTGCCGCCCGCCGCCGTGTTCGTGCAGGACGCGGCACAGTTCGCACGCGCGCTCGGCGACATCAACGCGCACCTGGCCACGCGAGTGCCGGTGATTGCAGTCAATGGCGCCGCTAACGGGCAGATCGGCTGGACCGACCTCGTTCGCACCGAACTCACCGTTGCGCGGCGCGAAGCGCTCGCCGCCGCGCGCGCGAACATCGACGCCGGGCAAACCGGGCGCGTGCTGTTCACGTCCGGTTCGACAGGAATTCCCAAGGGCGTGGCCCTTTCGTACGGCAACATGCAGACCGTGGCCGACTACTACGCCGATATGTTTCGCGCGCTGGTCGAGCCTCAACCGGTCTTTCTGGACTGGCTGCCGTGGCATCACGGCCTGGGCGGCCTGCTCAACTTCACGCGCACGATCACGCTCGGCGGCGCGTACTACATCGACGACGGCCGTCCGCTGCCGGGACAGTTCGAGCGAACCGTGCGCAACCTGCGCGAAATTTCGCCTACCGTGCTGACCAGCGTACCGTCCGCGTGGAGCATGCTCGTCGGCGAGCTGGAACGCGATCCCGAGCTCGCACGCAGCGTCTTCGCGCACGTGATGAACTTCAGCTATGGCGGCGCGAGCCTGCCGGGCGACGTGCGCGAGCGTATCGAAATCGTGGCCGAGCGCACGGTCGGCGAGCGCATCACGTTCTGCTCGGGACTCGGCTGCACCGAAACCAGCGGCATGGGCGTCTTCTGCAGCTGGCCGACCGACGCGCCCGGCAATGTCGGCGTGCCGATGCCTGGCGCCGAGGTGAAGCTCGTGCCCCTCGAAGGCGGCGACGGGCGCTACGACATCCGCATGCGCGGCCCGTTCGTGTTCGCGGGCTATATCAAGCGGCCCGATCTGACGGCGGCCGCTTTCGACGATGAGGGCTACTACCGCCTCGGCGATGCGGTGCGGCTCGCCGTCCCCGGCGATCCCACCGGCGGCCTACAATTCGCGGGGCGCGTCGCGGAAGACTTCAAGCTCGGGAACGGCACGTGGGTCTTGACGGGCGCGGTGCGCCTCGGTCTCGTCGAGCGATGCGCGCCGCTTTTGAACGACGCGATCATCTGCGGTCACGACCGCGGCTATGTGACCGCCCTCGCCTGGCCGAACCTGAACGCCTGTCGTGCGCTGGCGCCGGAGCTCGCAGAGCTGGATGCGCAAGCCCTCGTGACGCATCCGCTCGTGATCGAAGCGATTCGGGCGCGCGTGGGGGCCGCTCACGGTACCGGCGCGAGCGTCACCGTGAAACGCGTGATGCTGATGGCAGAGCCGCCGTCGATGGACGCGGGCGAGATCTCCGACAAGGGATATGTGAATCAGGCCATCGCACGCACGCGCCGCGCGCACCTCGTCGAAGCGCTATACCGCAGTGAGCCCGCTCCTCACGTCGCCTGCATGTCGTGATACGTCGAACCGGGCTCGCACGCGTGCCCGGTTCGAGCACCAGAACGCGATCCCGCGGCCGACTCAGCGAAGACAGGCGACGTAAGCCTCGGGCATATCTTGAAAAAGCACCTCGATCAGCTCCGCACGTCGCATCCGGCAGGCGGCCTGATTGACGTAGCCCTTGTCCGCGATCTCATTGGCATCGATCGACGGCGGCTCGGCCATCAGCAGCACGCGCCTCACGACGAGACTCGCGCCCGTGCCCGCCTGCGCACCCAGACGTTCGGCCAGCGCCGCAACCACAAGCGGATGCCGCACGAGCGCGGCGGCGTCGAGTCCGTCGAGCGCGGGCGCAAGACGCCGCAAGGCCGCGATATCCGGCCATGCCAGCGCCGCGACATAGTCGCGGTCGTGGCCGCAGATCACTGCGTCCGTGAGCAGCGGACCGCATTGCTCCAGCAGCGCGAGCCGCACGTGGCCCGTGCGGACCCACGTGCCGCTCGCGAGCTTGAAGTCTTCGGCGATACGTCCGGCGTAGAGCAAGCCGCGCAGCGGATCGCGAGGATCGGCGAGCCGCACGGCATCGCCTGAACGGAAGTACCGCTCTTCGTCGAATGCAGCGGCGCTCAGCTCGGGCGCATCGAGGTAGCCTTCGAAGATCGAACCGCCGCGCAGGCGAAGCTCGTAGCGCCCGTCGTCGCTTGCGAGCGGGACGAGCTTTGTCTCGATGCCAGGACCCGGTACGCCGACGTTGCCCAGATCGCCCGAGGGCGACGCCGGATACGTTCCCATGCCGTTCGTCTCGGTTGCGCCGAGCGACGTGCGAAACGCGATCCGCTCGCCGACCGTGCGTTCGGCGACGCGCTGGATGCGCTCCCAGACGTCGCGCGCGAGACTGGCGCCACCGTAGCCGAAGCTCACGAGCCGCGCGAAGAGTTTTTGCGCGAGCGCCTCATCGCGCTCGAGTGCGTGGGCGAGCATCGCGAATGCGGCTGGCGCGCTGCTGAAGATCGTCGGCGAGACGTCGCGCAGATTGCGCAGCGTGCGCTCGAAGCGCCCCGGTTGCGGCGAGCCGTCGTCGAGATAATAGCTCGCGCCCGTCACCATCGTGCGCCCGAACGATACGAGGCCGCCCATCGTGTGATGCCACGGCATCCAGTCGAGGAAAACCGGCTGCGGCTCGGCGAGCGGGCCGAACAGATACGCCAGATAAGCCGTCGCATCCTTCAGGTTGCCGTAACTCGCGGTCACCGCTTTCGGCGCCCCCGTGGACCCCGACGTGAAGAGCACGCGCAGCGTGTCGGCGGGATGGTTGGCGGCGCGCGCGCGGGCGAGTGCGGCGACGCGCGCCGGCGTCAGCTCGGTCGAGGCGAGTGTCGACCACGCATGACGGATATCAGTGGCGCCGTTCACGGCGATGACGGGCAAGCCGGACGCGCCGAGTGCCGCGATGGCCGGGTCGAACGCGGGCCGGTCCTGCACGAAGAGCGCAGCCGGACGCACGAGGCCGAAAATGTCCTTCAGTCTTTCGAAACTGCGGCCCGCCTGCGAATACGCCGGCGAGACGGGTGCCGTGGGGATGCCGGCATACTCGGCCGCGAGAAGCAGCAGCGCCTGCTCGATGGCGTTGCCCGACAGCAGCATGATCGGACGGCGGGGCCCGAGGTCGAGATCGAGCAACGCCGCCGCGACGGCTTTCACCTGACGCCAGAGTTCCGCCCAGGCGATCGTGCGCCATGCGCCATCGGCATCGCGTTCGCTGAACGCCGGCGCTGCTCCGCGCCGCTGCGCCCAGTACGCCGCGAAATCGGCGAAGCCGTTTTGGGGCACCGCCGGCGCGGGCGACGACGACAGCACCACGGTGCCGTCGGGGAACGTGCGCGATTCTGTCGGCCAGGCGGGAACACGGGCGCAACGATATCGCGGCGCCGGCAGGCGTTCGGCTGCGGAATGCGGCATGCTGGTCTCTCCTCGGGGATGCGCGCCACGGACGATCGACTGAGGACTGCGGTTTCCGGCAGGACAACGCCGCGGCTCGAAAATCGGGACAACGCAATGGAGTGTGGAGAACGGCACCCGTCGCGCACCTCCCCACGGTGGGGGGGTGCTCGCGCGCCGTGCGACGGTCGATCCGGCATTCGGACTCCGAACATGCCGGTCATCTCCGCTTCGCTAGTCCGGCGTCATCGGCGATGACCCGTCAGCGCGAATTCCGTGGTCTGCACGGCTTGCGCGAGATAGTCGACGAACGAAGCGATGCGCGCGGAGATCGCCGTGTTGCGATAGTAGACGGCGTTGATCGGCTGCCGCACTTCCTGCGTGTAACGCGCGAGGATCTGCACGAGCCTGCCTTCGCGCCGGTCGCGCAGCGTCATGAAGTCCGACAGGCACACGATGCCCGCGCTTTCCAGCGCGAGATGCCGAAGCGTCTCGCCGCTCGATGAAGCAATGGCCGGCGTGATCCGATAAGACTCGTTATCCCGTCCCGGCAGCGGCCAGACATTGAGCGATTCCGGCTGGGTGAAGCCGAGCAGCGCATGATTCGCGAGCTCGTCGACGCGCTTTGGATGACCATGCGCTTCCAGATATTGCGGCGTCGCGAGCACGCGAATCCGGCTGCTGCCGATCGCACGGCTGTGCAGCGTCGAATCCTTCAGCCTGCCGATGCGGATCGCGACATCGGTACGGCGTTCCAGCAGATCGATCACGCCTTCGTTGCTGTTCAACTCGAGTTCGACGTGCGGGTAGCGCTCCCGATATCCCGCGACGAGCGGCACGATCACATGCAGCATGAAGGGCGTCGCGGCATCGATGCGCAACAGTCCCGAAGGCCGTTCGCGCCGCGCGGCGATCTGCTCTTCGGCGCTCTCCACCGCATCGATGATCTCTCTTGCGCGCTGCAAAAAACTCTTGCCCTCTTCCGTCAGTTCGAGACGCCGCGTCGTCCTGCGCAACAAAGTCGTCTGCAGTTTCTCTTCGAGCCGGTGGAGCGTGCGGCTCGCGCCTGAAACCGTCTGATCGAGTTGCTCGGCCGCCGCCGTGATGGAACCGGTGTCGACCACCGTCGCGAAGGTCTGAAGCTCGTCGAGAGTGACTTTCATCGTTGCGTCTGATTCAAGAGTGTTTCGTCTATATACGCGGATTTTCGCAAAAGTAAAGTTGCGCGGAGGGCTGCGCGCCCGAGCGGGATGGCGTCACCGTGCCCGCGAAATCGTATAGGCACTTTCGGCCAAAGCGTCGTTCGCAGACGACGCGCGGCTTGCCGAGTGACCCGCGAGAAACTAAGAAATACTGAGTGAGCACTTGCGGCGTCACGAGGGAGAGGAAGGTGAATCATGAGCAAGAACATCATTTTCTGCGCGGATGGAACCTGGAACGGTCCGAACACCGATCACGACAACGACGGCATTCCAGATACCACCAACGTATTTAAAGCATTTCTGCTGTTATCCGGTGAGCCGGATCCCGCCTCGACCCTGCTCGCCTCCGAGCAGGAGATCGCGGAGCCGGGGCCGGACGGACAGGTCGCCAAATATCTGCACGGCGTGGGCGACTCGCGCAACGTCATCACGAAACTGCTGGGCGGCGCATTCGGCGATGGCATCATCGCGCGCATCGTGCGTGGCCATACCTTCATATCGCGCCATTACCAGCCGGGCGACCGCATCATCCTGATGGGCTTCAGCCGCGGCGCATACACGGCGCGCGCGCTCGGCGGGATGATCGCGAGCGTCGGCCTGCTCGACACGAGCCGATACGACATCAACGACAAGGCGCTCGCGTACCGCATGGGCATTCTCGCCTGGCGCAAGTATCGCGAGTCGCGGCCGCCGGCGCACGCGGCAAGCGGCGGCCTCAAGGGCCTGCTCGAGAAGATCGTCAATTTCGATCCGTCGCTCGCGTTCACGAAGTTGCAGCCCGAAGACACCGTGCCCGTCGATGAAATCCGGGCCATCGGCGTATGGGATACGGTGGGCGCGCTCGGCATTCCGCTTTATCTCGACAGCGAGGACTCGACGGTCGATCTGTTCCGCTTCGCCGACACCGCGCTCAGTCCGAAGGTGAAGTTCGGCATCCATGCGATCAGTCTCGACGAGCAACGCGGCGACTTCACGCCGACCCTCTGGGATACGCGCGAAGGCATCACGCAGGTGTTGTTCGCCGGCGCTCATGCGGATGTGGGCGGCGGCTATCCGGGCAATGAATCGGGGCTTTCGGATATCGCGTGCGAATGGATGCTGAAGCGCCTGGCCGATCCGTCCATCGGCGTGCGTCTCAAGCTGCCGCCGTGGTCCTTGCACCCGGATTTTCTGGGCAAGTCGCATTCGCCGTGGACGGAAGCGCCCTTCTCGCTGCGTCCGTCCGGCCCGCGCGGACCCTTCGCCTTTCCGCAGGATATCGGCGCGCATGTTTCGGTCGCCCAGCGCATGGGCCTCGTGATCGTCGACGGCAAGCCGGTGCCCGTTCCCAATCCTTACCTGCCCGCCGTGCTCGGATCGGTCTTCACGGCGCACACCAACTGGATCACGACCTGAAAATGCTTCGGGCCCGGGACTTTCGTTCCCGGGCCCGCTTCGCTAGTGCCACTTCGCGCTCTTGTGGCGATTGCGGCCAATCACGTCCCACAGCTTGCGCGCCTGCTTCTGCTCCGACTTCGCGTGTTCCTCGTGATGAGGCTCCGCGTCGCCGGCGGGAGTAACCGTCGCGCCGCGTTTGCGCTTGAACATTTCGGCGAATCTCATCGCAACCTCCTTTTGCGGCAAGCACACCGCATAAACAGTCTACTCCCGCCGGCGCACGCGTTACAGCGGTTCGGCGGTGCTTCGCACACGGTCTTACCAGTTCGAGCTGGCCGTGCTCGGACCGTCGGCATGCTGGCCGAGATAGCCGCGCAAATGATCGACGAAACACGCGACCTTGGCCGAGAGATTCAGGCGTTCGGGATACACGGCGTAGATATCGGCGGGCGGCGTGTCGTAGTCGGCCAGAACCTGCACGAGCCGTCCGCTGCGCAGATATTTGGCGATGTCCCATTCCGCGCGCATCAAGATGCCGTGCCCTTCGAGCGCCCAGTTGAGCGCCACTTCGCCGTCGTTGGTGCTGAGCTTGCCGTGCACCTTGATGGTCTCGGTGCGCCCGCCGCGGCTCAGGCGCCAGTTGCCGTAGGCCGATTCGTTCTGCCGCAGCACGATGCACTGGTGCTGCGTCAGGTCATGCGGATGACCCGGTTGACTCGCGCCGCGCAGATAGCCGGGCGATGCGACCAGCAGGCGTCGATTGGACGCGATCTTCTTGGCGATGAGCCGCGAGTCCGGCATCTCGCCGAAACGCACGGACACGTCGATGCTCTCGTCGGGCAGGCTGACGGGGCGATCGGTGAGATGCAACTGCACTTCGACATCGGGATAACGCTGACTGAAGACCGAAATCGACGGCCCGATATAGGAGCGCCCGAATCCCAGCGGCGCGTTGACGCGCAACAGCCCTTTCGGCGCGGCGCGGCTGCTCGACACGAGCTGCTCCATATCGTCGATATCGCTCAGGATGCGCTGCGCATTGGCGAAATAGACCTCGCCCTCGCTGGTCAGACCGATGCGCCGCGTCGTGCGGTTCAGCAGGCGCACGCCCAGGCGATCTTCCATCGCCGAGAGCCGGCGCGAGACCGCCGGCGGCGTCAGATTCAGCTCGCGCGCGGTCGCGGCAAGGCTGCCCTGTTTCACCAGCATGCAAAAGAAGCCCAGTTCCGAATCCATATTCATTCGTGAATTTTTTGCAAGGATGTATTAAGTCTAGTTCGATTCATAAGCGATTCCATCGGTTTTAACCTTGGTTCTGACGACAACAGGCCGCGCAAGACGGCCCAGACATTCGACCGGTCATCGGAACAAGGAGACATTCCATGGATATGGATCTGGAAAAACGCACCCTGCGCAAGGTCAGCTGGCGCATCGTGCCCTTCATCATGCTGCTGTACTTCATCGCGTATATCGACCGGGTCAACATCGGCTTCGCGTCGCTCACGATGAAAACCGATCTCGGCTTCACCGCCTCCATGCTCGGCTTCGGCGCCGGCATCTTCTTCTGGGGGTATTTCCTGTTCGAAGTGCCCTCGAACATCGTTTTGCACAAGGTCGGCGCCCGCATGTGGATCGCCCGCGTGATGGTCACGTGGGGCATCATTTCCGCGGCGATGGCGTTCGTCAAAGGCCCGACGAGCTTCTACGTCATACGCTTTCTGCTCGGCGCGGCCGAAGCCGGCTTTTTCCCCGGCATCATCCTGTATCTCAGCTATTGGTTCCCGGCGCGACATCGGGCGGGCGTGACCGCGTTCTTCATGGCCGCGGCGCCGATCTCCACGGCGCTCGGCTCGCCGCTCTCCGCCGCCTTGCTCGAAATGAACGGCGTGATGGGCCTGCACGGCTGGCAGTGGATGTTCATTCTCGAAGCGATCCCGGCGCTCATCCTCGGCGTCGTCGTGTTCTTCTACATGACCGACAAGCCCGAAAAGGCGAAATGGCTGAAGGACGACGAGCGTGCGTGGCTGGTCAACGTGATGAACGCGGAAACCGCCAGCCGGGCCGCGTCCGGCGCGAAGCACGGCATCATCGGCGGGCTTGCGAATCCGCGCGTGCTGGCGCTGTCGCTGATCTATTTCGGCACGTCGGCGGGCCTCTATACGCTCGGCATCTGGGCCCCGCAGATCATCAAGCAACTGGGCGTTTCGTCGATGACGGTCGGCTTGCTCAACGCGATTCCGCCGGTCGTCTCGGTGATCGCGATGGTCTTCTGGTCGCGCCATTCCGACCGCACCGGCGAGCGAACCTGGCACGTCGTGCTGGCATGCGTGGCGGCGACGATCGGTCTCGTGGTCGCGGCGGTGGCCAATAGCGTCGTCGGGCTGATCGCGGCGCTGACGCTCGTGAACATCGGCATCAGTTGCGCCAAGCCGCCCCTGTGGACGATGCCGACGACGTTCCTTTCCGGCGCCGCCGCCGCGACGGGCATCGCCACCATCAATTCGATCGGCAATCTCGGCGGCTTCGCCGGCCCGGCGATGATCGGCTGGATGAAGGATCGGACCGGCAGCTTCTCCGGCGGACTCTATTTCGTCGCCGGCCTGCTCGTGCTCTCCGCCGTGCTCACGCTTCTGCTGGCCCGCTCGCGGAAACCGGCGGTCACGCACGGCAACGCAGCCGCGCACTAAAGAAAAGCACGTCCCCCAATCTCGATACGTTGTCAGAGGAATGCAACATGGATAAGGAACTCGCCATTCAGTCCGTGACGGACACCATGGCCAAATTCACCGCCTATATCGGCAAGCGCCTGCCCAAGGACGTGAAGGCGAAGCTCGCGGAATTGCGCACGCTGGAAACCAATCCGCTCGCCAAGTCGATCTACGACTCGATGGACGGCAATCAGCAGGCGGCCGACAAGCTGGACCGCCCGAGCTGCCAGGACACCGGCGTGATTCAGTATTTCGTCGAGGCCGGCGCCCATTTTCCGCTGCTCGGCGAGCTGGAAGAGATCCTGCGCGAAGCCACCGCGGGCGCGACGAAGATGGGGCCGCTGCGCCACAACGCCGTGGAAACCTTCGACGAAAAGAACACCGGCACCAACACGGGCACGCAGATTCCGTGGCTCGACTGGCGCATCGTGCCGGAAAAGGATAGCTGCACGATCGACGTCTATATGGCCGGCGGCGGCTGCACGCTGCCCGGCGCGGCCAAGGTGCTGATGCCGGGACAGGGCTACGAAGGCGTGGCCGAATTCGTGATGGACGTGATCACCGAGCGCGGCGTGAATGCGTGTCCGCCGCTGCTCGTCGGCATCGGCGTGTCGACTTCGGTCGAGACCGCGGCGCGGCTGTCCAAGCTCGCCATCCTGCGTCCCGTCGATTCGAAGAGCGACAATCCGCGCGCCGCGCTGATGGAAGAACTGCTCGAGGACGGACTCAACGAAATCGGCATCGGCCCGCAAGGGCTGAAGGGCAACAACAGCGTGATGGGCGTGAATATCGAATCGTCGGCGCGTCATCCGTCGACCATCGGCGTCGCCGTCAATACGGGCTGCTGGGCGCACCGTCGCGGCAAGATCCGCATCAATGCCGACCTGTCCTATGAAGTGCTTTCCCACGAAGGAGTGGTGCTGTGAAAAAGGTTCTGACAACCCCCATCAAGAGCGAAGATCTCGAGGACCTCAATGTCGGCGACGTCGTTTATCTGACAGGCCGGCTCGTGACGTGCCGCGACGTCGCGCATCGCAGACTGATCGAACAGGGGCGCAAACTGCCCGTCGATCTGGAAGGCGGCGCGATTTTTCACGCGGGCCCGATCGTGCGCAAGAAAGACGACGGCAGCTTCGAAATGGTGTCCATCGGCCCGACGACGAGCATGCGCATGGAGAAGTTCGAGCGCGAGTTTATCGGGCAGACCGGCGTCAAACTGATCGTCGGAAAAGGCGGAATGGGCCCCGAAACGGCGGCGGGCTGCGAGGAGCACAAAGCGGTGCACGCGATCTTTCCGGGCGGCTGCGCGGTGCTGGCCGCGACGCTGGTCGAGGAAATCGAAGGCGCCGAATGGCAGGATCTCGGCATGCCGGAAACCTTGTGGATCAACCGCGTCCGGGAGTTCGGGCCGCTGATCATTTCCATCGACACGAAGGGCAACAACCTGATTCAGCAGAACAAGGCCGCGTTCAATGAAAAGAAGAAGCCGGTTCTCGACAGGATCAGCGCGCAACTCGGCTTCATCAGATGAGCCGCGCGCCTTCGGTCAGCTCGCCGGGCTCAGCCAGGTGAGCAACATGTCGAGATGCATCGCGGAAATCGCTTCCTGACGAGCTTGCTCGGCGTAATTGCGGCCGGTGAAGATGTCGATGGTGAAGCGGTTGGACACGATGTAGTAGCCCATGCCGACCATCGTCACATAGAAGTCCAGCGGATCGATGCCCTGACGGAACTGCCCTGCTGCCACGCCGCGCTCGAGCGTCACGCGCAGCAGGTCGACCACCGGCGAGATGGTCTCGCGCAACCGGCTCGAACGCTCCAGATAACGCCCTTCGTGCAGGTTCTCGTTGTTGATGAGGCCCAGCCACTGGGGGTTTTCCCGGAAGTGCGCCCAGATGGACTGCGCCAGCTCGCGAACCGCGTCGGCCGGCTGCAGCCCGGACAGATCGAGCCGTTGCTCCCGCTCCGCGAACTGCACGTACATCGCTTCGAGCACGGCGACGTACAGCCCTTCCTTGCTCGCGAAGTAGTAGTAGAGCATGCGCTCGTTCGTGCCCGCCGCCGTGGCGATGGCGTCGACCCGCGCGCCGGCCAGGCCGAACTTCGTGAACTGCTCCGTGGCGGCTTCGAGAATGCGCCGACGCGTGCCTTCCGGATCTCGTTTTACTCGTTGTTCGCTCATAGTTTTGCGGCCGCGGATCGAAGGGCGATTGTTCTGTGATGGCTTACATTATGCCGACCGATGAGGGCCGAGGCACAGCTCCGAGTATACGGATTGTTGCTGCCTTGACGACGAGAAAATGAAGCGCTAGCTGTAAAATTGCCGGCGCTGGCTTCAGTGTGTTCAAGAACCGCGGAAAGACGCCGTTAACTGCGGCACAGACCGTTTTCGCGCGTCACTGACCTGGAGCGCTCAGCAATGAGTCGTACCTCAATCGTTCCGTTTGCCCACGACGACGCGGATGGCAACCTCATCGGCAAATCGCCGGCGTTTCGTCAGCTCGTGCGGACGATCGACCGGATCGCGCCGACCGGGCATGCCGTGCTCATCGTCGGGCCCACGGGTTCCGGCAAGGAACAGGTCGCGCGTCGCGTGCACGCGAGCGGCGCGCAGCGGGATCAGCCTTTCGTCGATATCAATTGCGGCGCGATTCCCGAGCATCTCGTCGAAGCGGAGCTGTTCGGCCATGTGAAAGGCGCGTTCACCGGCGCGGGCGACACGCGTCAGGGCCTCTTTCAGCAAGTCGGCAAGGGCACGCTGCTGCTCGACGAAATCGGCGAATTGCCGCTCGCATTGCAGCCGAAACTGCTGCGCGTGCTGGAGACGCACACGTTCCGGCCCGTCGGTTCATCGACGAACCTGCGCTTCGAAGGGCGCATCGTCGCGGCGACGCATCGCAATCTGCGCGAGCTCGCCGACGATGGCCGCTTTCGCGAAGACCTCTACTATCGCCTCGCCGTGTTCGTGCTGGCGGTGCCCGGGCTCGAACAGCGTGTCGAGGACATTCCGTCGCTCATCGCGCACTTCGCGGCGCAGCATCCGCGCAAGCTCGAGTTCACCGCGGCCGCGCTGAAGCAGTTGTGTATGCATCCGTGGCCGGGACACATCCGCCAGTTGCGCAATCTCGTCAGCCAGTTGAGCGTGCTCGCGGACAGCACGACGATCGATGTCGATGCCCTCGCGCCGTTTCTCGCCAACGAAAAAGCCGCGCCGGTGTCGCGCGCGAGTCTCGCCGACCTGCTCCTGCAACTCGAAGGCCGCGACAAGCTCACGGCCGCGCAGGATCTGCTCGTCGACCGCGCGCTCGAACGGACCGGCGGCAACAAGAGCGCGGCGGCGGTCGTGCTCGGGGTCGGACGCAAGACGATCGAGCGGCGGCTGAAGGCGCGGGAGCAGCATCATCAAAACGCGCGCACCGATCTGTCGCGCGCGCAGGCGCTCATCGACGAGTCCCGTTTCGCCGAGGCCGTTCCGCTGCTGCGCCGCTGCCTCGAGACGCTGCAGGCGAACGGCGAGCAGGACGACGTGCGCCGTCTCCAGTTCGACGCGCATCGCCTGCTGGGCATGAGCCTGCGCAGCGTGCACGGCTGGCTGCACGCCGAAGCGACGGCCTGCTATGCGGCCGCGCTGAGCGTCGGCGAAGGACTCTGCGATGCGCGTGAAATCGCGATGATCCAGTTCGGCATCTGGACGACGCAGCTCACCACGCTGCAACTCAAGCAGGCGCGCGCGACGGCGCAGGACATGCTGCAACGCGCGCAAAACAGCGCCGATCCGGTCGCGCTCGATGAAGCGCATGTCGCGCTGACCAACACGCTGTTCTGGCTCGGCGACAGCGAGGAAGCGTTGGCATGCCTCGCGCGCGGCAATCTCTCGAACGTCGGACGGCACGATGCGCGCACCGGTTCGCAAGGCATCGATCTGGCCGGACTGGCATTGACGTTCGAAGGGCTTTCGGCCTTCCACACGGGTGCTTTCGATCAGGCGCGCCGCGCGCTGGACATGCTGATCGAACGCGCGTCCGATGCCGGCGGACATGCGTTCGCGCACGCGATCAATCTGCAGGGCGCCGCATGGCTCGCGTGTCTCTTCGACGACATGGACCGGCTCGGGCGGCTCGCGAGCGAGCTGGAAAGCCTGTCGATCGAGCACGGCTTCGCGTTTTATCGCGGCGTGGGACAGGTGCTGCGCGGCTGTCACATCGCGTCGCTCGGGCGCTTCGACGAAGCCGAAGCCGTCATGCTGGATGGCTTCGATAACCACATGGTCTGCAACGGCGGCGCGCTGTTCTTCTCGTTCAAGGCATGGCGGCACGGCGAACTGCTGCTGCGCGCGGGCCGCGCCGCGGACTGCAAGGCCATGCTCGTGGACGCCATCGACGAGACGCTCGCGCGCCAGGAACGCGTCTACATGGGCGAGCTGCTCGTCACGCAGGCGCGCGCGTTATGGGCGCTCGGCGACGCCAGCGCCGCGGAGTCGGGATTGCGCACGGCGCTTTCGACGGCGCTCGCGCTCGGCTCGGTGCCCGCGCGCGTCGACGCCGCGCATCATCTCGCGATGCTGCTGCGCGAGACCGGCCGTCTCGACGAAAGCATCGACACGCTGGAGCGCGGCGTGCGCGCGCTCCAGCCCGGCCTCACGCCGCGCGCGGATGCCGCGATGGACCTTCTTGCCTCGCTTCGCGAGGAATCTCGCTTGCACGGACTCACGGCCACGCGCTTGCGGGTTTCGTGATCCGGGCCGATGTGGACGAAATCGTCCACATCGTCTCGTCCGCGCGGACGCGACCGTCCGCTCGTTCTCATCGGTCCGCGCGCCCGATCCGATCCGGCACAGGGGTTCGGGTGCTGGCACGTCCGTTGCTTCATACGATATGAATTCAACGCCGCGCGCCGATGATCTCAGAGAAGATCACGAAAGCGCGCAGCGTCATCCAGAGGGCCGTCCGTTGTCGTCGTGCCTTGCGGCCCGTGACCAGTGATCCGGTCACGGACTTGCATCCCCATTTCAATGACCATGCTTCCATTCATCATCGAAAGAGATCTTCTGCATCTCGAACGCGTCGTTCAGCGCGCTTCCGACGGCACGTTTCCGTTCGAATACTGGCACGCACGCATCGATTCGCTCAGAGTGCCGACCCTGACGCTGCCGCTCGCGCAGCGCATCGACCGTCTGAAGCGCACGTTGTGCGCGCTCGAATCGAGGCAGCGATGAGACGCGTCAGTGCAGCTTGACCCTCGGGGCCAGCAGCCGGCCGAGTCCGTGCGCGGCCATGCCGAAGATCGTCCGGCGCACGCCCGAGACTGCCACGAGATGCTTCCGGTAGAGCGCCGCGTACATCAGCTTGGCGATAAACCCTTCGACGAAGAACTTCCCCGTGCTGGTGATGCCCGCAACGCTGCCCACCGCCGTCGGCGAGCCCAGCGAGACGAGCGATCCGTGATCCTTGTACATGAAGACGCCGATCGATCGCCCTTCGATGCGCGCACCGAGCGCCTTGCATAGAAACATCGCCTGCTGATGCGCGGCCTGAGCCCTCGGCGGCACCGGCATGCCGGCGGTCCACGTGCAAGTCGCGCAATCGCCCAGCGCGAAGATGTTCGTATCGGTCTCGCTCTGCAGCGAGCTCGTGACCCTGACCTGATTGATGTGATTGACGGCGAGACCATCGAGCGATGCCAGCACGCCCGGCGCCCTGATGCCGGCGGCCCATATCGTGATGTCGGCGGGAATCGATGAACCATCGGCGATATCGACACTTTCCGGCAGCACGCGCGTCACGGCTGTCGATACCCTCACCGAGATGTTCATCTTTTCGAGCGTGGCTCGCGTCGTATCGGATACTCTTTGCGCGAGCGCGGGCAACACACGATCGCCTCGCTCCAGCAGCGTGATGCGCATGGCCGCATGCGGGCTCTCGGAGAGCAGCCTGAACTGCTTCAACGTGTGCTCCATGCGCCGCAATTCCGCCGCGAGCTCGACGCCCGTCGCGCCCCCGCCGATGATGGCGATGTCCACCGCCTCGCTGGTGTCCGTCGTGCCGTGCGCGCGCTTTCTGAGGCACACCTGAAGCAGACGCTTGCGCAGGCGTTCGGCCTGCTCAAGGGTGTCGAGCGCGATCGCGTGTTCTTCTGCACCCGGCACACCGAAGAAATGCGTCCGGCTTCCGAGCGCCAGCACCAGCGTGTCGTATTCGAGGCCGCGAGACGGCAACACCTCGGCATCGCTGCCATCGGATTCGAATACCGGGCCGATCTTCACGCAGCGGCTCGCGCGATCAAGCGCGGTCATTTCTCCATGCACGAACGTGAAGCCGTTCCAGTGCGAATGGGCTGCGTATGCGATTTCGTGCGCATGCGTGTCGAGGCTGCCTGCGGCGACTTCATGCAATAGCGGCTTCCACACGTGCACGGCACAACGGTCGACCAGGGTCACGTGCGCGCGTCCGGCCTTTCCCAGCCGGTTGCCGAGCCGTGTGGCCAGTTCCAGACCGCCAGCGCCGCCCCCTACGATTACGATCCGATGCATCTGCAGCCCTCTCGTCAGTTGTAGCCCAGTATGGCGGCCGAGTTAGCGTCCGAGCGTTCCGGCACATTGCCGGCCATGATGGAAACCGGTCCTTCCAGCAGCTTCGAATACGACGAGTTGCGCGCCTTGTCGATGACGTTCCTCGACATGGGAAAATGCGTCTGCAAGAAAGCCTGGAAAGAGAATGCGTCGTCGTCGATGTAATGGTTCATGTCGAAATGGAGAACGTTCGTTTGAAAAGCGGTGATGTCGGAACAATTCTCGTGGCACCATTAATGACCTGCAAACGATATAAATACTCAACGTTGTGCGTAACAGGAAGGATGTGTGAGACGCAAAATACCGAGCATCGATGCATTGATCGCGTTCGAAGCGGCAGCACGGCACCTGAGCTTCACGCGCGCGTCCGAAGAGTTGTCGCTGACTCAAAGTGCGGTGGGCCGTCAGGTCGCGAGCCTGGAAGAGTTTCTCGGAACACCGCTTTTCAACCGGTTCAAGAGAAGAATCAGCCTCACTGAAGCGGGTGAAATCTATGCGAAGCGCGTGCGAGAAAATCTCGAGCGCATCGAGCGCGACACGCTGGCCGCGATGGCGCACCGAAGCGCGGGCGGCATCCTCGAACTCGCCGTCATTCCGACATTCGCCACGCGCTGGCTCATTCCGCGGCTTCCGGAATTCTATGCAGCGCACGATGACATCGTCGTCAACCTGACCACGCGAGCCGCGCCGTTTCTCTTCAAGGACACGCCATTCGACGCCGCGATTCATTTCGGCGATCCGGTGTGGCCGGGTTCGGTGGCGAAGTATCTGTTCGGCGAGGAAATCACCGCCGTATGCAGTCCGCATCTGCTGGCCGGCAAAACGAAGCTCGCGCCGCGCGACGTCGCCGGCTTTACGCTGCTGCATCAGTCGGCGCGTCCGGACGCGTGGCGGCAATGGCTCGCTCAAGCAGCCGTGCATGATGTCGACAGCATGAAGGGCCAGCGATACGAGTTGTTCTCGATGCTCGTCGAAGCAGCCAAGACAGGCCTCGGGATTGCGCTGGTGCCGAGATTTCTGGTTGCGCACGAACTCCGTTCGAAAGAATTGGTAAGGCCTTTCGAGTTGTCCTTGCCGAGCGACAAAGGTTATTACCTCGTCTATCCCGAGCGCAAACAGAACGCTCCGCTGTTGCGGACGTTCGAGCACTGGCTGTTGGCCACCGCGCAGTCATATATCGAGACCGAGGAGTGAACACGACCATGCCAGCCAATCGACGACTCGATCAGGCGCGACGCCTGCTCGCACTCGCGCAGACGGGACTGCACTACACCACGGGCGTCTTCGACAAGGAACGCTACGAAGAAATCGAAGCTATCGCACATGAGCAGATCGCCGACATCGCATCGATGGAAACAGGCAAGGTCGCCGAGCTCTTCGCGTTCGAGTCGGGCTATGCCAATCCGAAGCTCGACGTGCGATGCGCCGTATTCGACGACGCCGGACAGATATTGCTCGTGCGCGAAGCGGCCGATGGACTGTGGTCGCTTCCCGGCGGCTGGGCCGATGTGGGTCTGTCGCCCGCGGAGAATGCCGCCAAGGAAGTGCGCGAGGAAAGCGGCTATACGGTCGACATCGTGCGCCTGCTTGCCGCGTGGGATACGGCGAAGCATCCGCATCCGCCGTCGGTCTTTCACATCTGGAAGCTCGTTTTCCTCGGCGAGATCGTTCGAACCGGCGATGTGATCGGCGTGGAAACCGATGCGGTCGAGTTCTTCACTCTCGATGCACTTCCGCCGCTGTCGCTGGGCCGGATCATGCCCGCGCAGATCCGGCGTCTGGATATATTGCGACGCAGCGGCGAGTTGGACTTCGATTGAAGCACCGGCCGCTTTGCTGCTGACAAAATCAGTGGCGAAGCTTTTGAAGACGGTGAAGGACAAAGACGGTTAGTTGCTTACTTGAATTGACGAACATAGTTAGTCATCCGATTCAATTCAGCGTTGCGTCTACGTATTTGTCAGTTCGTCCCGATGCGCCTGCGCCAGATCCGCCATGCTGTTGAAGCGGAAGTCGATCTTCGGCTGAGCGCCCGGGTCCATCGTCGCGCCGAAGCCGGGTTGCGAATGACGGCGATAAATCCAGCACGATGCGAGACCGAATCCATTCGCGGGCTTGTGATCGTGGAACAGACTTTCGGCCGTGTGCAGAATCTTTTCTTTGCGGATGCCGCGTTCGCCCAGTTTTTCCAGCATGTATTCGAAATTGCGCGGCGAAGGCTTGTACGATCCGATATCTTCCGCCGTAATGATCGCGTCGAATTCCACCTTTAGTCTCGCATTGCTATGGGTAAAGCTCTCGTTGTCGACGTTCGAGAGAATCACGAGCTTGTAATGCTGCTTCAGATAGCGCAACGCATTGGCGGAATCGGGGAATGCGGGCCAGTCGCGAATCGAGCGGCCATAGGCAATGCACTCTTCCTGCGTGAACGAAACGCACCACTCTTCGGCGAGCCGCATATATACGATGGCCAACAACTCCTGATAGCGCTTTCCCGGCGTGTACTTCTGTTGCGACGACTCGTGCCGGGCATGGGCTTCCAGAACCTGATCGCGCGTCAGCGCGGGCCTGACTCGATCCAGTAACGGGCGCAGCCCTTCGAAAATTCCCGTTTCCCAGTCGATCAGCGTGCCGTAGCAGTCGAAGGTCAGCGTGTCGAAGTCAGTCAGTTTCACGATCGCTCCTGTCGGTGGATGAAGATGATTTGGATGGAGTTGGTGTATCGTCGGTTCACTGCTTTCGCTCAAAGCGCGTGAAAGGCGTCAGCATATAATCTTATGGATCGCATCGGAGGACCAGATGGAATCTGCCTTTGACGTCTTTGCGGGATTCGATATCTCAGTTGCGACGCGACGCAACGAGCGCGGCGCATGGGTCGCGGATCTGACCGTGAATCGCGATGGCAAAGCCGCGTTCGCCCCGTGGCCCGAGACCGTCCAGCCGGAGTGGCGCACTTCGGACGAGGCGGTACGCGACGGTATCGAGCGGGCGCGGCGCGTCATCCGGCAGCACCTCACTGACAGCGCCGATCATTCCTGGGTCGTAACGCGCCGGCACGCGCAAACGTGGTTCACGACTGAAACCGAACGACGCTCCGGTCATACCATCACGCCCGGCGCCTAAGATGATTTCTTCATCCCGGATGCGCTTTTGCACGACGCGTCCGGGATCTCCGGCACTACCGCGGGGAATCACGCGAGCATCGCATTCGAACCACGCAAGCCCTCGCGTGACCTGACGACCGGTTCGAGCAACCGCTTCACGCAATCGACCTCATAAGATGCCCAACAACACACCCGAACCACAAGCCGTCTGTAATCCGATTTCCCGAAGTGCGATCTTCATCGTCGCCACCGTGGCGCGCGGCCAAGACAAGGCCGATGCGGTGCGCTCATGGTGCGGCGACATCGCGGCGCTGGTGCGCGCGGTCAGCGCGCGCGCACCGGCCGCAGACCTGTCCTGCGTATGCGGCTTCAGCGCCGATGCATGGGATCTGCTCTTCGGCGCGCCACGCCCCGCGTTGCTGCATCCGTTTCGCGAGTTCGGCTCCGGCGATCGCCGCGCGATCGCGACGCCCGGCGACATCCTCCTGCATATCCGCGCGGATCACATGGACCTGTGCTTCGAGCTCGCCGCTCAGATGCTCGACAAGCTCGGCGATGCGGTGACCGTCGTCGATGAAGTGCACGGCTTTCGCTACTTCGATCTGCGCGACATGGTGGGCTTCGTCGACGGCACCGAAAACCCTTCGGGCAAGCGCGCCGCGCACTACACGATCATCGATGACGAAGATCCCGATTTCGCCGGGGGCAGCTACGTGATCGTGCAGAAGTATCTGCACGACCTGGATGCGTGGAACGGCCTCACCGTCGAGCAGCAGGAACTGATCATCGGACGCGAAAAGTTATCCGATGTCGAGCTCGACGATTCGATCAAGCCATCCTGCTCGCACAGCTCGCTCACGACGATCGAAGAGAACGGCAAGGAAGTGAAGATCCTGCGGCACAACATGGCATTCGGACGTCCGGGTGCGAAGGAGTTCGGCACGTATTTCATCGGCTATGCGCGCACGCCCGCGCCCATCGAACAGATGATGGAGAACATGTTCGTCGGCAAGCCGCCGGGCAATTACGATCGCCTGCTCGATTACAGCCGCGCGGTGACGGGCGGCCTCTTCTTCGTGCCGTCCGCCGATCTGCTCGACGCGCTCCCCGACCGTAACCCGGATGCCGCGTCGTCCTCTGACGGCGATAACCCGCAAGACGATAGCCGTGAAGGGACGCTGAACATTGGCTCACTCAAAGGAACATCACAAGATGAATAACTTGCATCGAGAGCTCGCGCCGATCTCCGGCGCCGCATGGTCGCAGATCGAAGCGGAAGTCGCGCGAACCTTCAAGCGCGCACTCGCGGGCCGTCGCGTCGTCGACGTGAAGAGTCCCGGCGGCGTCGCGCTGGCGGGCATCGGCACAGGTCATCAGACGAACATCGCAGCGCCGAAGAAGGGCGTCGCCGCGAAGCTGTATGACGTGAAGCAACTCGTGCAGCTCACCGTGCCGTTCACATTGCAGCGCGAAGCGGTCGACAGCGTGGAGCGCGGCTCGAACGATGGCGACTGGCAGCCCGCCAAGACCGCCGCGAACGAACTGGCGCTCGCGGAAGACAGCGCCATCTTCGACGGCTTCGCGGCCGCCGGCATCACCGGCATACGCGAAGGCAGCTCGAACGCGCCCACGTTTCTGCCCTCGGACGTCGCCGACTATCCCGCCGCGATCAGCCAGGCGCTCGAGAAATTACGCCTTGCGGGCGTCGATGGTCCCTACTCCGTGCTGCTCGGCGCAGATGCCTATACCGCGCTCGCCGAAGCGAGCGATCAGGGTTATCCGGTCATTCAGCACATCAAGCGCATCGTGAGCGGCGATCTCGTATGGGCGCCCGCACTACAGGGCGGCTGCGTGTTATCGACGCGTGGCGGCGATTACGAATTGCATCTCGGACAGGACTTGTCGATCGGCTATACGAGCCATACCGACACGACCGTGCAGCTCTATCTGCGCGAAACGCTCACGTTCCTGATGCTGACGAGCGAGGCATCCGTTTCCATCGCAGCGGGTGAATAGCTTTATCGGAATAAACATTCCTTCATGGAGCACGATCATGCCCAGTCAATCAGGCGGCTTGAGCGACGAGTTCATTGCGACGCAACGCGAACGCCTTCTCGCGCTCAAGCGAGAACTGCTCGGCGGCGAGGAAGGCACCATCGCAGACGCGCGACGGTTGCAGGAAGAGCGCGGCTCGGAGGCCGAAGAGTACGAGGACGATGCGCAGCGCATGGAGCAGGACATCGCGAATCAGGCGCTGCGCAACGTGAACGACGGACGTATCGGCGATATCGAGCGCGCGTTGCAAAAGATCGCGGAAGGCACATACGGTATTTCGGACGAAAGCGGCGCGCCCATTCCCAAAGCGCGCCTCGAAGCGATGCCCGAAGCCATCTTTACCGTAGACGAACAGGAAAAGCGCGAAGCAGGCCGATGATGTCGCGCGGTGGCCGCGTCAGTTATCGAACGTGCTCTGATACTCGGGCGCGGCGTCGGAGCGAGTGTTCATTTCGAACATCACGCCGCCCGGGGCGCGGCAGAAGAAGCGCGAGCCGCGCCCATTGTTGAAGATGTCCGTCTCCATTGCCACGCCTTCGGACTTGAAGCGCTCGTAGAGGTCGCGCACATCGTCGAGGGCCGGCAATTCGAAGCCTATGTGAAACGCACGCGGCCACGCCGGCGTTTCGTCACGCGCATGATCGATCACCACATCGAAGCCGGGGCGCTTGAGGATGTATGAGCGGTCCCACGTTCCCGCTATCGTGAAGCCGAGATACTGCTCGAAGAAGCGCGCGGTCGCGGACGTATCGGCGGAAGGAAAACTGAGGTGATTGAGCTTCATGGCTCGAGTCGAATCGTTCATTCGTCGGTCTCTCATGGTTCGATGGGCGATGGCCCTATGCCATGACCGCCCGAGGACTTCAGAATATAAGTAAAAGCTCACATTCGACTACTCGCATCGCGGATACCCGCCGAAAGCGCGCTGCCATGCGGGTGACGTCACCACGCTCTATCCGATTGCTCGCATTCAGGCGCCGCCGCTTCTCGACAGATAGCCGAAAACAGCGGCCCGAACGCGGCGCTCCAGATCGTCGAGATCGCGCTCGCCGCGTTCGCCCGCCGCATCGACCATGCCCTTGACGATGGCGAGCAGGTCGGCCGCCGCGACATCGGGACACGGATGCCGAGGCGCGGCGCGGCCGACGACCGTCCGGACCAGTTCCTCCATCTCGCCTTTGGCAACCTCGTCGCGCAATGCCGGGCGTCCCTCCGCGATGTCGAGCAGACGCGCAAGCATCGGACGTTGCAACTGCTGGCGCACGGCCGCGCCGATCAAATATTCGAGCGCCGCCTTGCCGCTGCGCTTCGCGAGCGCAAGCGACGCGTCTTCATGAAAGCGCGCGCTTTCGCGACGAATCAACGCGACCGTGAGCGCATCCTTCCCCGGGAAATATTGATAGAGCGAACCGATGCTGACGCCCGCGCGACGCGCGACCGCATTCGTGTTGAAGCCTTCGAAGCCCTCGCTTTCGAGCACCTGCGCCGCCGCTTCGACGATGGATGTCACGGTGGCTTCGGAGCGCGACTGCGCCGGCATCTTTCGAGGCCTGAACGGTTTGTGGGACGGGCGCTGGCTCATTCGTTTTCTCGCGTGAATTGCTGCGCCGATTGTACAAAGCCCACTCAAGCATGTTTTCGGTCGACCTGATAACCTCGTGCGAATCATCTTATGAAGGAGCGTGAAGCATGAGCGCGTTACCCGAATACGTGCCGCCCGCCGTGTGGACCTGGGACAGGGAAAACGGCGGGCACTTTGCCAAAATCAATCGGCCGGTTTCCGGAGCGACGCACGAGAAGGCGCTGCCGGTGGGCCGTCATCCGTTGCAACTTTATTCGCTCGCCACGCCCAACGGTGTGAAGGTCACCGTGATGCTCGAAGAGCTGCTCGCGCTCGGACATCGCGGCGCGGAGTACGACGCGTGGCTGATTCGCATCGGCGATGGCGATCAGTTCGGCAGCGGTTTCGTCGACATCAATCCGAACTCGAAGATTCCCGCGCTCGTGGATCGCAGCGGCGCGACGCCCGTGCGCGTCTTCGAGTCCGGCGCGATCCTGCTCTATCTCGCGGAAAAGTTCGGTGCGTTCGTGCCGGCAGAGGCGGCCAAGCGCGCCGAATGCCTATCCTGGCTGTTCTGGCAAATGGGCAGCGCGCCGTACCTTGGCGGCGGCTTCGGGCATTTCTATGCCTATGCGCCGAGCAAGATGGAATATCCGATCGACCGCTTCGCCATGGAAGTGAAGCGGCAACTCGACGTGCTCGACAAGCGTCTCGCCGACAGCGCCTATATCGCCGGCGACGACTACACCATCGCCGATATCGCAATCTTTCCGTGGTACGGCGGCCTCGTGAACGGATGGCTCTACAGCGCCGCCGAGTTCCTCTCCGTGCACGAATACAAACACGTGCGCCGCTGGGCCGACAAGATCGGCGCGCGTCCCGCCGTGCAACGTGGCCGCATGGTGAACCGCACCTTCGGCGAGCCTTCGAGCCAGTTGCATGAACGTCATGACGCATCCGACTTCGACACACGCACGCAGGACAAAATCGTCGCGGAATAATAGCGAACGGAAGTGCGCCATCTCCGCTGATTCCACGCTGTCGCGGAGTTGCGCAGCGTGCGCGCACGCTGCACGACGCTCCATGCCGATGAAAACAGCCTCGCGTGGCGCTACCCCGGACCGGCCGAATGAAGCGCTTCGCTTTCTCGCATTGCGAGAGGCATAAAAATAAACGGACGTCATCCGTTTTTCAAAAATGGCCCGGTCATTGCAGTGCGCAAAAACTCGATTGACGCGGCCCCTGTGATGCTGTCACGATTCGTAGGCCATACGTTCCGCCATACCATTTCCTGCTCGCTTTCGTGCGATGAATAGCAAATCGATTGCGAAGGAAATTATTACCGCGCCCTACAACGTGTTAGCCGGCACACGGGAGAACGTCCATGCTGAACGCTCGGGTTGGCGCCAGATCCGCGGATAACGTCCGGATCATCGCGGCTTTGCTGATGCTGGTCGCTGCGGGATTTCTCGCGATCCGCATGGTGATCATCTATCACTATTCGCTGAGTTATTCGGCCGATCATCCACGGGCCTTCAGCGATTTCAATTTCTACTATTACGCGTTCAGCACCGTGCTGAATTCGCCGCACGATCCGTCGCTCATCTACAACAACGAGCGTCTGGTGTCGTACCTGTCGAATCTCGGCGCCAATCTCGACGATATCCTGATCTATTGCTATCCGCCGCAATTCGCGCTGATTTTCTCGCCATTCGCGCTCTTGCCTTCGTTCACCGCGAAGCTCGTCTGGGTGGCGATGTCTGTCGTGCTGTGCATCATCGGCGCGGTGTTGCTCGCGAAGATGTCTTATCGCGGCGAAGACAGGCGCGTGACCGCGCTGCTGATCGGCGTGACACTGCTGAGCTTCCCCGTTTTGCACGACGCATACCTCGCGCAGTCGAACCAGCTTCTGTTCTTTCTCCTCGCAACGTCTTTCTTTCTGATCGAACGCGGCAATCGCTGGTTCGCAGGCCTCTTTCTCGCGTTCGCCGTCGTCTTCAAGGTGACGCCGCTCGCCATCGTCGGCCTGCTGTTCTTGCGGCGTGAATGGCGCACGGTGATATCGGCGGGCATCTGCGCCATCGCGATCACACTCTTCACCGCGAGCCGTCTCGGCTTTCGCGTGATCTGGGAATACCTGACCGTCGAGATCGGACGGGCGCAGACATACATCCTTGGCGCGGGCGGGCTGCCCGGCAACAGCTCGGTGCGCGGCGCGTTGCAGACGATCTCCGAAAGGCTCGGCACGCCCGCATCCGAGGCGACGCTCCACGCCACTTCGACCATCTTCGCCGCGATCATTTGCGTGTTCGCGTGTTACCTCGTTTTCTTCCGCAGCCGCGACAAACGCATGGACTATGCGCTCGCATGCATGACGATGCTGCTCGCCGCGCCGATCCTCGAACCGATTCACATGGTCGTCGCCCTGATCCCTCTCGTGATTCTTCTCGGCACCGCGCTGGAGCGCCGCGATCTGCAACTCTCCGCGATCGCGCCTCGCATCGAGCTGCTGTTGCTCGCGATCGCCGTGCTGCTGCTGTTCTTCATGGAACGATCCGCGATGTACACCGTCTCCGCGCTGATCACCTACGTGCTGTGCGTCGCGCGCTATTTCGCGCCCGCCGCGGCCGTCGGGCGCAATCAGCACGCTGAACCGGGAGGCTTCGAATCGCGTGCTTGACGAACACTCGGCAATGCCTTCGATTCGAGAAGCGCCGCGATCCTGAGTGGCAATGTATTCGCGCCCGATATCCGATTGCCTGAACCGGCCGAACGGTGCGCGAACGTATTGACGAGCACGCATCCCGCCTCGATACGCGAACGTATTGACGAGCACGCATCCCGCCTCGATACGCGAATACGTTGAAGTGAACGGCACGCACCGGGCTTAAGAAAAAGAAGTACCGCCCGGTCAATTCAAAGGCTTAACGCCGCCATCAATTTTGTTTATCGCACTTCCCGCCGCAATCCCGTTGAACATCGCGTGAAACTCGCACCTCGTCATCGCGGCGCGTCCGTCCCATAAGGCTCGCCGCGTGTGCCGACGCCACCTTGCAATTCGCTGTCGCGACTTCCCCACTCGTTAACCCTTTCTTTTTACGCACCGCGTGAACCGCGTACGTTCGCACCAGCGGGCAAACGGCGCGATAGCCGCCATGCCATCGCGTCATCAATCCAACGACAACGATGAGGGGTGCACAAGAGTGAGACGTCAACTGAAGCCATTGAGCGCGGGCGCGCTGGTCTATGCGGCGGCGATTGCAA
>NZ_CAJMZL010000010.1:0-206750 GCF_905220305.1 Caballeronia sp. J97 | reverse complement strand
TTCCCAAACTGATTGACGATTCGCGCGCCGTCGATGCACGACACGGGCGCGATCCGTCCTGCCTGATCCGCGCTTCGGGCGGCCGGCGAGGTATTCGGGGGATAGTTCTGGCCCGCGCACTGCGCGATAGCGGTATTTTGTCGCGCGATTGATATACTGTCCAATATCTATCTCGTCTTTCTGAAATAGCTTTTACAGATATCGCATGGAATTGCGCCATATCCGCTACTTTCTGGCCGTCGCCGAGGAACGCAACGTGACGCGCGCGGCGGAACGGCTCGGCATCGGTCAGCCGCCGCTCAGCCAGCAGATCCACGCGCTGGAAGATGAACTCGGCGTGCGGCTCTTCCGGCGCACGGGGCACGGCGTCGTGCTGACCGAAGCCGGCGAGACCTTCGCCGCCGATGCGAAGCGCCTCATGAACGACGCGCGTCTCGCCGTCGAGAAGGCGCAGAGCGCGGGACGCGGCGAAATCGGGCAGCTCAACATCGGCTTCACGGGGTCGGCGGCGTTCAATCCGGTCGTGTCGAAGCTCATCCGCTCTTATCGGCAGGCTTATCCGAATGTCACTCTGACGCTGACCGAAGGCAATACCGCGCAACTGCTCGCGCATCTCGACGCCGGCCGCGTCGATGTCGCGTTCGTTCGTCTGGGCAGCCAGTCGCCCGCTGGCGTGCAGATCAATCACATCGCGATCGAGCCGATGAAAATCGTGCTGCCCGCCACGCACACGCTCGCGAAAAAACGCAAGGTGCCGCTCGCGGCGCTCGCCGACGATCCGTTCGTGCTGCTGCCGCGCGAGGCCAGTCCGACCTTGCACGACGTCATCATCGGCGCGTGCCGCGAAGCCGGATTCGAGCCGGTCGCCGGGCAGCAGGCGCCGCAGCTTTCCTCAGTCGTGAATCTGGTCGCGGCGGAATTCGGCGTGTCGCTGGTGCCGGCGTCCGTGTGCCAGATTCAGGTCGATGGCGTCGCCTATACCGACGCCCTCGGCAGCGCCATCACGATTCGTCTCGCGCTGGCCTCGCGCATCGACGCGACAGCCGCCAAGACCGCGAACTTTCTGGACATCGCGCGGCGCGTCGTTATGTCATCGGCGTGACATTGTCATCAGAACAAGCGCGCATTGCATCGGACGCATTTTCGTTGAACACTTCGACTCGCAAGAAGAGCGTTCAGAAGGCCGAATCCCGTGAGATCGAGGAGCAAGGTCATGCGCGAAGAAATGAAGCATCCGTTGCAATGCACGCCCGCGTGCCGCCGGGGCTTTCTCAAATCAGTGGCATCCGCAACGATCGCCGGGCTCGCCGCACCGCCGCTTTTCACGACGCCCGCACATGCCGATGCCCTGACGCACGCGCAACGCGACGCCATGTCGCCCGAGCAGATTCTCGAAGCGATGAAGCGCGGCAACGAGCGCTTCCGCAAAGGTGAACGCAAGCCGCGCAATTACCTGAGCGAGCAAAAGGCGAGCGCGAAGGGACAATATCCCGCGGCCGTGCTGCTCAGTTGCATCGATTCGCGCGCGCCCGCCGAAGTGATCATGGATCTGGGCATCGGCGATATCTTCAATTGCCGCATCGCGGGCAATATCGAGAACAGCGATATTCTCGGCAGCATGGAATTCGCGTGCAAGCTGATGGGCGCGAAGGTCGTGCTCGTGATGGGGCACACGTCGTGCGGCGCGATCAAAGGCGCGATCGGCAATGTCGAACTGGGCAATCTCACCGGCCTGCTCGCGCGCGTCAAGCCGGCCGTGGACGCCACGCAGTACGACGGCGAGCGCACGGCGACCAATTACGCGTTCGTCGACAAGGTGGCGCGCAAGAACGTCGAGCTGACGATCGCGCAGATTCGCCGCGACAGCACCGTGCTCAGCGAACTCGAAAGCCAGCACACGATCAAGATCGCCGGCGCGATGTACAACCTGAGCACGGGCGCGGTCGACTTCTTCGGCTCCTAACTTTCGACGCGCTCGCAGCGCGCTTCCTTGCGCACGGCAGCACGCTGCGCCGCCGACCAATACTCGGTGCGCACGCCGATATCTTCCGACACGAAGCGTGCGCCGCGCGTCGCCCGGTAGTGCGCGAGCGCCTTGTACACGAGCGTCTGCCCGACCAGCAGGATCGGCACGTTGAGCAGCACCATCACGATATTCATCAGATCGGACAGCGCCCACAGATTCGGCAATTCGAGTCCGGCGAGCACCGTGAGCGCGCCGAACGGCACGAACACGAGCGAGCCGACGACACGAATGCCGATGATGAAACCTCGGCTGCGCGAAATGAAGTTGGCCGAGATTTCTGCGAACGAAATCATGCCGAGCAGCGTGGTGAACGCGAAAAGCCCATAGCACACGCACATCACGACTTTCACGACATGCGCGACGGAAACCGGCACGAGCGTTTCGACCGACGCGAGATAGACCGTGATCTTCGATGCCCTGACCGATTCCCACGCCTGCCCGTCGACCGTGCCGGTCCACACGTGCGCCATCACGACGATGAAGCCGGTCATCGTGCAGATGACCATCGTGTCGAAGAACACGCCGAGGCTCTGCACGAAGCCCTGCTCGCACGGATGATCGTTGTCGGCGATCGCGGCGGCCATCGTGATGGTCCCCTGCCCCGCTTCGTTCGACATCAGCCCGCGCTTGACGCCCTGCGCGAGCGCGGTGCCGATCGCGCCGCCGAAGAGCGCATGCGGCGCAAACGCGCCGACGATCACTTCATGAAAGAAGTACGGAATCAGCGGCAGATTGATCAGGATGATGACGAGCGACATCAGGCAGAAGAGCGTCGCCTTGATCGGCACGAGGACATCGGTGTAAGCGGTCACGCGGCGAATGCCGCCCATGATGATGAACGAGCACGCCGCGATGAGCACGACCGCGATGCCGTAATACACCGTCGACTGACGCGCGAGATGGGTGCCCGTCACGGTGTCGGCAATGGTCCCGATCGCGGTGAACACGTTGAAGGTCTGCGGCGGCACGTTGAAAAGCGCATAGATGATGAACACGAGCGATAGAAACGTGCCGACGGCGCGCTTGTCGCCGAGAATGCGCCGCCCGTAGAACGGCAGACCGCCGACGAACTCGTCGTGCTTCTTCTCCTTGAAAAGCTGCGCGAGCGTCGATTCCATGAACGCGGTCGCCATGCCGAAGAACGCGGCCACCCACATCCAGAACAATGCCCCCGGCCCGCCGACGGAAATCGCGCCCGTGATGCCGACGATATTGCCCGGCCCCGCGCGCATCGCGAGCCCGAGCATGAACGACGCGAGCGCGCTCACGCCGGTTTTCGACGACTGCCTGCGCAACATGATGCGCACGATCTTGCCGACGTTCATCGTCTGGATGAAGCGCGTGCGAATCGTGAAATGAATGCCCACGCCGACGAGCAAAAGGATCGCGAAGGAAAACTGCCCGAGCACGGGAATCTGCGACCAGGCCTTGAAATGAGTGGGGAAATCCCACAAGAAGTCCGAGACGGGTGCAATGAAGGCAAATAATGCGTTCACGGATTGGAAGAGACTTTCCACGCTTAGGCGTTCCTTTCTTGCTTCGACCTGTCTCAAACAGGCGTTCGGAATGTTGAGAAACCAGCGTCGTTCGAAGCTGGCGGACGTGCCCGCACGGGCACGCAAACGTATGCGAGGCCGCGATTATACGGCTCTGCGTCGGGTCGCTAACGGCCCGAGGCTTTCGGCAGACTCATGCTCAAACGCATGCGCAGACTCGTGGCCGTCTGCTCAGGCACGACGAGTTGCGCCCGAATGCTCTCGCAAAGCTCACGCGCCATTTCGATCCCGAACGGGTCATCGAGGGCATCGGACATGTTCTGTACGTCATGGCTTTTCGAACACACGATGTCGATATCGATTGCGACGAGCGCGCGGCTCCTGAGCGCGCTGTGCATCGAGATATCGATGCGCTCGCACACGAACGCGCCGCCGACATGCTCGATCAGGCTCGCGATGACCGACGCGCTGCGTGCTTCGTCCATCCAGACGCGCGTCGCGCGAACGGCGCGACGCTCGGCAAGGGCGCGTATCTCGTCGGCGGCGCGGTATCGGGCGAAGTGTCGGTCGGCGCATCGGGCAATGCGCGCCGCATCACGAATCTGTCGGCGGGCGCGGAGGACTCCGATGCCGTCAACGTCTCGCAACTGAAGGCGCTGGATAGCAGCATCCGCAACAATGCGGTGATGTACGACGGCGACACGAAACAATCCGTGACCTTCGCGGGCCACGGCGGCACGCAACTGAAGAACGTCGCCGACGCGACCGACGCCACCGATGCCGTCAACCTCGCGCAACTGAACGCGCTCGGCTCGGGCCTGCGCGACGGCGCGGTGATGTACGACGGCGACGCGAGCGGCGCGCCGGACTTCGGCCGCGTGACCTTGCGCGGAAACGGCGGCACCGCAATCGACAACGTCGCGGCGGGCGTGATTTCGTCGAATAGTCTGAAGTCGGCGCGGGACGGCATTGGTGAGCAGCGTCGTGAAGGCTTCGTTCGCACGAGCGAGCCTTCTTCGCGATGCGCGATGTCCGATGCTTCAAGGCGAAGTTGAACGAAGACCGTTAGTTGCGGCACATCCTCATGCGCATCTCGTTCTTCTCTTGCACAATCTCGTGCACGACGCCACGGGAGAACGAGATGACCGAACGACTCGCGAAACTTTTAGCCGTGGCTTCGATGGCCCTGCTCGCCTCGCTCGTCAGCTTCGGCAATCTGACCGACTACGGCAGCAACCTGCAATTCGTCGTGCATGTGTTGCGGATGGACACGACGTTCCCCGGCAATGCCAACATGTATCGCGCGATCACGTCGCCGATGCTTCAGCATCTCGGCTATGACTTGATCATTCTTCTCGAAACGGTCACCGCGCTGCTCTGCTGGGCGGGCGTCATCACGATGTGGCGGGCGCTGCGGCGGGAGAGCGAGGCATTCGCGCGAGCCAAACGCTGGGCGATCGCCGGTCTCACGCTCGGTTATCTCACGTGGCAGGTCTGTTTCATGTCGATCGGCGGCGAATGGTTCGCCATGTGGCAGTCCCAGCAATGGAACGGCACCGAAAGCGCGTTTCGCTTCTTCATGACGTTTCTCGTGATTCTGCTGTTCGTCACGCGTGCGGAACCGGAACCTCGTTCGCGAGGCGCGGACGAATGAATGCGAATGTACGATTCAGGCGCCGGCCGACTCGCGCCTGCGCAACCTCACGCGCACGCCGTTGCCCGAGCGGATCGTCACACGGCCGACGACGCGTGGCACATGGCTCGTATCGGGCTCGATGCGATAGCGACGCACGATGCTCGCGAGGATCAGCACCGCTTCCTGCGTCGCGAACGCCGCGCCGATGCACACACGCGGCCCCTTGCTGAACGGAATGTAAGCGCAGCGCGCCGCTTGCTTGCCGGCGTCGGTGTCGAAGCGGTCCGGATCGAACTCGTCGGGCCGCTCCCAGATCTGCCGGTGCCGATGCAACAGCCACGGCGAGATGAGAATGGGCGATCCGGCGGCCACGTCCTTGTCGCGAATGCACTGCGATTGCGTCGCCTCGCGCACGAAGAAGCCCACCGGCGGATAGAGACGCAACACTTCGCGGAACACGTTGCCGATCGTCGGCAGGTTCTTCATGTCGCTCATTTCGAACTCGCGCTCGCCGACATGCTCCTTGATCTCCAGATACAGGCGTTCCTGCAGATGCGGACAATTCGACAGCAGGTAGAGCGCCCACGTCAGCGCGCTCGCCGACGTCTCATGTCCCGCGAGAAAGAGCATGCAGACCTGATCGACGAGTTCGGCAAAGCCGAAGCGGTCGCCGCTGTGCGGATCGCTCACGTCCATCATGCCGCCGAGAATGTCGCCGTATGCGAGGGGCGTGCCTGCATCGCGTTCCACGCAGCGCCGCTCGATGATGCGCGACAGAATCGCGCGGATGCGCTTCGCCGAGCGCCGGCTCGCGCGCGTCCAGAGAAACGGCGGAAGACGATAGATCATCAGGATGGCCGCGCGCTGCGCGTGTCCCTGAAACTCGGTGAACGCGGTGTAGATCTCCCTCGCCTCGCCTTCGGTCAGGTCTTGCGAGAGGATCGTGCGGAAGATGATGTCGGCGGTGACGTAGGTCATCTCCTCGTCGACCTCGTACGAGCGGCCGTCGGCCACGGCGTCGAGACGCCCGAGCATGTTCGACGTCGATTCACGCATCAACGAAAACACGAGCTTCAGACGCGCCGCCGAAAACGCGGGTTCCATGAGACGACGCTGACGCTCCCACACGTCGCCGTTGGTCGTGAAGATGCTTTCGCCGAGCAGCGGCTCGAGCATCCTGTGCATCAACGCATGCTTCGGATAGCGCTTCGCATCGGCGAGAATGCCGGGAACCCATTTCGTGTCGTTGAGCATGAAGATCTTCATGCCGAACTGCGAGATGCTGCCCATCTTCATCGAATAGCTACGCTCGAAGAGCACGTCGATCCACGAGTTCCAGCCGCGCAGGAAACGCAGCAGCAGCGAGCTCTTGTTGCTGTGCGGCTTCGGATAGGGTGGCGTGAAGTTCATCGGTATCAGTAAGGGGTCAGGCGATAGGGGCCCGCGGTCATGCGGAAATAGTCGTATTGATTGGGCAGATCGCTCGCCATCAGATACTGGAAATGCAGGCGCATCTTGTCGCGCCGGATCTTCGCCCAGGCCGCGTCGCCGAACATGCGGAACGGCCGCACCAGCTGTGCGACGGGACGCCCGGCCGGCGCGCCCGCGACGCCCGACGCATCGAGCGGATTGACCTGCGAGAACGCGAGCGCGTCGGCGCGGGCATTCATGTCGAGCCACGGCAGATCGCGATGCTCGGCGAGCGTGCGCAGACACGCGCGAAATGCTTCGGCCCGCGGCTGCATGCCGAGCAGCGGAATGCACTGCCCGAGCGTGAGCATCGAGAGATTCGTGTGCTCGCCGGCGCGCGCGAGCGCGGCAAGACGCGCGCCCACCATCACCGCGACGATCGATCCGACGCTGTGGCCGATGAGCAGCACTTCATCGCAAGGCGCGCGACGGTGCTCGTCGACGATGTGTCTCGCGAGCGCGTCGGCGCGCGCCTCGATTTGTCGTTGCTTGTCGTCGTTCCATGCGCCGACGAATTCGTAGATCCTCAGCAGCCAGAACACGGCCGTGCGATTCGCGAGGCGCACGCCCGTCATGCACAACGCCGCCGCCGTGACGATGCCGCCCGCGACGCCCGCCACGCCCTGACCGCCTGCGCGTGTGACGAGGCCGGTCGCGGCGAGCCCGCCCAGAAGCGCCAGCAGCAGGATGAAGAACAGACAAGCGTGCGGATAGATCGAGCTCAGGAACGGGCCGCGGAAATCGCGACGCAATTGCGCCCACGCGCCGCAACGCGCGTATTGCACTATGCTCGCGAAACCGGCCCATGCGAGTTTCGCGAGATTGCGCTCCCAGTTGACGCGCACGATATCGTCCCAGTGCAGGAACTGATATTCGGTCGACACCGCGTGGCCCTTCCAGTCGGCGTCGACGCGCCACACGCTCGCATGCTCGCTTCGACGGGTACGCGGACCGGTCGTGATCTCGACGCCCAGCAGCGCGGCCTGCTTGCGCGCCTCGTCCTTGTAGAGCCGGTGATAGTAGCCGGGGCCGCGCGGGTCGAACCCGCTCACGTAGTACACGCGACGCGTCTTCACGCGCGCGCCGGCATCGATGGACGGCGTTTGCATCATCACAAGGTCCGGTCGTTCAGCCGCTTGCGCAGCACCAGATCGACGACGGGCTGCTCGCGCTTGTTCGCGCGGCGGCAATGATCGGTCTGGAAGCGGTCGGTCACCGCGATGATGAGCCTGGCCCAGCGGCGGTCGCGCTCGCGCCATGCGTGAGAGGAGATCGACTCCCACGCGTAGCCGTTGAACACGGTGGCGTTGACGAAATGATCGAGCGCACGCACGCCGGCGCGGCCTCGTTCCGTCCTGCCGAAGAACCCGACATAGACGATCAGCAGGTAGCCGAGCACGGCGAGCGGCACGATGACGGTCATCAGCATGACGCCGGCCAGGCGTTCTTTGAGGGAGTCGAACATCGGCGTTTCGGGTCGTATGGTTCAGGCGAGTTCGGCTTGTGCCACGGCCTGCTCGGGCACGGGGAGACGCACAGGTGCGTGCCGCTCGATCAGCGCGATGAAATTGCGCAGCGCATCGGCCTGATACTGCTGAGCATCGAAGCGTTTCGGCGCGGTCCAGCCGTTGAGCAGTTCAGTCAGACCATGCACGACGCCGCTTTCGCTGTTTTCGACGAGCAGGCCGTAGCCGCCTTCGAGCACGCTGTGCGGTCCCGGGATATCGGTCGAGACGACCTGCTTGCCGAGCGTGAGGGCTTCGAGCAGGACGAGACCCTGGCCTTCGTGGTCGGACGAGAGGATGAACGAATCCGCCCGGCGCATCAGCGGGAAGGGGTTGGCATGGCGTCCCGCGAATCTGACATACTCGCCCGCGCCCATCTCCCTGACCAGGCCCTCGAGCTTCGCACGCAGCGGCCCGTCGCCAATGAGCATCAGCTTGATGTCGGGAATCGTTTTGCGGACCGTGGCAAAAGCACGGATGAGCTTCTCCTGTCCCTTTTCGGGCGACAGGCGCGCGGCCGTCGCGATGACACGCGCGTCACCGATCCACGTCTCGATGGTCGGATCGACCGGTTCTTCGGCGAGCGCGAGAATGCGGTCCGTGTCGATCAGGTTGTTCAGCCAGGCGAAGCGACCGGCATCGATGCCGAGGCGGGGAGCGAGCGTCGTCAAATTCGCTTCGTGGACGCTGTCCGAGACGGACACGAGATCGTCGAATTGTCGATATAGGCTGAACAGCGCCTCCAGCTTCGGAAAGCGGACCTTCGACTCCTCCAGCATGTTGTTATGCAAATAGACGATACGGCCGATGTCGGACGTACCGGCTTCCGCGAACAATGACATCCAGAAAAGGTTGTAGCCTTCGAAAGCCACATACAGATCGAAGTGCGACTCGCCGAAGAGACGCCGGTACTCGCGCCGGAAGGCGCGCGCGTGTATCTCCTTGCGCTCGCCCTGGATCGGCGCTTCGAGAGGATCGTAGAACCTGTCGACAATGTCCCTTTCCTCGAGCGTCGCCACCATCGCGCCGGTCCGGCCCAGAATGGGAACCCTGTGGTCCAGCGCGTCGAGGGCGGCCCGGCACGCCGGATTCGCGTCGATCGTCTGATGATCCATGGCGACCGCGATGTCATAGCGCCCGTCGCGTGCCAGCTTGTTGATGAGACTGATGAACGACGACGTGATGCCGTTCACGTCGAAGAAGTTATAAAACAGCAAGCGAGGGCGTTCGCTTCGCGCAGTGATGACCTTGCCTGTCTGCTCGTCGTCGAAGAAGAAGGACATGGCGCGCTGCGTCGCCTGACCGTCGTCGTACATGCAAAACTTCGCGGCGGCAGAGGCATGGTCTTCGTCGTATTCGGGCCAGCGGCCGATCAGACCGGCGAGCGTGGACGAGAGTGCATCGATGTCGAAGCACTGGCTGCCCGGCATGTCTTCGAAACCGAAGTACAGGCCGCGCTGCGTCGAGTATTCCTCGTAGTCGTACGTGTAATAGACAATCGGCCGGCGCGTCGGGATGAAATCGAAGAATATGCTGGAGTAGTCCGTGATCAGGATATCGACGATCGACAACAGCTCGTTGGTATCGATGCTGCCCGGCACGCTCGCAATCTTTTTCTCCGCGAGCTTCTTCTCGACCAGATGATGTCCCTTGAAGAGCAACTGGCACGGCAGCGTCCTGAGTCGCGCCAGGTCGTTGATCATCCGACTGACTTCCGTCTGCTCCTTGCCGAGCTCGCCCCGCCAGGTCGGCGCATAGAGCACGACAGGCCTGTCGTTCGACAGCCCGAGACGTTCGCGCAATTCGAGCCGTGCCGACTGAGTCAGATTCAGCGTCGCATCGACACGCGGATAGCCCGCTTCCAGCATTTTGCCGGGGAAGCACCCTGCGACATCGTGGGACTCCAGGAGAATGCGGGACGTATGCGCATTCGGACTCAGCAGGTGAGTCGCCTGAAGCATGTTGCGCGCGGCGTTCGGCTGCAGCGTGCGCATGTCCTTGCCGAGCGTCTTCAGGGGCGTGCCGTGCCATGTGAACAGATAACGCTGCTCTTCCCTGCGGACGAAATACGGCGGGAACGTGTTGTTGTTGATGAGATACTTCGCGCTCGCCAGATAGCGGCGATAGCGATCGGATTCGCGCGTGACGAACACCACGTTCGCCCGCGTCCGATACTCCGGCGGAATCAGCCTGCGATCATTGAGCGCCCACACGTGAAGCCACGAACGATAGCGCGGGTCGTCCACGATCTGCCTGAACATCGCATAGGGATTGCAGCTCATGTTCGCGCCGTGGAAGGACTCGTAGACAATCACGTTCTCTTCAACGGGCAACGTCTCGTAGTATTCCGCATAGGCGAGCGCGCGCGTAACGTCGACTGTCTTGTACTTTTTCGCGTCGACGCCGTGAGGCAATCTGAAGGCGACCGTCTCGGCGAATGCCGCGCAAGCCTTCTCGTACGACCCCGCCCGCATGAGCGCGCGACCGAGACGGTAATACCAGTCGGGCTTGTAGCTGCTGCAACGCAAAAGCGCATCCTGACAGGCGCGCGCGGCAGCTTCCCATTCTCCGATAGCCTCGTGAGCGCGGGCGAGTTGCAGGTGAAGGTTTTCGTCGGTGGTGTTCGCCTCGATCCGCAGCGTCAGATGAGCGATGCGCAGCATCCAGTTGTCACGATCGCGCAGCGAAAGATGCTCCGGAATCTGCACCGCATAAGCGACGTTCTTGCGCACGTTCAGATAGGCAGAGCAGGCCGCGCGATGATCGCCGGCTTTCGAGAGCACGTAGCCGAGGCGATAGTTGCGATACGGACGATGCACCGCATCCGCGACGATCGCCGCGTTGTAGGCCTGCGCCGCTTCACGCCATTTCTGCTGACGCTCGAGCACGAATCCGAGGCGATAGTGCCAGTCGGCCTTCGCGTTGGGCGCAAGCGCCAGCGCTCGCCGATACGAGGCTGCGGCGAGATCCCAACGATAGGCGCGCTCTTGCGCGAACCCCACGCGAAAGCGCAGTTCCGCGCTATTGGGCGCAAGCCGCACGCGATCGAGATAAGACGCGAGCGCCAGCGCCCACAAACCGTCCTTCTGATGCCAGGCGCCGGTGCCCAGTCTGCGCAACTGCCCGCTCGCATCGAGCCTGGTCGCTTTCGCATACGCCTTCTCCGCGCCCGCCAGATCCCCCGCGCGCTCCATTGCCCGTCCGAGCCGGTATTGCCAGACCGAGCGCCCGGGCTTCAACGCCACCGCATCGCCGAAGGCCTCGGCGGCCTTGTCGAAACGCTTCATGCGCTCGCGCGCCTTGCCCAGCTCGTAATGCCACCGCGCATGTTTTCCCGCGCCTTCCACCGCGGCCTCGAACGCCGCGACGGCCTGCCACCATTTGCTCTTCTTGCTGAGCGCCAGCCCGAGCAGATAATGCGCGTGCGCGCGGCGCGGATCGCGCGCGATCGCCTCGCGCAGAGTCTGGTCCGCAGCCACCGTCTTGCCTAGCGTGAGCAGGCACAGTCCGCGCAGATACCGCGGATAGCCCCACTCGGGGAACCACTGCGAGATCCGCTGCAGATTCGCAGCCGATTGATTGAGCAGAAACACGCCGTAGCGCTTCTTGGCTTTCTTGTATGTCGCGACGAAATTCATGGCTTATGCAAATTGACGTCATCCGACGTCGGTGAAAATCGGCTAGGTTGACCTCGATGCCACGAACGCGCGCAGCACGTGCAATCCCTTGCGCCATTGCCGCGCCAGCCGATGGCTTCCGGCCGGCGCCCGAGCGCCCGCGCCCTGCGCGACGAGCAAACGGATCGCATCCTCGATCGAGCAGAATCCCCGCACGCCCGGCAATCGATATCGCGGATAAGCGCACAGCGCGACGTACACGAGCTCATCGAGCGTGAGCACGCGCGTGCGATGCGGCAGCGCCATGTGATCGACGGTCAGGCCCCAGCCCGCGTAGAACGGCCCGCCGTAGCAATGCACGGTCTTGTCGCGCAACAGCGCCTCGAAACCGGCGAGCGAAGTCATCGTGTGGACTTCGTCGACTTCGGCGATGCAATCGGAAATGTTGGCGTCGACGACGCATTCGTCCGCGAGCGACGCTGACAGCGCCGCATCGACGCCGCCGCTGCGGTTGCGCGCCACGACATCGGGATGCGGCTTGTAGACGATCCACGCATCGGGATTCGCCGCGCGGACCATCGCGAGCAGGTCGAGATTTCGGCGGACATGTGGCGAGCCGGCGAGAATCGACTGGTCGTCCTCCACCTGGCCCGGCACGAGAATGCGCCGTCTGCCGGCCGCCGCGTTTGCGCAGCGATACGCGACGCCCACGTTGTACTTGCTGATGCGCATGCGCACGAGCGCCTCGCGTAGCCACGCGGCGCGCGAGCGCTGGTGCGGGTCGAGTCGAACCTCGTGCGCGAGGCGCTCGAAGCGGCTTCCCGAGGCAGGATCGTAGTAGATCCCGTCATCGTCGACGGCGAGCGAAAGCGGCCCGCGCAAATCCGATCCGAGACCGACCGAGCGCACGAAGCCGTCCTCCACGCGCGAAACGCCGATGCCGCGCGCCTTCGCCTCGCGGCACAACTGCGCGTGACGGCCGCCCCAGACGACGAGCTTCGCATCGCGTTCGAGCTTGTCGAGCTGCGCCGTTTCGAGACCGGGCACGAAGCGCAGCCGGTTCGACGGCGTGCTCAGGAACGGCCGGATCACCGCGCGCTTCCACATGCTCATGCCGACGCAATACAGCGTGCCCCGGCTCGCTTCGTTGATCTCGCGATTGCGCGCGAGCCATTCGATCACATCGAAGAGCGTGCCGCGCCGCCCGCTCGCCGGATCGAGATAGCGCGCGTATTGCAGATACGCCGCCGTAAAAAGCTGCTCGACCGATCTCGGCACGGCGCGACGACGGCGCACTTCGTCGATGCCGGGATGACGGTCGTCGGTCAGGCTCCATCCCGCGTACCAGGGCATGCCGAAGCACGTCACGCGCTTGCCCAGCATCAACGCCTCGAAGCCGAGCTGCGAGGTCACGACATAGACGTGATCGAACTGCTCGATGAGCGACAGCGGACAACATGCCTGCGCGAGCACGTGTAAGCGTTCCCGCGCCCGCACGCCGCCCAGATAGCCGCGCTTGCGTCCGCTCGACACGTCGGGATGCGTCTTCACCCAGACTTCGGCGTCGGGATGTTCCGCTTGCGCGGCGGCGAGCATCCGCGCGAAGGTGTCGGCGTCGGCGCCGCCGAGCGTCACGGACACATCGCCCGCCGTCTGATCGACGACCAGCACGCGCGCGCGGGCCGTCGCGGGCGGCAATCGCAACGCGGGCGCGTCGTTGTACTTCGACAGGCGATGCCGAACGATCGCATCGATGCCGCGCCGCGCTTCCTGAGGCCCGGCTGCGTCGTCGGTGCAATCGGTTATCAGACGCTCGAGCCGCGAAGGACGACGTGCATCGTAATAGATGCCGAGATCGTCTTCGACGATCGACAGCGGCGGTGCGCCGTTCACGCCGAGACCGAGCGAGCGCAGGAATCCGTCCTCGAGCGCGAGATACGGCAGACCGCGCGCACGCGCGAGACGCCGCGCGCGCTCCGCGCCGGGCTTCGCGCCCCATCCCGCGATGGCGGCGAGCTTTCCCGTTCGCGCGCCAAGGCGCGCGCGCACGGGCGTCCCGGACAGCAGGCTGTCGAGATGCGGAATGCGCCAGATACCCGGCGACATGATGCCGATCGCGCGTGTCATCGTTCCGCGCCTCTCAAGTTTGCGTGCGCGGCGGCGAGCGTCGGCACGTCGAAGAACAGATCGATGCAGCGCCGGGTGCAGGAGCCAGCGAGCCGGTCCGGTGGAAGAAACAGCCCTGCGGCCGCGTCGAGACGATGCGCATCGGCCGGCTCGAAATTCGTTCGGGCCAGGCGTTCGAGGTCCGCGAGCACGGCTCGCCAGTCCCGATGCAACGGCCCGGGAAACACCGATTCCTGCGTGTAGACGAAGCCTCGTTCCTCGCTGCAATAGCGATCGTAATCGGGCACGAGACCGAGAATCGGCTTGCGCCTTGCGAGGAAGTCGACCCAGATGCTCGAATAGTCGACGACCAGCGCATCGGCGCGGCGCAGCAGCAGCGCGGCTTCGGCGAAGCGCGCGGGCGATGCGTCGATGATGTCGATGCCGTCGCACACCGCGTCGAGCGGGCGCTTCTCGTAGGGATGCGGGCGCAGGCCGAGCACGAGACCCATGCGCCGGCACAGCGCGCGGATCGCCGCGACGCAGGCGTCGTCCATCCAGTCCAGCGGCGAATTCGCGGTTTCGCGGAAGGTCGGCGCATACAGCACGAGCCGGCGGCCGCCGATGAGGGTATCGAGCGCGGCGGCCTGACGGCGCAGATCGCGCGGCAACGGCCAGTCGGCGCGCATGTAATCGAAGCGCGGCAGGCCGGTCGCATGCACGTTCTCGAAAGGCAGGCCGAACGCCTGCGCGTTCACCACGCGATCGACCGGGCTGCTCGCGATCAGCGCGTCATAGAGGCGCGCATTGCGGACCATGAGCGAGCGCCGCGCGCGCGATTGCGCATCGTCGCGCGGCTCCATCAAAAGTTCGATGCGCTTGAGCGCCACGCCATGCCACAGATTGATCACACGCCGGCCACGACGGCGGCCCGGCAGAAAGGCATCGCGCGCTGAATGGCTCAGCACCACGGTCGCGCTCGACAACACGAAGCACAGCGCTTCGATGCTGAAGCGCTCGAAAACCTTCACGCCCTTTTCCGCGAGCGCCGCCGCGGTTTCGGGAGCGATGGGACCGTCCTTGAACACGGCGAGCTCGCGACGCGACGTGCCCGCGGCCGCATCGGCCAGCGCGTCGAGCACGATGCGCAGATTGCCCGCGATCGCAACGTTTGGCCGCGTCACGAACACCGCGCGATGCGGGCGAACCGGCAGCAAACGATCGAGCAGCCGCGCCAGCCAGAGCCGGGTGCGACGCCGCGCGATCATGTTGTCGACGAAGCGCATTCAGGCAGCGAGCCAGCGGGCGTCGCCGTGCTTCGCGTGCGCCTTGCCGAAGCCGCCGGCCGCGAGCGGGCCGGACGCGCCGTCGCGAATGTGGCGCTTCAGTTCGGTCGACGAGATCGCCTCAGTGCGCGGCAGATAGACGACTTCGCAGTGCTCGTTCAGGAAATCGAACTTGCCGGCCCAGTCGTCGCCCATCACGAAGGTGCCGATCTGATAGCGGCCCACGTCGAGCACTTTCTGCTCCCAGTTCTCCTCCGGAATCACGAGGTCGACGCAGCGCAGCGCTTCCAGCATGTGGCGCCGGTCCTCGTAGGGAATCACGGTGCGCTTGTTCTTCATGTCGAGATTGAACTCGTCGGTCGACAGCGCGACGACGAGCCGGTCTCCTAAAGCCCTCGCGCGCCGCAGCAGGTTCAGATGACCCACGTGCAACAGGTCGAACGTTCCATACGTAATGACTGTTCTCATCGCTATCCCCGAGAATGATTGCCGGCCTCGCAACCGGCGCGTGGCCACTTTCTTTCGTTGTTCCCTGCAAACCTGCTCACGCTCAGAGTCCGAGCGCCACCTTCGCGCTGATCGCGATCTGATACAGAATCTGGAAGACATCCTTCGCGAACTGGCGCGTCTTGAAGTCCACCTTCGGCAGGACCATGATCTGATCGCCCGCGACGACCGTCTTGTCGCGCTTGCCGTCGCTGAACGTGCCGTCGAGATGCGCAACCACGACGCGCGACGTATCCGCGTCCTGCGAGAAGCCGCCCGCCTTGCCGATGTAGTCTTCGACCGAATAGCTCGAGTCCGCCGCGATCGCCGTCGGGAACAGCACCTCGCCGCCCACCAGCACGAGCCCGTCCTTCACCGGCACGAACAACACATCGCCGTTTTCGAGCAGCAGTTGATCGCGAATCTCGGGCTTGCCGACCACGGTCTGTCCGAGCGGCTGAATATGCTTCGCCCGCTCGACCCACTGCAGCACGAGGCTCGCCTCGTCCTTGCGCAGCGCCGCTTCCTCCTGCGTGCCCGAGCGCGCGGTCAGCACCGCCTCGGCGAGATGATTGAGCTCGGAGTCGAGCATCTGCTTCTGGCGCAGCTTCACGCTCGGCCGGAACAGTTGAATGTCGGCGACATCCGAGCGCTCGGTCATCGATACTTGCTGCAGCAGGCTGCCCAGACGGCTACCGTACGGCAACACGTATTCCTGCGGGCCGAGATGCTCGCCTTCCACGCGCACCGTGATCGTGCCGGGCTGCTTGTCCGCCGTGAAGCTGATCGCATCGCCGTTTTGCAGCCTGACATTGGCGGCGTCGGCGAGCGCGACATACTCGACATTCAGCGTCGGCCCCGTATTGCGCGTGATGCGCACGTGCGTCGCGGAAGGCTGAGGATGCGCAGCCGCGAGGATGCTCTCGAGCGGCGTGGTCTCGCCGAGGAACTCGATCTGCTTCGCGTTCTCCGCGAGTCCCGCGACCGTTACCGTGCTATGACGCGGGCCGACGAAGATCACGTCGCCATCCGCGAGCGGCACCGAAGGCAGCGTGCCGCGCAACAGGAAGTCGTACAGGTCGATCGTGCCGCGCACCTGTTCGCCGCGCTTGACCTGCACGTCGAGAAACGAGCCGCGGCTCGGATCGATGCCGCCCGCCTGGTCGAGATAGCGCAACACGCTGTCGTTCGACGTGCCGTTGTACATGCCCGGATGACGCACGAAGCCCGCGACATACACGCGAACCGGCTGCGCCATCTGCAGGTTGCAGTACACCGACACGCGGCTGCTGAATACCTTGCGCAGCGCGCCCGTGACCGTCGGCTGAAGCTCGGCGTTGCTCACGCCCGCCACGTGCAGCGGCCCGACGTGCGGCAGGAAGATGTTGCCCTGCTGGTCGACCGTCAGCACGGAGTCGAACTCGAAGCCGCCCCACATGCGCACGCGAAGCTGGTCGCCGACCGAGATCACGTAACCAGGATTGAAGTCGACCGATGTACCGTACGCGAACGCACCCGTGAAGAGATTCGCGCCGAACACGTGACTCGCGCTGTTCGCCTGATAGTCGGCGCGCTGCGACGGCGTGAGCGCGGCGAGCTTCGCCTGCGTTCCGGCCGAAGTCTCCTTGTGCGGCTCGAATTGCCCAGGCGTGTCCGCATTGAGCGCGGCAACGTTCATGGCATTGCCGCGCGCCATCGACGGCATGTTGGCGAAGTCGCTCGTTCTCAGGCGACTGATAGTCGAGGCATCGCCTGCGACGTCGCCGCCGTGCGCGGACGATGCGGCTTGCGCGCAAGCCGAACCGAGGACGCCGCAGAGAAAGCAGGTCAGGACAAAAGAACGGAACATGAATCAGTCAATCCCGGTGATCGCGGATGATCGCGCCGATCAGGTGAACGACACCGGCCACGAGCAAGGAAACGATGATGAAAACGACAATGTTGTAGAGACGCCGAGGCTGCATCGATGCCTGCGGCAGGGTCGGCGATTGCAGCACCTGAACGCTCTTGATCTTGCGTGTCGCCTCGACGCGCGCCTTTTCGAGCGCGGCGAGTCCGGTCTTGTAGACGTCTTCCGCGAACGTCGCCTCGACCTGAAGCCGGTGCTGCTCTTCCGCGAGGTGGTTGAGCGCGGTGCCGTTCTTCGACGCAACGCGATTACGCTCGACATTGATCTGTTGCTGCAGCGCGGATACCTGCCCTTCGATCTGCACGATGTCCGGCGCCTGCGGCGTCAGATAGCCGAGCATCGCGAGCTTCTTCGCTTCGAGCTGGCTGCGCTCCGATTCGAGGCGCTCGACCACTTCCGATACGCCTTGCGCCGTCGCGAGCGGCGATGCGAGACCGTTCTCGTTCTGGAAGGCGAGCAGACGCTTCTGCGCCGCGAACATCCGGTCGCGAATGGTCACTAGTTCGTTCTCGATGAACGCCACCTGCTGCTCCGCCACGGCGTTGTCCATGCGGTTCAGGTCCGACTCGCCTTCGTCGACCAACATGCGAACGATCGCCTGCGCCATCTGCGGCGTATAGGCCTGCGCCGTCACGACGAGATCCTGGCTGTAGTCGTCGTAGGTAACCGAGACGCGGCCGAGCAGATAACGCTGGAACTCTTCGTCCGGCGCGCCGCGATCCCAGAGAATCGACAGCCAGTCATGCTTGCGATCGCTGTAGTGCGCGCGCATGCCGAGCCGATGGTCGAGCTTGCGCATCATGTCGATCGACAGCAGCCGGTCGCGGAACAGCATCATGTCGCGCGAGTTGCCCGAGCCCGATATGAGCGACAGCAGGCCGCTCGCCGCCTCGTTGGCTTCCACATTCGTGCGCGTCACCACGATGTGCGCCTCGGACACGTACTGATCCGACTCGATCGCCCCCCAGTAGAGCGATGCGATGCCAACCGCGACGACAAGCACCACGCGCAGCCAGTGGCGGCGCCAGCGCACGGCCTTCATGCGCTCGCGCAGCGTGGGCTTGCGCGGCGCGAGAACGTCCATCGGTAGATCCCGGTTCATGCTGACAGACTCTCTTTGTAGCGAGCGAGGCCTTCGCTCAGATCATCGAACCAGAGCGCCTGACCATCATGCAGCCAGAGCGCGGTGTCGCAGAAGGTCTTGAGCGTGGCTTCGTCATGCGAAACCATGATCAGCCCGGCGCGCGCGGCGATGTCGCGGAATGCATCGCGCGACTTCTTGCGAAACGCCGCATCGCCGACCGACGTCAGCTCGTCGACGAGATACAGGTCGAAATCGAATGCGAGGGAAATGGCGAACGCGAGCCGCGAGCGCATGCCCGACGAATAGCTCTTCACGGGCCGCTCCAGCGCATCGCCGAGCTCCGAGAATTCGCGGATGAACGCGATGTGCCGATGCAGCGCCTCGTCTTCGACGCCGTGAACGCGCGCAATGAACTTGGCGTTCTGCGCGCCGGAGAGCGAGCCCTGGAAACCGCCCGAAAGCCCGAGCGGCCACGACACGCGGCATTGCCGCGAGACGCTTCCGCGCGTGGGACGGTCCATTCCGCCGAGAAGATTGAGCAGGGTCGACTTGCCCGCGCCGTTGCGGCCGATCACCGCGAGCTTGGACGAGCGCGGAATGTTCAGGCTGACGTCTCGCAGCACGTACCGTTCATCGTCGCTGCCGCGATAGCGCTTGCTCATGTTGCTGACTACGATCATCGCTCCACCAACCGCTTTGCAAAGCGAACGTGAAGGAAGAGGCCGGTAAGTATCCAGCCGAATACCCACGCCATCAGATATGCGGGACTGACGAGATCACTCGGCCGATACGACGTGAAGTACCCTTCGCGCATCAGTTCGACGGCATGCACGATCGGATTGAGGAAATAGACGGGTTGCCAGGAGGCCGGAATCCAGGACGTGGGATAGAGCACGCTCGATGCGAAATAGATGATCCCGAAAGCCATCCGCGTCAGGGTGCCGATCTCGTGAACGATCTCGGTAAGTACGGAAAGCGCGAGCCCGAGACCGAGCCCGAACAACCAGAAAAGCATGAACACGCCCGCCACCTGCAGCGGATGCCCCACGGAAACATCCACGCCGCACAGCGCGAATCCGACCACAAGTACGACGCCCACAACGAGAAAGATGAGCCCTTCGAGAATCGCACGCGCGATGACCGCGTCGACGGGCTTGATCTGCCGATAGACGAACAGCGCACGATTCGCCGGAATGGAGTCGATCCCGCGCAACGCGATGCTTTTCATCATGAAGTACGGCAAGATGCCGAGACCGACGAAAAGCGGCACGCTGACGCCGGGAATCAGATGGTGCTGCACGATGCCGTGCCAGATGATCAGCAGAACGATATGTTCGCCCTGCTCGATGATGATCCACACCCAACCGCCACGCCCGATGGAAAGACGCGTCACGGCTTCGCGAAGAAACAGGGCATGGATCACCGAGCGCATCACCGCCCATGACGAGCGCGGCGCGGGAGTATTCAACTCGCTATTCATCGCAAGCTGCCATGCCCGCGCGAGGTTGCACGAACCTTTCAATCGTCCATCGAGCGTTGAAATCAGGTTCAGAACTGAAAGATTCAAGTAAGCCAGGATTGTCAAATTTACTGACATCCCGCCATGCACCAGCCGTCACCTCGTGCTCCTTGCCATATTTCTGTTACGTATGTGTTACAGACATTGGTAAAAAAATGAATTATGCGTTACATTCTTTGACATTGCCAAGTAAGAAATACGGGTTTTTAAACAATTAGCTGAACCTTGCAACATATTTGCAACACGCGTTGACGGCGATAAATTAGTTTTTATTACAAACAGAAAAATCTTCCGGTCATGCGAAAAATAACGCGCATCCCGGTCAAAATTACCCGAACACGTTTCATATGCCCGCTCACGCCTTTGCCCGTTCAAGGCTTGATGAACTGAGCCATCATCAAAATCTTCTGCTGCTTCAGGGACCCAACGGACCGTTTTTCAAACAGGTTGCCGATCGCATGCGCGAACTGGGCGCCAATGTCGCGAAGGTCAATTTCAACGGCGGCGATTCATTTTTCTATCGGGATTCCTCATCAATTAGATTCGACGAATCGATCGAGAGATGGCCCGCTTTTTTGCGGCTTTTGATAGAAGAACGGAAGATCCGCGCGATACTGCTCTTCGGGCAGTGCCGTCCAATGCATCGGGTCGCGCTCTCGGTCGCGCGCGAGATGGGTGTGAGCGTCGTGGTATTCGAGGAGGGCTATGTCAGGCCGTGGTGGATCACGATGGAAACAGGCGGCGTCAATCACGCATCGCAACTTGCCTCTGCCGTGCCCGCCGCACTGCCGATCTATCCCCAGGTTCAACGGCCACGTCAATTCCGTTGGGCATTCACGCGCATGGGCTGGTATTCGTTTCTCTATTTCGCGGCGGGCTTGTTCGGGCGTCGTCTTTATCCGCACTACGAGCACCATAAACCGTTCCGAATGGCGGAGATGTTCCGGTGGCTGCGATCCGCGTATCGCAAGCATCTTTATCGTTCGATGGAGCGGGACATCATCGCTCCCCTGCTCGACACGTATGGACCCGATTTCTTCCTCGTGCCGCTGCAGATCAGCACCGACAGCCAGATCACGCATGCGAGCGGATGGAAAGACAACGGCGCGTTCATCGCAGCCACGATTCGGTCCTTCGCCGCGCACGCATGCGACTCGGATCTGCTCGTCTTCAAGCATCATCCGCTCGAACGCGGACACTCCGACTACGCGGCGGCGATCCACGCCACTGCAAGACAGTGCGGCGTGGCCGGGCGCGTGCTCTACATTCACGACGGGCACGTTCCTTCGTTACTGAAGCGCAGCAAGGGCGTGGTGACGATCAATTCGACTGTCGGACTGCAGGCGCTCTATCACGGCGTGCCCGTGTGCGTGACGGGCTCTGCGTTCTATGCGCGGCCGGGCATCGTCGAGGATGTCGGGATGGACGACTTCTGGCAGGAGCATGTCGAGCCGAACCGCAAATACTTCACGCGCTTTTATCGCTACATGATGCATACGACGCAAATCAACGCGTCGTTCTATGTCACGTCCAGCCTGCGCACACCGCGACGCGAAATAGGCCGCGGCGTGCTGATGCGCTTCGCCGGCGCGGGCGCGGCGCTGTTGCTCTTCGGCTCGGGTGAAGCGCCTTCGTTCGTGGAGAGGTCGGTTGCGTGGCTGACCTACGCGCTGCACGGGCTCTGATCAGCGCAACACCGTTACGGGCGCAACCGCCGCGGGGTCGCTGACGCCGGGCTCGCCGTTCTCGAGGTGTCCCGCGAAGCGGCACAGGAACACATCATCTTCAGCGACGGTGACGCTCAGGTCGTACCAGCGCGAGCTACGCTCGAGCGACCACGCCTCGGCGCGCTCGCCGTGCGCCGCGAGTCTGATCTTTCGCGCCGCCACGCCGTATGCGTTGTCGGTGATCGTCACGTTCGCGGGCGCGCTGCTTGCGCTCGATAGTTTGACCCGAAGGGCTGTCGCCTTCACATCGTATTGAACCGTCACGCCGACGCCGCTTCCCTCGCCCCTGCCGCGAAAGCGGCGCACGAATCCGTTCGGACCGTGGACTTCATACTCGTACCTCTTCTCCTGCGCGACGAGCGGCAAATTCGCCGTGAGCGACTTGCCCGCCTCGACGGTGTAACGCCACGGTCCATCCTCGCGGGCGATCGCGTAGACATAGAAATGCGCCCCTTGCCGGCCCGTGTTATCGAAAGCGAGTTCGAACGAGCGACCGTCGCGGCTCGGCGCGCCGCTCGCATGCAGTTCATAGGGCAGCGCGCGCGCCGGACGAACGCCGGGCTCCTGCGCATCGATCGTCCCCGGCACCGCGGGAACGATCGGCTTCGGATTGACCATGCACTGCCGCGTCGCCGCGGAGACTTGCGCCGTGGCATCGGGCAACGAAGGCACGCGCGCATCCGGCGCGCCGAAATCGAATGCCGAAGTCAGATCGCCCGTCACGGCGCGACGCCACGGCGTGATGTTCGGCTCGTGCACGCCGAACCGCGCCTCGATGAAACGAATGACCGACGTATGATCGAACACCTGCGAACAGACGAAGCCGCCCTTGGTCCACGGCGACACGACGGTCATCGGGACCCGCGGACCGAGGCCGTATGGCAGGCCGTCGGCGGTATAGCCCTTGCCCCGCCCGGGATTCACGATCGTATGCAACTCGTCTTCGACGCCGACCGTCGAGCGGCCTTGCAGGTCGTTCGCGGGCGGCTGCGGCGGCGGCACGTGATCGAAGAAGCCATCGTTCTCGTCGTACATGACGAATAGCACGGTCTTGCTCCAGACGTCCGGATTCGCCGTGAGCGCATCGATGACCTGCGCGATATACGCCGCGCCGAACGCCGGCATGAAATTCGGATGCTCCGAATAGATCGCCGACGGCAGAAGCCACGAGACTTGCGGAAGCTGGTCGGCCATGACGTCAGCACGCAATTCATTCAAGGTACGCGCGGTCAACGCGCGATCGTGCAGCGGCGTGCCGCGCTTCGCGTTGATGTAGTTCTCGAAATTCTGCAGGATGTTGGTGCCGAAGTTGCCTTGATAGAGGTCGCGTCCGTTCGTGCCTTGCTGATAGATCCGCCACGAAATGCCCGCTTCCTGCAGACGCTCCGGATAAGTCGTCCACGAAAGCACTTGATACTCAGGCGGCTTTCGATGGGTGATGTAGTCGTTATTGTCGAGCAGCGGGCCGCCCTTCGTGCCGCTCGAGTCGACGGTGCCGGTCATCAGATACGTGCGGTTCGGATGCGTCGGACCGGGCATCGAACAGAAGTAGGCATCGCAAATGGTGAATGCATCGGCGAGCGCGTAGTGGAACGGAATGTCGCTGCGCAGGTGATAGCCCATCGACATGTCGGTCTTGTTGGCCGGCCAGCGATCGTTGCGTCCGTTGTTGATCGCGCGATGCGTCGGATACCAGGTGTGATCCAGATCGCCGATGCATTGCGCGCTCGTCGCCGACGTGTCGAGATGAAATGGCAGGACGGGTCTGGCTGGATCGGACTTCGATGGCTGACACCACACCGGCTGCCCGTTCGCAAGCGGCACCGGGAAACGATCGTTATAGCCGCGCACGCCCCGCAGATGCCCGAAATAGTGGTCGAACGAGCGGTTCTCCTGCATCAGAACGACGATGTGCTGCACGTCGGCGATCGTGCCGGTGCGCGTGGCCGCGGGAATCGCGAGTGCCTTGCGGATCGATTCGGGCAGCGCGCCCATTGAACCTGCCGCACCGGCCAAGGCCAGCAGCCGCCCGAGAAATCGGCGGCGATTCACAGACACCATGACTACGGTTTCCTTTCGTTTTCTATCGGTATATCGCGGGTCGCATGCGCGAACCAGCGAGGCAATATACCGGAGACGCTCGTGTTGAGCATCAAAAGAAAACCGTCATCTGCTCATAGGCGAAGACCGCTCCCTCTCAGTTCAACGCCACCGCGGCCGCAGCGCCGACGGGCGAGCCTTCGATCGCCGCCGACTTCTGCCCGTCCGGCCCCACGGGCACATCCCCGACGAGCGTCGTGCGATACAACTGGCGATCGAAATCGAGATCGAAGATATCCGTCGGCGCGAGATGCGCGGTCGTGCGGTTGTCCCAGAACGCGATGCTGCCCGGCTCCCACTTGAATCGCACCGTGAATTCCGGCCGCGTCACATGCTCCCATAGCAGTTCGAGCAGCACCTGACTTTCACGCGGCGCCAGTCCCGCGATGTGCTTGAGAAAGCCCGGACTCACATACAGCGCGCGTTCGCCGGTCTCCGGATGCACACGCACGAGCGGATGCTCGCTCACGAGCGTGTGATCCGTCACGGCCTTCGTGAACGCATCGGTGCCGCTCGAGCCTTGCGGCGGCGCGAAGCGATGCACGCCGCGCAAGCCATCGACGAACGCGCGCAGCGGCGCGGACAGCTTCTCGTAGGCGATCACCAGGTTGGTCCATTGCGTATCGCCGCCGTACGGCGGAATGGTCACGCCGCGCAGGATCGATGCAAACGGCGGATTCACCGCGGCCGTCACGTCCGTGTGCCAGCCGGTCCACGGACGCACGAGCGACTGCCCTTCGAAGCGCGTGGCCTTGCGGAACTTCGAGATCGAGTAGATTTGCGGATGACCGTCCACGTGCCCGAATACCGGATGCCCCACCGTGAGCTCGCCGAACCGCGCCGAAAACGCGATGTGCTGCTCGTGATTCAGAAACTGCTCGCGAAAGAAAATCACGCGCCATTGGAGCAGCGCCGCGCGGATCGCGGCTGCCTGCGCGGAGGACAAAGGACGCGTGAGATCGACACCGCCGATCTCCGCGCCGATATGCGCCGAAAGCGGACTGACGGTCAATTCTGCTTCGTTTTCGATGGCGACTGCATTCATTTCGGAGTCCTTTTTATATGGGATGTAATGTCACGCAACCGCGCTGCAGCGGCAGGCAAGCGCCGCCATCGACGCGAACGCTGCGAAGCGGCGAGGCAATGAAGTTGTCGTCGTCATCGGGGATATCGTGGAAGAGCGGCGGCGAGCGATCAATGTACTAGCCGCTTCCTCACACGCGAACGAAGAAATCCCGATACGGATAGCTTCGTTCGCGATAAGCGCCGGGGCGGCGCTCACGACGATTCGATGCACCGCGCCGTCAGAAAGACGCGGTGCGTTGCAACGTGCTTACCAGTGGTAATTCATGCCGGCGAACACCTGGCGTCCGTAGCCGAACGCGCACCAGCTGCCGTAATAGCAGGACGCGACATATTCCTTGTTGAAGAGGTTCTGCGCGTTCACATAGAGGTCCACGCCCTTGAACTGCGGCAATGCACGACCGAGGTCATAGTTGAGCGTGGCATCGACGAGGAAGAAGCTCGACACCTTGAAGCTGTTGTCGCTGCTATACGTCGTGCCCGTGTAGCGTCCACCCGCGCCCATCGATAGGCCGGCGAGCGGGCCGCGATTGACCGTGTAATACGCCCACAACGAAGCCTGGTTCTGCGGAATGGCGGGAAGGAACTTGCCTTCGAGCCCGCTGTTGTCCTTCGTGTACTTCGTGTTGAGGTACGTATAGCTCGCCGTGACATTCAGCGAATCCGTGAGGCTCGCCTTCGCTTCGAGCTCGACGCCGAGCGATCGCGCTTCGCCGACGGCCGACTGGAAGTTCGGGTTGTCCGCGTTGACGGTCAGCAGATTCTTGCGCGTCAGGTCGAACAATGCGGCCGAGAAAAACGCGTTGTAGCCCTTCGGCTGAAACTTCACGCCGACTTCGTACTGACGTCCCTTCTCGGGCGAGAACTGCTGGCCGTTGATGTCGGTGCCCGCCTGCGGCGTGAACGATTCCGTGTAGCTGACATACGGCGCGATGCCGTTGTCGAACACATACGTGAGACCGGCGCGACCCGTGAATGCGCGATCGAACTGGTGCGAAACGATGCCGTATGTCGTGTTATTCGAATCGCTGCTCGCCCAGTCCTCGCGCCCGCCGAGCGTGAGGATCACGTTGCCCCAGCGCGCCTGGTCCTGCGCATAGACGCCGTACTGCGTGCCGCTCAGCACCTGGTGATAGCGGTCCGGCGGCGTGATCGTCTGGTTGTAGTTCGGCGCGTACATGTCGAGCGACGGCGCGGTGCCGAAGCCCGCATCGAAGTTGCTCGCGTAATGCTGATAGTCGAAGCCGAACAGCACCGTATGATCGATCGGACCGGTCGAGATATTGCCTTCGATCTGGTTATCGAGCGAGATCGTGTTGAGGTTGTCCTTCGAGGCCGCCGTGCCGCGATCCAGCGTGCGCAAATCGTCTTCGAGCTGGCTCGCGTAGACGCTCTTGTAGTCCTGCGCGAGGTGCAGCAGGCGTCCGTTCGAGCGGAACGTCCACGCGTTGTTGAGCTTGCGATCGAACTTGTAGCCGATCGATTCCTCCACGCGATTGAAGCTCTCGAAGTTGTGATCGCCGTCGTAGAAGTCGCTCGGCAGCTTGCCGTTCGGGTTATAGAGCACCGTACCTTGCGGCGGCACGCTGCCGTACGACGTGCTGCGCGGATCGTGTTGATACAGGCCGAACAGCGTGAGCGACGTCTGGTTGTCCGGACGCCACGTGAACGACGGCGCGATCGCGATGCGCTTGTTGTACGTCGATTGCACCTGGCCGTCTTCCGAACGCGCGATGCCGGTGATGCGGTACAGATAGCGGTCGTCGCCCGCGATCGGACCCGAGAAATCGAACTTGGCCGCCTTATGCGCGTAGTTGCCGAACTCGATGCCCACTTCGTGCAGCGGCACGACCGTCGGCATCTTGCTTTCCTGATCGAGCAGACCGCCCGCCGCCGCCTGGCCGTAGAGCACGGACACCGGCCCCTTGAGCACTTCGACGCGCTCCATCAGATACGGATCGATCTGCGGCACCGCGTACCAGCCGTTGTCGAGCAGCTTGAGGCCGTTCCAGTACTTGTCGGCGTCGAAGCCGCGCACTTTCAGCATGTCGTAGCGTGTCGCGACGCCGCCGCGCGTTTCGGGCGTCACGCCCGACACATAACGCACAGCCGCATTGAGCGTCTGCGCGTTCTGCTGATCCATCTGCTCGCGCGTGACGACCGACACGGACTGCGGCGTTTCCAGCAGCGACGTGCCCGTCTTGAGCGCGGTCGATTCCTTCGCGACGTAGCCTTTCGTCGGACCATACGGCTCGTCGACGTTCTGCGCCGTGACCTTCACCGCAGGCAGCGCGCTTTCGGCCGGAGCGTTCGCAGCCGGGGCCGCCGAGGCGCCCGATGGCGCGTCGGCCGATTGCGCGTAGGCCAGCGGCGCCGCCGCGAACAGCAGCAGCGCAGCCAGTTTCAGAGGCCGCATCGCGACCGGGCTCGTCGTACCTGATTTCATGCTCGTTTCTCTTGAATGTCGTTGCGTGTGTGAATGCGAATCGTTATTATTTGCGAGCGAATTGTGACTGGATGTTTTGTCCTTGTAAAGAAATGATTCGAGCTTTTCGATCCGAAAACGACACAGTCCGTCGAAAGCCGGCTGAAAAATCAGCGAGGGGAACGTGAAATCCGGCGCGCAGCCACTACCATGAAAAGCGAGGCCGCCAGGCCGGTTTGGCGGCGCGACATGGCGAGGCCACGCTCATGAACTCCTCTCTGTCAACCGCCAGCGCCTACGTGCTCGGCCATTCCGATCCGGAAGTGCAGCGACTCGAAAATCAGGCGCGCTTCATCGGCGATCTGACCGACGACATCCTGCGCCGCGCGGGCCTCGCGCCCGGGATGCGCGTGCTCGATCTGGGCTGCGGCTCAGGCGATGTCTCGTTTCTGGCCGCATCGCTGGTGGGGCCGGGCGGATCGGTGCTCGGCATCGATCAGGCGCCCGGCGTGATCGAGAAAGCGCGTGAACGGGCGCGGCACGTCAGCCTCGACAACGTGCGCTTCGACGTTGCGAGCGTCGCGGATTTCGATCTCGCGGAACCCGTCGACGCCGTCATCGGCCGTCTCATCCTGCTGCATCTGCCCGATCCCGCCGCGACCTTGCGCCGCCTCGCTGCTCAGGCAGGCGCCAGCACGCTCTTCGTGTTTCACGAAATGGACATGAGCACCGCGCGCTCGCTGCCCGAGTCGCCGCTCTGCGCGCAAGGCCTGCACTGGATCAGAGAGACGTTTCGACGCGCCGGTGTCGAGACCGACATGGGATCGAAGCTTTATTCGACGTTTCGACGCGCCGGCTTGCCCGGCCCGCAGATGCTGCTTTCGGGCCGCTTCGAAGGCGGTCCCGATTCGTTCGCCTATCGGTACATGGCCGAGGTATTGCGCACGCTGTTGCCGCTCGCCGAACGCTTCGGCGTCGCGAGCGCGGATGCGGTCGGCATCGATACTTTTGCCGCGCGCCTGCGCGATGAGATCGTCGCGCTCGATGGCATCATGCAGCCGCCGGCTTTCATCGGCGCATGGGCGCGCGTGGCTTAGCCGGTTGCTTTCTTCTTCGATTTCGCCTGATTGAACTCGATCGCCGCGCGCACGAGATTCTTCAGCGCGCGCGCGTCGATCTTGTCGCCCTCGAAGAAATCGATCGCGCGCCGCGCATTGCCTTCGAGTCCCGCGTTGAAGAGCTTGTCCGGATCGGGCAGGCTCGCGCCATGGGCAAAAGTGAGCTTCACCTTGCCCTTATGGGCATTGGCGACGGCGATCATGCCATCGCGATACCACACCGGGCTGCCCATGTACTTCCACTCCTCGACGATCCCGCCGTCCGCCGCGAGGATGACCTTGCGCACAGTGGCGAACGTCTCGCCGCGCCAGTCGGTGATGCCTGCGATCAACGCGTCGATGCGTTCCGATGCATTCATGGTTTCTCCGTGTCCTGCGATTTTCGATGGGCGATATCAACGGATGAGACCCGGGCTGCCTATCGTGATTTGCAGCCGTTGCGCCTGATCCAGATGAAAAATGAATGACGGGCGCGAGCGTATCAGCAAGGTCCGCGCTTCCGCGCTGCGCGCCGTCCGGATATAGCCTTCGACCGTATTGATCAGCTTCTGCAGAAAGACGATTTCGTGTTCGAGATACGCTTCGTCGAAATCGTAGGTGCTGGTCTGGTCGAGCTCGGCGAGATCGTCGTTGCTTTGTTTCGTCAGGGCGTCGCTCGTCGCGCTGCGTTGCGGCCGGGTGCCGAATCGCTGCGTGAGCGTGAAGATCTCCTGATTGACCTGCGCATGTTCCGACACGATCCGCTTCGCGAAGACTTGCAGGCTGTTCGAGCGCGTCTTGCGCAATGCGAGATTGGCCGCGGCAATTTCCGCCTGATTGGCGACGAAAACGACGCCGAGCATCTGTTCGTCCGAGAGTTGCGATTCCTGCGCGAACGCACGAGCCATGAACGCCAGCAGCAATAGCAGCGCCGCCGCGATGCGTTTGCCATTCATCCGTGCCTCCTATCATGTCGACGCCGATGACTTTACCGCGAAACACCCGCATCACGTTTGTCGAATCACGCGCGCCTTCGCCCAGTCCGCCTTCTTCGCGAGCGTGATGAACGCCGCAAGATAGTCGATGCCGGCATCGGCCTCGCGTGTGCCCAGAAAGATCTGCTTCGCGATGCCCTTCCTGCCGAGCTTGAGCACGGCGAGCGGCATGCGGTCCGCGTATTCCTCCGCGAGCCAGCGCGGCAGCGCCGCGACGCCGCGCCCGCTCGCGACCATCTGCATCATGATGTCGGTCGTCTCGATCACCTTGTGCCTGCGCGGAACGACATTCGCGGGTGTGAGAAACCGCGTGTAGATATCGAGGCGATCGGTCTCGACCGGATACGTGATGAGCACTTCGTGCGAGACCTGCTCCGGCGTGACATAAGCAGCTTCGGCGAGCGCGTGTCGTTCAGGCACGACGAGCACCTGCTCGTAATCGAATACTGGCGTGAAACGCAAGCCCGGTTTCTCCAGCGGATCGGGGGTCACGAGCACGTCGATGTCGTAACCGAACAGCGCGCCGATGCCGCCGAACTGAAAGCGCTGCTTCACGTCGACATCGACATCCGGCCAGCGCGCGAGATACGGCGACACGACCTTGAGCAACCACTGATAGCACGGGTGGCATTCCATGCCGATGCGCAAACTGCCGCGTTCGCCTTCGGCATATTGCCTCATGCGCGCTTCGGCCAGTTCGAATTGCGGCAGCATGCGGTTGGCAAGACCGAGCAGATACTGACCCGCCTGCGTGAGCCGCATGCTGCGCCCCTCGCGCGTCCACACCGGCGTGCCCAATTGCTGCTCCAGCTTCTTCACGGTATGGCTCAGCGCCGACTGCGAGAGATTGAGCATGTCGGCGGCGGCGGTCAGCGAGCCTTGTCGCTCGACCTCTCTGACGACCATCAGATGCGCGCGTTCGAGCATCGGCGTCTCCATGAATAAAGTTAATCGATGCATGAAATTAAACCATTTTTATTCATGCATCGAAAATTCTATCATCGCGGTCATTCGCCCTCATTTCGACAAGAAGACACACGATGGTCACGACACATAACCTGGGCTTCCCGCGCATCGGCGCGAAACGCGAACTGAAGTTCGCTCTCGAAAACTACTGGAAAAACCAGTCGTCGCGCGACGCGCTGAAGGCCGCCGGCAAGCAATTGCGCGCGCGGCACTGGAAAGATCAGGCGCACCTCGATCTCGTGCCCGTCGGCGATTTCGCCTTCTATGATCAAGTGCTCGACATGAGCTTCACGCTCGGCAATCTGCCCGAGCGCGTGCGCGGCTTTCACGGCGACGCGCTCGACAACAGCTTCCGCGTCGCGCGCGGGCGTTCATCCGAGAGCGCCGACGAACATGCCGCGTGCTGTGGCGGCGTGGCCGCCGGCGAGATGACGAAGTGGTTCGATACCAACTATCACTACATCGTCCCCGAGTTCGATGCGGCGACGCAGTTCACACTCGATACATCGCGTCTGGTCGAGCAACTCGGCGAAGCGCGCGCGCTCGGCGTGAACGCCAAGCCGGTCATCATCGGGCCGGTGACGTATCTGTGGCTCGGCAAGGCGAAGGACGGCTCGGACAGGCTCGCGCTTCTGCCGCGCCTGTTGCCCGTCTATGCGGCGCTGCTCGATCACTTCGCGGCGCTCGGCATCGAGTGGGTGCAGATCGACGAGCCGGCGCTCGTCACCGAACTGGATGCGCAATGGCGCGACGCCTTCGTCACCGCCTACGATGCGCTCTCGGCGCGCCGCGTGCGCCTGCTGCTCGCGACTTACTTCGGCCAGTTGCAGGACAACCTCGATCTCGCATGCAAGCTGCCGGTCGACGGCCTGCATATCGATGCGATCCATGCACGCGACGAAGTGGCAAGCGCGGCGTCGCGGTTGCCGGATTCGTCGGTGCTGTCGGTCGGCGCGATCAATGGCCGCAATATCTGGAAGACCGATCTGAACGCCGCGCTCGACTGGCTCGAACCGCTGCATGCGTCGTTGGGCGGCCGGCTCTGGATCGCGCCGTCGTGCTCGCTGCTGCATACGCCCGTCGATCTGGCGAGCGAGGTCGAACTCGACGCCGGGATCAAATCGTGGCTCGCGTTCGCGCTGCAAAAGCTCGACGAACTGAACGTGCTCGCGCGCGCGTTGAACGAGGGCCGTGGCTGCGTCGCCGATGCGCTCGCGCACAATGCGGCCGCGATCGAGAGCCGCCGCACCTCATCGCGCGTGCACAATCCGTCGGTGCAGGCGGCGCTCGCGAAGATCGACGCGGCGCTCGGCCAACGCGCGAGCCCATATGAAGCGCGCGCGAGGAAACAGGCGGAGATGCTCGATCTGCCCGCCTATCCGACGACGACCATCGGATCGTTCCCGCAGACGAGCGAGATCCGCCATGCGCGCAGCCGGTTCAGGAAGGGCGAGCTCGATGCCCCGGGCTATCGGGCCGCGATGGAACGCGAAATCACGCGCGCCGTGAAGGAACAGGAAGCGCTCGGACTCGATGTGCTCGTGCATGGCGAAGCCGAACGCAACGACATGGTCGAATACTTCGGCGAACAACTCGACGGCTACGCGTTCAGTCAGTTCGGCTGGGTGCAATCGTACGGATCGCGCTGCGTGAAGCCGCCGATTCTCTTCGGCGATATCAGCCGCCCGAAGGCGATGACCGTCGAATGGATCAAGTATGCGCAAGCGCAAACGACCAAGCCGATGAAGGGCATGCTGACCGGTCCGGTCACGATCCTGAACTGGTCTTTCGTGCGCGATGATCAACCGCGCTCGGTGTCGTGCCGGCAACTCGCGCTCGCGATCCGCGAGGAAGTGCTTGATCTGGAAACGGCTGGCATCCGCGTGATCCAGATCGACGAGGCCGCGCTGCGTGAAGGTCTGCCGCTTCGCCGCGCGCAATGGAGTGACTATCTGCGCTGGGCGGTGGAAGCATTCCGCATTGCGGCCAATGGCGTGCGAGACGAAACGCAGATCCATACGCACATGTGCTATTCGGAGTTCAACGACATCATCGCGTCGATCGCGGATATGGATGCCGACGTCATCACGATCGAGACGTCGCGCTCCGACATGGACCTGCTCGATGCCTTCGACGACTTCGCCTATCCGAATCAGATCGGGCCGGGCGTGTACGACATCCATTCGCCCAACATTCCGAGCGAAGCGCATATCGTGAATCTGATGAAGAAGGCGGCGGAGCGCATTCCGGGCGAGCGCCTTTGGGTGAATCCCGACTGCGGGCTCAAGACGCGTCAATGGGACGAAGTGATTCCCGCGCTGCGCAACATGGTCGCGGCCGCGCACGCACTGCGCGCATCTGCCTGACCCGGCTTCAGACGGTCAGCGTGTTGCGGCCCGCGAGCTTCGCCCGATACAGCGCGACATCCGCGCGTTGCAGCGCGTCGTGATAGCTCGCATCGTGCGCGCCGATCTGCGATACGCCGATGCTCGTCGTCCATTCCGGCATGCCTTCGGTGTATTTACGGCACGCGGCGTGGATCTGATTCGCGCAGGCTTGCGTGTCCGATGTGCGCGACGCCGGCAGAATCGCGACGAACTCGTCGCCGCCGAGCCGGCCGAACTCGCCGCCGAGGAACGCGACTTCCGCGCCCGCGAGCCGCGCGAGTTCGATCAGCACGTTATCGCCCGCGAGATGACCATGGCGATCGTTGATCTGCTTGAAATGATCGAGGTCGATGGCGAGCACGGCCGCGCCCGGCGCGGCGAGACGCCGCCCGTGAAGATCGAATCCGGCGCGGTTCCACACGCCCGTGAGCGGATCGCGCAGCGCCGCGTCGCGCAGACGCCGCTGCGCGCGTTCGGCGGGAATCGCCAGCAGGCCGAGATTGAGCACGCCCAGCAACAACTGATCCGAAAGCATCGGAATCAGTGCAAGGTAATTGATGCCCGAGTCCGTCCACACATAGGCCGCGAGCGTCACCGCGTAGCCGGGCAGATAGCCCAGCATCGCGAGGCCCGCGATGCACCGCGCGCTGCTCTTCTCGCGCCGCCCGCTCGACCAGAGCGTCGCACCGGTGATCGCAGCCGATATCGCGACGCCGATCGTGTCGCCCGCGTGCGTCAACAACGAGGTCATCGGACCCCGCCCGCCGATCCATCCCGGCAAAATATGCAAGCCGATGCAAGCGAGAACCGGCGCGAGCATCCATCCGCGCAACGGCGGCTTGCCGTCGAACGCGCGCAGGCCGGAAATGATCAGCATGTTGGTGGCCGCGAGCGCGCCGAGCAGCAGGCCGATCAGGAGCGGATTGCCCCGGGCAGGCTCGAAGCCGGTCAGCACGGCGGCGTAGAGGAACGCGCTCGCCGACCAGTGCACGAACTGCGGCTCGATCCGCCGGCCGAAACGCACTAGCGCGAAGACGAGCCCGAACGCCGTGCTCGCGAGCACGCTGCAAAGCCGGAGTGTTTCTGTATCAGGTGTGTGGAACATGGAAAAGCCCGCCGGATGCGGTGGCCGGCCGTATCATAACTTTCGCCTTCGACCGCCGCGAAACCCGCGCATTCATGTCATCGGCAGTTGTGCAGCGAAACTTTAGTCAATTCCGGGTGCGTGCGGCATACGCCTTGCTCGCCGTATGACGTTCCCGCACAGCCAAAACGGAAAGGAGACGCGCATCATGAAACTCTATTACGCGCCCGGCGCGTGCAGTCTCGCCGATCACATCGCGATGCACGAAGCAGGCCTGAACTTCGATCGCGTGAAAGTCGATCTCAAGAACAAGCTCACCGAAGGCGGCGAACCGTTCAGTGAAATCAATCCGAAGGGGTATGTGCCCGTTGTCGAGTTCGACGATGGCGGGCGTCTCACCGAGAACATCGCGATTCTCTGGTGGGTCGCGCAGAAAGCGCCGTCGCTCGGGCCTTTCGGTGAGGACGGCGGTATGCGTCTGCTCGAAATGCTCGCGTTCATTTCGACGGAAATCCACAAGCAGTTTGGACGCCTGTTCCGCCCCACCTCCGACGCGGAAGCGACGGCGGCCCGCGACAAGATCGGCCAGCGCTTCGCGCTCATCGCGAAGATGCTGCGCGGCGATTATCTGTTCGGCGACAAGGTGAGCGTCGCCGATGCTTACCTTTTCACGATGCTTACATGGGCGCGAAAAATGGGCGTCGATATGCCCGCCGAACTTCAGGCGTTCTACACGCGCATGCGCGAGCGGCCTGCCGTCAAGCTCGCGTTCGAGCACGAAGGTCTCGAGTGATGCATCGGAGAACGCCGCTTGCTCGCGTCGCTCGAAGCAAGCGCGTTCTCCATATGGCCGCGCGTTCCTGGCCATAACTGTTTGCGGATCAAAGCACGACCTGAACCCCCAATTCGACAACATCCTCGCTTCGAAGTCCGAAATATTCCGCACTCGATGCGGAATGAAACGACATCTCGCCGAAGAGCCGCTCGCGCCAGCGCGGCATCCGTCCATGCGAGCAGCCGGGCGTCGCCTCGTCGCGCGGCAGGAAGAAGGTCGTGTGCTTCGGGTCGAAGCGCCAGTCGCCGAGCTGTCCATCGAGCGACGCAAGCAGGCGCGGCAGATTCGGCCGCTCGACGAAGCCATGACGCGAGATCACCTCGTAGCAGCCCGCTCCCAGATCGCGCACTTCGATGCGCGTGTGCTCGTCGACACGCGGCGCCGATTCCGAGCGGTTCGCAAAGATCACCGTCGTCTCGTGCAGCACGCGGTTATGGCGCACATTGCTCGTGAGCGCGGAAGGCGTCGCGCCCGGCGTGCTGCCCGGATAGACGGCGGTGCCCGGCACGCGCGCGGGCGGCTCGCCATCTCTCAGCACATCGTGCAGGAATTCGGCGAGCGGCTGCGCGCGCGCCGCATGCGCCTGCGCAAGCTGGAGCCCGCGATGCCATGTCGCCATCAACACGAAAAGCACGACGCCGATCGCGACAGGAAACCACCCGCCTTGCGGAATCTTGTGAATGTTCGCCGCGACGAGCAGCGCGTCGATGCCGATGAGCGGCGCGCTGAGCGCAGCGACCGCGAGCCACGGCCAGCGCCAGATGTTGCGCGTGACGCTGACCATCTGCACGGTGGTGATCAGCATCGTCAGACCGACCGCGATGCCGTACGCGGAAGTCAAGCGGTCGGAGCCGCGAAACGTCAGCACGAGAAACATCACAGCCGTGAACAGAACCGCGTTCACAGCGGGCACATACACACTTGCCCGCGTTGCGACCGCGACGTCTGGATCACGCGCAAACGCGGCAGAAAGCCGAGTTCGATCGCCTGGCTCGTCATCGAGAACGCCCCTGAAATCACGGCCTGCGATGCGATCACGGTGGCGAGCAACGCGATCAGCACGGTCGGTATCAGCGCCCATGAAGGCGCGGCGAAAAAGAACGGCTGTTTCGCCGCGCCAGGCTGATGCAGGATCGTCGCGGCCTGTCCGAAGTAGCCGACGATGATCGCCGGAAACACGACGATGAGCCACGCGAGCCGGATCGCCCGCCGCCCGAAGTGACCGATGTCGGCATAGAGCGCCTCGGCGCCCGTCAACGCGAGAATCACGGCGCCGAGAATGGTGAACGCAAGCCCGGGATGCGCAAGCACGAGCGATCCCGCATAGGCCGGCGAAAACGCGCGCAATACGTCAGGATGCTCCACGATCCGATAGGCGCCCACCGCCGCGAGATAGACGAACCACAGCAGCATGACCGGCCCGAACGACTTGCCGACGGCCGCCGTGCCGCGCGACTGAAACAGAAAGAGCGCAAAGAGAATCGCCGCCGCGAGCGGCACGATGAATGGCTCGAACTTCGCACTCACCTGGCTCAGGCCCTCGACCGCGGAAAGCACGGACACAGCGGGTGTGATCATCGAGTCGCCGTAGAACATCGCCGCGCCGAAGAGTCCCGCCATCAGAAGAACGTGCGGTACGCGCCGCCCTCGCTGCTCGTAGCCCGAACGCGCGAGCGCCGTCAACGCGACGATGCCACCCTCGCCCTCGTTGTCCGCGCGCATCACGTAGCACACGTACTTGCCCATCACGACGATCACGACGGCCCACACGATCATCGAAAGAATGCCCAACACGATCGCCGCGTCGACCTTCCCCGCTTCGCTCACGCCTTGCCTGAGCGCATAGATCGGGCTCGTGCCGATATCGCCGAACACGACGCCTAGCGCACCCACCATGAGACCCGGCAGCGCTTTTTGCGACGCTCCCGCCGACTGACGATCGCTGGCTTCTCGTACGTCTTCGCGCGCGGGGCGCCGGGAGTGATGCTCGCGAGCATCGTTCGATGTCGATGTCATCCGGCGTATACATCCGATATTCGGTGTCGATCGCGAAGCAAAGCGCGTTCCGCTGGCTTGCATCATTCACTTGCTTCGCTGGATTGGTAATCCAAGGTAAGCGTTGCTTACACAAACTCACGTCATTTTTCCCTTTGATTGCGTAGAGTCCGGGCATCGATAACATTACTTCGTGAAGGAAGAACATGAAGAAGAGTCGAATCTTCGCCGCACTGGTTTGCGCAAGCATCGGACTGACGACCGGCGCCGCCTTCGCCCAGCCCTCGCCCGGTGGCCCGGACGGCTATCACGACGCGCATCGCGCTCCGGGTGGTCCCGGTGCGGCCGGCGGTCCCGGTGCGCCTGGTCACGGCCCCGAGATGAACGACCGCAACGGTCCGCGCCCGCCCGAGCACGCGAACAACGAGCCGCGTCATCCGGACTGGCGCAAGGGCGAGCGTCTTTCGGGCGATTACCGCAATCGCCAGTACGTCGTCGACGACTGGCACGGCCACGGCCTCCGTCAGCCGCCGCGCGGCTATCAATGGGTCGGCGTCGGCGCGGACTATCTGCTGGTCGCGGTCGCGTCGGGCATCATCGCGCAGGTCGTGATGTCGCAGTAACCGGAGTTCCGCTGCTCTCGGGCGCTCGAGCGCCGGAAATAAAAAGCCCGCCTATACAAGGCGGGCAATATGCGCTTGACGAGAGGGGGTCAAAGCGCACATCCAACACAGCGCGTCACAGCTTGAATCAGGTTTTTTAAGCCTTTCGGTGGATCGCTTCGGGCGGACTGCTCCGTTCCATCGCCCGGCCCGGCTGATCCGGCGCACTGGCCGTCTGATCGAAGATAAAGCCCATCGCGATATGCTCGGTGTTCGTGGAGCCGCATGCGGGGCACGTATCGTCTTCGAGAGCATCATCCGAGTAAATTAGCTTATTGCATGCTACACAGCGAATTAGCATTTGCACTCCCGATGTTCCATTGAGAACGTTTGATTTATATGTCAAAACGCACGCGTGGCCAATACTTTAATTCGCACTCTTTGACCTCGCTACGGAATCCGTATCCGGCCCGATCAGCCAAACTCGCTATCGCCACTGAAGACTGTAGCAATCGCCGAGCCTGCTTCCGCGAATCGCAGTGTTCGAACGCGTGAGTAACTCCGCCCCCTTCAATGCTGTGCCCGGACGATACGGCCACGAGCCTTCCGCGCTGCATCGGCTGCGCGTTTCAACGCGGATTGGCCGCGATAAGGTTCTTGATCGCCGTGTAAACCGGCTTTTTCGTCACGCCATCATTCAATATGATGCCGTACGGACCCTCGCCGGTAGGCGGATCGTCGTAAAGCTGATAGACCTGAATCGACTGGATGTTGTACTGCGGCGCAATCGCGAGCAGCGCGCCCATCATGTTGTCCGCCAAGAAGGCCGCTGCCTGATCGGCCGTGCCGGGGAAGTCCGGACGCATGCCCAGCTCATTGATCCAGATCGGCTTGCCGAACTTCTGGAGTGTGCCTATCACGTCGTAGCAAAGCGTTCCGCATACGTGGCGGATATCGCCCTGCTCCGAATACCAGTGCCACGCGGTGATGTCCCACGTAACGACCGGATGGCCGCTCGTTCCATCCGGCTGCGTACCGTTCGCGAGCATCACGTCGAAGCCGAGATGCATCCACGTATTGCCGCCAATGATGATCTTGCCGACGGTATCGACCGACCTGATGCCCGCGATCAATCCACGAATGACACCGCGTGCGATCTGGAAGCAAGCGTTGTTGTAATCGGTGCTGTTCACGCCGTCGACCCAGCCGACCAGGCATTGCGGCGCGAGCTCGTTGGTGACCTCGTAATAGGGATATCGCTGCACCTCGACGATCTGATGAGCGAGCGTGTAGCTCGCCTGATAGCCCGAGTTTTCGTCGGGGAAATCGAGGTTCTGCAAGATCACCGGATAAACCGTCACGCCGGATTGCGCCATCATTAGCGCGACGCTCGCGAGCTTCTTCGCGCCGGTCACGTTGGCGACGTCGTTGCGATATAGCTTGACGTTGAGATCCTTCAGTTGCGCGAGCTGTTGCTCGGGTGTGGACGTCTTGTACGGACCGGTCGCGTTGACGTGGCCATTCATGCCGTAAAACATGCTGTCCGAAGGCCTGTTCACGGGCGCCGCCGTGCTGCTCGCACCACTCACCGGCGTCGCGCTCGATGCGGCCGAAGGCGCCGACGCACCGCTTCCGGACGGAGTCGATGCCGCCGCGGGACTCGATGCAGTCGAAGGACTCGACGCACCCGAAGCCGTCGTTTGCGAACCGCCGGTCGTACTCGCGCCGCCACTGCCTTCGCCAGCGCCGCCGCATGCCGCCAGCATGAAAACAACGGCAACAATCAGCGGCATTGAAAGTCGTTCCGGCAAACGGCTGCAAAGCGGCTCGATTATGTGGCCAATAAATGAAATGGAAATGTTCTTTGTCATGGCAGGCTCGGATGATTAAAAGCGATATCGAGCGCCCGGTTCATTTTCGGGAATGAAACACCGCCTCGCTTCGATATTTCAGGCAAAGGGAGCACCCCGGCGGCCGATGCGCGGACAACGCGATGGCCCGGGCATGGCACTCACCGGACGCCACGAGAGACCTCCGCGCCATGGTCGAATCGGAGCGCGAAAAGGTATGTCGGAAAATTGCAGAACAGCTGAGCATGCATTCGTGGATGCATGTCGCGAATACGTTAGTACATCATAATGTCAGCGCCGGGTTATTCAAGCGCCATTGGAAGATCAATAAGATAGTTATCTATCGGATGGCATCAATTCAGTTGATGAATTTTTTCGTGAAATGAAACGCGCCTTTCGTCAGACCGCAAGGCGGTCGTCGGGTTTTACGGATTACTTCGGACCAAATGCTCCTCCGTCTGCGCACCGCTCGGCCGCAGACCGCTCGCTGGCTGCCTGCCAACGCATCGGCATATTTTCAGATTTACTAATTAATTAGAGAGAGTTCAGACTTGCACAGCGACAACGTCACGGATCAGCGCCGCGCGAGCACCGTATCGACGGCGACGAGATGCCGCGCGTAGCCCGCTTGCGCGAGCCATTCTCTCAGCCGCCTAAGCTCGCTCACGATGGCTTCGTCGTCGCGTCGCGTGCGCCATGCCGCGAGCACGCGCCCGCGGAACGCGAAGAGTTGCGACCACGGCAGCGGCTCCTTCTGCGTGTATCGTTCGAGCGCTTCGACATGACGCAGCGCACCGGCCGCATCGCCGCACGCAAGCATCGCATCGATGGCATCGCGATAAAACCACAGATGGTTATGACCGACCGCGCCGAGGCGCAGCAGCGCAGCGCCTTCTTCGAGCAGACGCGCACGCTCGGCTTCGTCGTCGACGGCGAGACTGAGCGCGCTCAACGCCTTCGGCGCGCTGAACTGCATGCCGACCTCGCGGCACAACGCGAGCGATTCGCGCAGCACGCGCACGGCCTCTTGGCGATCGCCGCTATCGAGCAGCAGGCGTCCTTGCAGCTCCAGGCTTTGCGCCTCGAAGCGACGCGCGCCGAGCTGGCGAATGAGCGCGCGTTCCCGATCGAGATGGGCCCGCATCGCGTGCGCATCGCCGAGTTCGTAGCACGCGAACACGCCGAGCGTCTCGCATAGCAACTGCGCACGCGGCTGCCCGACGAGCGCCGCCTCGCGCGAGCCGTCGACGGCATCGGCGCGCGCCTCGCGGGCCTCGTTGAGATACATGCGGCTAAAGCCCATCATCGAGCGATTCGCGACTTCGATGCGTCCGAATCCATGCTCTCGCGCGAGGGCGACAGCGCCGCTGAAATGCTCGAACGCGCTCTTCATGCAGCCTTGCGCATAGGCCGCGTCGGCGAGCCCGCCGAGTGCGCGCGCTTCGGCTTCGGGTGCGTGCAAGCGCTGCGCATGCGCGAGACCGCGCTCGTGCTCGATGCGGCATTCATCGATGCGCCCGAGCGGAAAAAGGATATTGCCGCGCAGATGATGCAGGCGCGCAAGCTCGCTCACGCGGTCGTCGCGTTGCGCTGTCTTCTGCGCGGCATCGATGAGCGCGAGCGCTTCGGCGAGCCCCTCGCTCACGCGCAGGCCTTCGGCGAGACCGAGTTGCGCATCGCAAAGACACGCGTCGTCGGGCGCTTGCGCGAGCGCCGCGCGATAGGTATCGATCGATGCCGCGATATCGCCCAGATCGCGTTGCAACTCGCCCTCGAAGCACATCAGCGCATGACGCTCGCGGGGCATGCGCGCGATTTCGAGCCCGCGTGTGACGAGACGCAGCGCCGCTTCCGTGAAGTGGCCCGCACGTTGCGCGATGGCCGCATCGAGCAATGCCTGCGGCGCGCGTTCGTCTTCCGCACGATCGAGATGCTGCGCGTGAAGCACCGGATCGTTCTTGCCGAACCACTCCGCCGCCCGCCGGTGCAAATCGCGGCGCGGTCCGCGCAGCAGCGTCGAGTAGGCGCTTTCCTGAATCAGCGCGTGCGCAAAGAGGAAGTCGTCACCTTCCGGCGCGATCAGCGCATTGGCGACGAGCGCGCCGCAGTCATAGCCCGGATCGTCGATCAGATGCCGCACGAGCGCCACATCGAAACGCTGCCCGATCACCGAGGCCGCACGAAACGCCGTCCGGTCGCGCACGGCGAGCCGGTCCATGCGCGCGAGCACGAGACTCTGGATCGATGGTGGAATCATGTCGCCGCTGCCTTCCTCCACGTTATGCAATAACTGTTCGAGAAAGAGCGGATTGCCGGCGGCGCGCTCGATGCACGCGAGCGCGACACGCTGGGTCGCGTCGATGAAATGGCTCGCGAGCGACAGCGATTCCTCGCGGCGCAGCGGACCGAGATCGATCGTCGCGAGCGGCCGGTCACGCAGGCGCGCGCGCCAGGCGGCATCGAGCGGATCGCCGTCGACACGCGAAGTCATCACGAGCAATCCCGCGCCTTGCGCGATGCCCGATGCGAATGCGGCGAGATAGCCGAGCAGTTGCGCATCGGCCCAGTGCAGATCTTCGACGACGATCATCGGCGGCGCGCGACGGCACGCGTGCGATGTCAGCGCCGCGACCACAGCCTCTTTGCCGCGTTTGCGCGCCGCGTGGTCCATCGCGTCGTAGAGCGAGCGCCATTCGCCCGCTTGCGGCAAATCGAGCAAGTCGTGCAAGAACATGCGCTGTTCCGGCTCGACGGCGTGAACATTCACCCATCGATCGACGGCGGCGGCGCGCGCTTCATCGTCGGCGGAAGAGGCGAGCCCGAGCAGACTGCCGATGATCGCGCGCACCGGGTCTTGCCCTTTGCCGACGCCGAAATCGAGCACGAAACCGCGATGCACCGTGAAGCCGAGCGTCTGCCCGAAGCCGCGCATCTCCTCGACGAGACGCGTCTTGCCGATGCCCGCCGGCCCGCGCACATACACGACATGGCCCTCGCGCTGCGCGACGCACACACGCGCGATGCCGCGAAACTGCTCCAGTTCTGCCTGCCGTCCGACGAAGCGGCCGCGGCTCGCCTGCACCGACTCGCGCGCCGCGCTTTGCAGCCGCCAGACGCGCGTGGGCGCATCGATGCCCTTGAAACGCATGTCGCCCATCGGCTCACAGAGCGCGCCGTCGCCGAGCGCGCGCTGCACGCCATCGGATAGCAAGGTCTCGCCCGCGCCCGCCGCCGCGACGAGGCGCGCGGCGAGATTCACCGAATCGCCGTGCACCGTGTAGTCCTGCGCGCCCGCGCGGTTGAGCGCACCCGCGACCACTTCGCCGCTCGCAATGCCGATATGCGCGCTCAGCGGACGTGCGTTCCTGGCGGTGAAGTCTGCAAGCGCTGCATGAATATCGAGCGCGGCGCGGGCGGCGCGCAACGGATCCGTCTCGTGCGCGCGGGGTGCGCCGAAGAGCGCCATCACCGCGTCGCCGATGTGTTTGTCGATGGTGCCGCCATAGGCGAGCACGATGTTATCGACGATGCCGGTGAAGCGGCCGATCAGCTCGCGCAGTTCTTCGGCGTCGATCGTTTGCGCGAGCGCCGTGTAGCCGCACAGATCGGCGAAAAGGATCGTGACTTGCCTGCGTTCGTCCGACGGCGCCGGTTCATCGGTATGCGTAATGGCCGCGATCGCCGCGAGCAGGCGCTTGCGATGCCCGAGCGAAACAACGCCGAGTTCCTTCAGATCCGCGTCGGAGAGCGCGGGCAGCGTCGCGGCGTCGATGTCGTTGTCGGCGAACGCCTGTGCGTATTGCCCGAGCTTCAGCCCGCCCAACCATTGTGCGATGTCCATCGTCGTCGCCCGACGCCACGGTTACTTCGATTCTAGTGCGGGCACAGTGCGATGGACACGAATCAGCGGCGCGCTTCGGTCGCCATTCTCAGCGCGAGGCCGGCGAGCACCGTGCCCATCAGCCAGCGCTGAATCAGCAGCCATGCGGGCCGGCGCGCGAGGAAGACGGCGATCGATCCGGCCGTCATCGCGACTGTCGAATTGATGGTGATGCTCAGCATGATCTGCACGACGCCGAGGACGAGCGACTGACCGAGCACGCCGCCGTGCGCCGGATCGATGAATTGCGGCAACAGCGACAGATACAGCACCGCGATCTTCGGATTGAGCAGATTGGTGACGAAGCCCATCGTGAAGAGCTTGCGCGGGCTGTCGACGGGCAACTCGCGCACCTGAAACGGCGAGCGCCCGCCCGGCTTTACCGCCTGCCATGCGAGATACAGCAGATAGAGCGCGCCGCCGAAACGCAGCGCGTCATAAGCGAACGGAATCGCAATCAGCAGCGCGGTAATGCCGAAGGCCGCGCACAGCATGTAGAACACGAAGCCCAGCGCGACGCCGCCCAGCGAAATAAGCCCGGCCGTTCGGCCTTGGCAGATCGAGCGCGAGATCAGATAGACCATGTTCGGTCCTGGCGTGAGCGCCATGCCGAGCGCGACGAGAGCGAATGCGAGCAGTTGCGGCGTGTGAGGCATCGGGCGGACTCCGGCTTGAACGAGGCCGATGCATTCTCGCGCCCGATGCTCGGTGAAGCCAGATACAAAACCGGCGCGGCCCGTCGATACACTTCATCGAAGCCGACGGGGCGGCGCCGTTCGCGTCAACGCATGCCGCCGCTCGCGATGAGGCTTTCGCCGGTCATCCAGCGCGCATCGTCCGATGCGAGAAACACTGCGATCGAAGCGATATCGTCCGGCTGACCGAGGCGTCCGAGCGGCGTTTGCGCGAGCGCGGCCTTGTCGAAATCGGAGTCGATGATGCCCGCCGCGTGTGTGCCTTCGGTCACCACGACGCCCGGATTGATCGAGTTGACGCGAATCTTTCTCGCGCCGAGCTCTCGCGCCAGCACGCCCGTGATCGCATCCACAGCGCCCTTGGTGCCGCTGTAGACTGCGCTCGTCGGCGGCGTGATGCGGGTCACGACCGAACTCACGTTGATGATGCTCGCGCCTTCGCCGAGATGCTTCGCGGCGGCCTGCGTCGTCAGGAGCGTGCCGAGCACGTTGACATTGAACTGCTTGTGGAAATGCTCTTCGGTGATCTCTTCGAGCGCCGCGAATTCGTAGACGCCCGAGTTGTTGACCAGAATATCGAGGCGTCCATAGGTCTCGACAGCGGCATTCACGATGCCTTGCGCATCGGCCGCCTTGGACACGTCGCCGCCCACTGCAATCGCCTTGCCGTTCGCCGCGGCGATGTCCGCGACGACCGCGTCCGCGCCCGCCTTGCTGCTCGCATAGTTGACGACGACCGACGCGCCTTCTGCCGCGAGCGCCTTCGCAATCGCCGCCCCGATACCTTTCGATGCGCCCGTGACGACCGCCACCTTGCCTGCCAGCTTGCTCATGATCGATTCCTTGAAGAGATTATTTAATGCCCGGATGTGCCGGTCGTGGATGCTGCATGACCGGCGCGACAGGATCTAATGTAGACATCTCTTCCGACGCGATAAAGCAGCGTAAAGTGAAAAGACTTGAGGGATCAGGCGAATAATCGATCGGAGGCCGCGCATGAACACGAACATGCTTCGCACGGACGCGAATTTCGCCGGCCAGATTCCCGCGTTGTACGACCGGCTGCTCGTGCCGATGCTCTTCGAGCCCTACGCGGCCGATATCGCGCAGCGCGCGGCGGCGCTCGGTCCATCGCGCGTGCTGGAAACGGCGGCGGGCACCGGCGCCGTCACGCGCGCACTCGCGCGTGCGTTGCCCGCGAATGTCGAGATCGTCGCGACCGACCTGAATCAGGCGATGCTCGATCGCGCCGCGATGACGCCCATCGAGCGGCCCGTGACGTGGCGGCAGGCGAACGCGTTGCAGTTGCCTTTCGACGATGCAAGCTTCGATGTCGTCATCTGTCAGTTCGGCGCGATGTTCTTTCCCGACAAGACGGCGGCCTTCGCCCAGGCGCATCGCGTGCTGCGCGCGGGCGGCGCGATGATTTTCAACGTGTGGGAACGCATCGAAGAAAACGAGTTTGCCGACACGGTCACCGCCACACTTGGCCGTCTTTTTCCCGACGATCCGCCGCTTTTCATGAAGCGCACGCCGCACGGCTATTTCGATTCGGAAGCGATTTCGCGCGACCTCGCATCCGCGGGCTTCGATGCCGCGCCGCGAATCGAAACGATCACGCAACGCAGCCGCGCATCGTCGGCGCACGAAGCCGCCATCGCCTATTGCCAGGGCACGCCTTTGCGCAACGAGATCGAATCACGCGCGGGCGCGACGCTCGACGAAGCGACCTCGACATGCGCCGAAGCGATCGCGGCGCGCTTCGGCTCCGGCGCGATCGATGGAAAGATTCAGGCGCACGTCATTACCGTCCAGCGCTGAAGCTAACGCGGCGTCTTTTGTCCGAGCATTCGATCGAGCCACGCGATCAGCGTATCCGATGAGCACGACGCGCTTCTGAAACCGATGTGCCCATCCGGCCGCACGGCCCACACCATGCCGTTCTTCGCGCCGAACGCGGCGGCGAACTCGCCGGCATCATCGTTCAATGTTCGATACGCTTCGGGCGCAGGCTCGAACGACGACGCATTCGCGGCCCGCGGCGAAACGATCAGCACCGCGCGCGCCGCCGTGCCGAGCACGTCGCCCCATGCATCGACGGCCGCTGCGAACGCGGCGAGGCGCGCGGCGTCGGCGGCGTCGTCGATATAACCGACGAGCGTGTGGCGTCCGCGTCCGAGATGGTCGTGCAATCGTTGGGCATGGCCGATGAACGCCTCCACGAGACCGCCGGCTTGCGGCGCGCGATCGCCGGGCGCGGGCAGCTCGGCCGCCATGTCTGCGCATTCGTCCACGACGATCGGACTGCTTCCGCGATAACCGACGAGCAATTGCGTCTCGCGCATCGCGGGTTTGATTTCGCCGTGCGCGAGCACCGTGTTCAACGCGCGGCTCGTCGATTCGACGACATCGAGCCCGACCGGACGCCGCTCCGCTTCATAACTGTCGAGCAGCGTGCCGCTCGCGAGGCCGCGCGACGCGAGCGTGAGTTTCCACGCGAGATTGTGCGCATCCTGCAAGCCCGTGTTCATGCCCTGTCCGCCGACGGGCGGATGAATGTGCGCGGCATCGCCCGCGAGAAACACACGTGAGCGCGAATAGTGCTGCGCGATCCGATGACTCACGCGATACACCGACGACCAGCGCATCGACGAAAGCCGGGTGTCCTTCGGCAGAATCGGCAGCATGATGCGCCGGATCTCGTCGAAGTCGGGCGTGGAGTTCAGCGTGTGACGGGCGGCATCGTCGGGAAGCAGGACCATCGAGAGGCGATAGCGGCGCGCCGAGCCGCGCACCGGCAGCGCGGCAAGCGTGGTCGATCCCGCTGCGCCCTCGCCCGATGCGTTGAAGCGATACATCCGCCCGCGCGGCAGATTCCAGTCGACATCGACATCGGCGAGCATGAAGGTCTGCGGATATTGATCGCCTTCGTACGCGACGTTCAGGTGACGCCGCACCGTGCTGCGCGCACCGTCGCAGCCGACGAGCCAGCGGCATCGGACGGTGCGGCTCTCGCCGCATGCGTCCTGAATGCGTGCGTCGATGAAGTCACCTGCTTCGATGAAATCGATGAGCGTCGCGCCGTATTCGACGTGTCCGCCATGGCGCGCGAGCGCTGCTTCCAGAATGCGCTCCGTCTCGAACTGCGCGAGCGAGAGCGCGCCGTACGGCAGCCCTGCGCGCGGAATCTCCGCGCTGAACACGGGCGCGCCGTCCTGAAACGTATCGGCGCCGGTGAGCCATACGCCTGCATCGATCGCGTCGCGCGCAATGCCCAGATCCTCGAAAATTTCCAGCGTGCGGGCCGTGACGCCCAGTGCCTTCACGAAGAACACGCGCTCGTCGTGAGCATCGATGATGCGCACGTTCACGCCATCGCGGCGCAATTCGGCGGCGAGCATCAGCCCGACGGGGCCCGCGCCGGCGATCAGCACATCGGTCGTATCGAACATGATGCGATTTCTCCTGAGGAAACCGGCTGATGTCATCGACTGCCGTCAGGGAGAATAACCGCTGTGTGCGCGCCTGTGGCGAATCGCGCGTCAGCCGGCGAGCGGCCCGAGACGCACGCCGATCACGCAGCCCGCCGCGATCACGGCGAGCACCGTCGCGGCGATCGTCACGTAGAGGTAGTTGCGTTGCCGTGCGAACACCGCGAGCATCAGCACGACGCGCAGAACCGGCAGCAGAATGAACAGCGCGACACCCGCCGTCAGCGCGTTCGAGCCGAAGATCAGTCCCGCGCCGATCATCGCGCAGGCGGTCCAGGTGCCGCACTGGAGAAAGGCGGCCAGCAAACGGTCCAGCGTGGCGGGCGTGGCGTGTTTCATCGAGCGACATGCTCCAGCAGATCGATGCCGAAGCCCTGCATGAGCATCTGACAGGCGACGAGCAGCAGCATCGACAGAAACAGAAGGCGCAGGCGCTCGCCGCGCACTTTCATCAGCACGCGCGCGCCCGCGATCGCGCCGATCACCGAGCCGAGCGCGACCGGCCCCGCGGTCGCGCTTACGATCTCGCCGCGCAAAAAATACGCGCTCGCGCTGGCGGCCGCCGTCACGCCGATCATGAAGTTCGAGGTCGCCGTGGAGACCTTGATCGGGAGACGCAGCGCGTTGTCCATTGCCGGAATCTTCAGGATGCCGCTGCCGATGCCGAGCAGCGCGGACACGAGTCCGGCCACGTACATCAACGTGAGACCGGCGGGCACGCGCCGCACTTCATAGGGAATCTCGCGGCGCAGCGCGCTGTCGGGATAGCTCGAATGCAGGCCGAGCGCAGCCGCCAGTCCTTCCGATGGAATCGGCCTCGACGCATCGGCCGGATCTTCGCGGCGGATGAACATCTGCCACGCCGACACCAGCAGCACGCCAGCGAAGAGGAAGTTCAGGGCGGCCACCGGAACGATGCCCGCGAGCAGCACGCCCGTCAGCGCGCCGAGCGTCGTGCCGGTTTCGAGCACGACGGCAAGCCGCACGTTCGTCAGGCCGCCGCGCAGGAAAGCGGCCGCGCCGCCGCACGAACACGCGATCACCGACACGATGCTCGTGCCGATGGCCGCATGCATGTCGATATGGAAGAGCATCGTCAGGATGGGCACGATGAACAGACCGCTCGCCATGCCCAGCATGCCGCCCGCCGCGCTCGAGAAAAGACCCGCGCAAAAGAGCCAGAATGTGACTTCGAGGCTCATTGCATCGGACTCGCTGAAAGTATCGCCATGCATACACTATAACATGTCATAACAAGTTGCAAAAGTCGGCGCCGGACGGTCTCGCGCTATGATTCCTCATCGCACGACAACAACGACAGCCGAACATGGCCCGACGAAGCAAACAGGAAGACATTCAGGCGGAGACCCTCGAGAATACGGACGACGACGCGTCATCCGGCGGCGGTTCCAGCTATCTCGTGCCGGGCCTCGAACGGGGCTTGCGCATCCTCGCGGAGTTTTCAGCGCGCGAGCCGGTGCTGGGCGCGCCTGAGTTGTCGCGACGCATCGGCATTCCGCGCACGACGACGTTTCGTCTGCTGCAAACGCTCGAATCGCTCGGTTTTCTGGAGCGCGTCAACGGTGACCGTAATTTCAGGCTCGGTGTCGCCGTGTTGCGGCTCGGTTTCGAATATGTGAACTCGCTCGAACTGACGGATTTCGGCACGCCGATTCTCGAGCGTCTGCGTGATGCGACCGGGCTGTCCACGCATTTGCTGATCCGCGATCAGCGCGATGTCGTGTTCGTCGCGAAGGCGCAGAGTCACGAGCCGCTGTTCAGTTCGGTGAAGGTGCATGTCGGCACGCGTCTGCCCGCGCACGCGACCGTGCATGGCCATGTGCTGATGGGCGATTTGTCGCTGGCTGCGCTCAGGGCGCTTTATCCCGACGCGCAACTGGAGAAGTACACGGAGCGCACGCCGGCGACCATCGACGAACTCTACGAACGCGTGCAGGAGTGCGCGGCGCTCGGCTATGGATTGAGCGAAGCATCGTTCGAGCGCGGGATATCGGTGGTGACCGCGCCGGTGCGGGATCATTCGGGTGCGATCGTTGCGGCGGTGGCGGCGACCGTGCCGCGGTCGGATATCGGTGCGGATGATGAGAAGGTGCGACTCGTCGGGACGATCTGTGCCGCTGCAATGGAACTTTCGATGCGGTTGAATTATCGGCCTTCGGCTGGTGATCCTACTGCTGCGCTTGCCGCGCTGGCTTGAGCTTTTTTCGCTGGGGCCCGTGTTTCGCGTCGGACTGTTTGCACTGCCCCTGTGCGGGGCGGCAGTCACTTTCTTTGCTTACTTTGCTGCTGTGTTCACCAGGGCTCTCGTGGAATCCCGTATTCGTGGCGGTCTATTAGCTCTGCCCCTGTGCGGGGCGGCAGTCACTTTCTTTGCTTACTTTGCCGCCGTGTTCACCAAGGTTCTCGTGGAATCCCGTATTCGTGGCGGTCTATTAGCTCTGCCCCTGTGCGGGGCGGCAGTCACTTTCTTTGCTGCTGCAAAGAAAGTAACCAAAGAAAGCAGCTTCTCCCATCCAAAGTACTCCACGCCGGCCGCGGCACAGGCGATTGGCCTAATGGTCCGCCAATAGCGAGTGCCCTCACAAGCAGATCACAGCTTGGATCGCGCACGGTCTGTCTCATCGCACCACACACCGAACGGGTTCAGCACGAAATAGCTCCGGCCCGCTTCGCGGCCGACCGGTTAATTGGGGATGCGCGTGCTTCTTTACTAACGCTTCCATCTCACTGCGATTGCAAACCGATGGTTTCCCTTGTGGACCCGGCGGCAGCGCGTAGCGCTGTGCCGGTGCTGTTTCGTGCTGAACCAGTGACCTCGAATTACTAGCACATCAGACCGTGTGCGAGCCAAGCCCTGTTCTGCTTGTTGGGGCACTCGCTACAGGCGGACCATTCAGCCAATCGCCTGTGCCGCGGCCGGTGTGAGGTACTTTGGATGGGGATAGCTGCTTTCTTTGGTTACTTTCTTTGCAGCAGCAAAGAAAGTGACTGCCGCCCCGCACAGGGGCAGTGCTAATAGACCGACACGAATACGGGATCCGGCGAAACCAAACCCAACCCCGAACGCGACGCATTCAGAACGAGTGATGAATACCCGCCAGCACGATCACCTGATTCGCCGTGCTCGAAACGCCCGCCGTAAAGAACGCCGCCTTCGCACCACCTGTCGCATGCTCATAGAGCGCATTGACATACAGTTGCGTCGACTTCGACAACATATAGATATCGCCGATTTCGAACTGCGTCCAGCGCCCGCCCGCGAAGGTCGTCGTCGCCGCACCGCCCGCGATCCAGTTCCACGCCACCGGCTTGAACGTAAGCCCCGCGTCATACGACTGGAAAGTATCCGACTGACCGTTCGACTGCAGCTTCACACGCGTATAAAGCCCGTGCACGACGAACTTGCCGATCTCATATGACGCGCCCGCGCCCATCTCCTCCTGCTTGTCCGCCATGTAAGTCGCGGCGGGCTGGCCCTGGAACGTCGTGAGTCCGGTCGTCGCGATCGCGGGCGTGCGGTTGTGCTCGTTCGAGTAAGTCGCCGCCGCCTTGAATCCACCGTTCGCGTAGGTAATGCCGAAACCGTAGTTGCGCCCCGTCGAGAAGTTGGTCGTGTTGCCGAGGCCCATCATCGCACCGGCGGAAAAGCCGTAGAAGTTCGCCGAGCGGAATTTCGCGGAGTTGTCATAGGGCACGACGCCCGTGTCCGCAAGCTGATCGATGTTGCCCGGATGGAACGCGTACCAGCTCGCCGCAAGATACGCGGTCGAGAGCGGCCCGAGCATGTCGAAGCTGAACGGCGTCTGATGACCGAGCGTCAGCGTGCCGACGTTCTCCTGATCCAGCCCGAGATAGGCCTGACGGTTCCACAGCGTGCCTGCCTTCGCGAAGTTACCCGTGTTCGTATAGAAGCCGTTCTCGAGTTGCGCGACCGTCTTCAGCCCGCCGCCCAGATCCTCGACAACACGAAAGCCCCAACGATCCGGCTGCATGTTGCCCTGTTCCTCCATCCACTTCGGATGGCCGCCGACATTGTTGATATATGCGATGCCGGCATCGAGGCTGCCGTAGAGCGTGACTGTGCTTTGCGCCGCCGCGCCGGTCGCGACCCCGGCTCCGATGAGCCCCGCTGCAATGATGTGCTTCACCCTTCGTTCTCCTAACCGTATGGTTCAAGGACGGGCCCTGTCCGCCAGCCCGTTCCCGCTTGTCGCCGTTATTGCGCTCTATCCCGGATAAGCTATTCGCCGATCGCGTTTTGTTCCATATACGGATCAACGTACTGCCTATGGAAAGTATAGTGAGGTTTCTTGCGCCAAAACAATAAATTTGCGAGGACATCGGGTAGACCCTGAGCGCCGTCGGTCGCACAAGATTTGCTGCAAAAAAAGCATAGGAATCAACGTCGAACGGACGTTCTTACTTCAGGAGAAAACTTTTAAGCGGACCGGATTCAGTGTTTTCACCTAGAGATTCAGATTTTTATTTTCCCGGGCTCAGACCACTCCTATAATGCCCATACACGAACTGCTGTTCCTTTAGTGGAACACAGACGAACCAGAGGAAAGGGTGAAAGATGTCTGAACAATGGCGCTGCGCCGGACATGCCGGCGATCTGTCGGAGGACGCACCGATCGAATTCAAGCTCGATGACGGCGCGGAAATCGGTATCTACAAGGTGGGCGACGAACTGTACGCGCTCGAGAACGTGTGCCCGCACGCATACGCATTGCTGACGCAGGGTTTCGTCGATGGCGACACCGTCGAATGCCCGCTGCACGAAGCGGTGTTTCACATCCCCACGGGCAAATGCCTGAAAGAGCCCGGCGGCCGCGACCTGAAGACGTATTCGGTACGCCTCGCCGGTGAGGAAATCCAGATCAAGGTGGCGTGACATGGAAAAAGTCGTGAACTTCAACCCGCATCTCAAGCCGTGGCTCGCGCCGCAGCCGAATAACGTCGCCGGCAAGGGCGTGATCGAGAAGCCGGGCGAAACCGAAAACTTCATCTGGCAGACGCGCAAGGCAGCGCCGACGCAATACGAAAACGACTTCGGCGATGCCCTCGAACGCGTCTTCGAAGCGGGCGCGCTGGAACTGGAACAAGTGGTCGCGGGCTTGAACAAGGACGGCTTCCGCACGCCGGAAGGCGCCACGTGGACCGCCGATCGCCTCGCCGCAGAACTGCGCACGCTCGCCGAATAAAGAAGGAGCACTTCCCCATGACGTCCCCTCAGCAATCCACGTCCGCCGCCGCCGATTCCGTTCAGGCTTATCTCGATCGCGGCTTGCGCAATTACTGGTATCCCGTCGCGCCGAGCTGGCAAGTGGCGAACGCGCCCATCGGCCTTACGCGCCTCGGCGATCAGATCGTGCTCTGGCGCGACAACGAAGGCAAAGTGCACGCGCTCGAAGACCGCTGCCCGCATCGCGGCGCGCGTCTGTCGCTCGGCTGGAATCTCGGCGGCAGCGTCGCGTGCTGGTATCACGGCGTCGAGATCGATGGCAGCGGCACCGTGCAGAAAGTGCCCGCCGTGTCGGCCTGTCCGCTCGAAGGCCAGAAGTGCGTGAAGTCGTATCCCGTCGAAGAGCACGCCGGCGCGATCTTCCTCTGGTTTGGCGACGACGCCAACAAGGAACCCGCACCGCTCGTGCTGCCGGAAGAACTCGTCGGCGACGAATACGCGAGCTTCCTGTGCATGTCGCACTGGAAGTGCAATTATCAGTATGCAATCGATAACGTGATGGACCCGATGCACGGCGCGTATCTGCACGCGACGTCGCACTCGATGGCCGAAGGCGACAAGCAGGCCGACATGCGCGTGCGCAAGACCGAAACCGGCCTCATGTTCGAGAAGGTGAATCAGCGCGACGTGAACTTCGACTGGGTCGAGCTGGGCGAGACCGGCTGCCTGTGGATGCGTCTCGCGATTCCGTACAAGAAGAAGTTCGGCCCGGGCGGCAACTTCGGGATCATCGGTTTCGCGACGCCCGTCGACAACGACAACTGCCAGGTCTATTTCTGGCGCACGCGCAAGGTGTCCGGATGGCAGCGCGATGCATGGCGCTTCCTGTATCGCAATCGTCTCGAAGGGCTGCATTGGGCGGTGCTGGAGCAAGACCGCTACGTGCTCGAAAGCCTCGCGCCAAACGCACGCGACCACGAATTCCTCTATCAGCACGACGTCGGCATGACGCGTGTGCGGCGCATGCTGAAGCAACGCGCGCAACAGCATCTTGCCGCGCTCGATGCGCTGCCCAAGAACACGGAGCACGCTCATGCGTGATGCGTCGAATGCGCTCGATGGCCGTCGCGTGATCGTGACGGGCGGGGCTCGCGGACTCGGCGCGGCGTTCGTCCGCGCGCTCGTCGCGCAAGGCGCGCGCGTCGCGTTCGGCGATGTGCTCCACGAAGAAGGCGAAGCGCTCGCGCGTGAACTCCGCGACGCGCACTTCTTCCCGCTCGATCTGAGCGATCCGCGCAGCGTCGCCGAGTTCGTCGAGCAAGGCGCGAAGGCATTGGGCGGTATCGATGCGCTCATCAACAACGCCGCGATCACCAACTCGGGCGGCAAGTCCGCCGACGAGCTCACGCCGCAAACGTGGGACGCGGTGATGAACGTCAACGTGCGCGGCACCTGGCTGATGAGCGTCGCGTGCCTGCCGCATCTGAAGGACTGCGGACGCGGCGCAATCGTGAATATCGCATCGGACACGGCTTTGTGGGGTGCGCCGAAGCTGCTCGCGTATGTCGCGAGCAAGGGCGCGGTGATCGCAATGACGCGCTCGCTCGCCCGCGAGTTCGGCGCGAGCAACGTGACCGTGAACGCGATCGCGCCCGGCCTGACCGAAGTGGAAGCCACCGCCTATGTGCCCGCCGAGCGCCACGAGTACTACCTCAAAGGCCGCGCACTGACGCGCGCGCAAGTGCCCGACGACGTGAACGGCCCCGTGCTGTTCCTGCTCTCGGATGCGGCGCGCTTCGTGACGGGACAGTTGCTGCCGGTGAACGGCGGCTTCGTGATGAATTGATTCGTTATCCAAACAAACCGGAGAAGGCAATGGCCGATGCAGACATCGAACGTAAATCGTGGGACCAGCCCGCCGACGCGAGCTTCGAGCAATGGATGGATTCGCGCGTCGCGCGGCTGGAAACGCGCCGCTACGACTGGGACGCACTGAAGTTCCAGGCCGACTACGACCCGAAGTATCGCCGCGCGCAGATGCGCTATGTCGGCACGGGCGGCACGGGCGTCGCGAAGGACATGAACACGATTCCCGCAGGCAGCTTCACGTTTTCGACGATGGTCATTCCCGCCGGCAACATCGGGCCGAGCCACATTCATATCGACGTCGAAGAGATCTTCTTCGTGCTGCGCGGAAAGATGAAAGTCGTCTGCGAAAAGGACGGCAAGACGTGGGAAGCCGTGCTCGGCGAGCGCGATCTCATCTCGGTGCCGCCGGGCGTGTATCGCACGGAGATCAACGTCGGCGAGGAAGACGCGCTGATGTGCGTGATGCTGGGTGCGCCCAAACCCATCACGCCGACGTATCCGCCGGATTCGCCGCTCGCGAAGCTCAAGCGCTGAGGCTGTCATGAACATCGAGACGCTCGCGTGTTTTCCGGACATGCAGATCGATACCGCGCACGGCATCACGGGTTATCGCGAGGCAGGTGCGATGCATCTGCGCACCCTGCCCGTCGTGCTGCTGCATGGGATCGGGTCGGGCGCGGCGTCGTGGGTCCGGCAACTCGACGCGCTCGGCATGAAGCGTCGCGTAATCGCGTGGGATGCGCCGGGGTATGGCGCGTCCACGCGTGTCGCGAGTGAAGCGCCGAATGCGTTCGACTATGCGCAAGCGTTGAGCGCGTGGCTCGATGTGCTCGATATCACGCGCTGCGTGCTCGTCGGCCACTCGCTCGGTGCGATCGTCGCGGGTTCGCTCGCAGCCGACGCGCCTGAACGCGTCGCGGGACTGTTGCTGATATCGCCTGCCGCGGGCTACGGCGCGGCGTCGAAAGAATTGCGCGAATCGAAACGCGACGCACGCCTGACGATGCTGAACGAACTCGGCCCGCAAGGACTCGCACGCGAGCGCTGCGCCAACATGCTATCGCAACACGCCGATGAATCCGCGCGCGAATGGGTTCGCTGGAACATGGCGCGCATCGTGCCCGAAGGCTACGCACAGGCGACGCATCTGCTCGCGAACGCGGATCTCGCGGCGGACATCGCGCGCTTTCACGGCCGCATCGCGGTTGCGGTGGGCGCGGAAGACACGATCACGCCGCCCGCCGCATGCGAGCGCATCGCGCAAGCCGCGCGTGTCAGCCTGCAAGTGATGCCGCGTGCGGGGCATGCAGGTTATGTCGAATCGCCCGCCGCCTATACGACGCTGATCGACTCGTTTTGCCAAAGCATCGAATGTCACCTGAAAGACGGAGTACCGCAATGACATCCCTCGCCACAGAAGAAGCCGACAAGGGCGAACCGACCTACATCGTGCCGGGACTCGAACGCGGGCTCAAGATCCTCACCGAGTTCTCGCCGCGCGAACCGGTGCTCGGCGCGCCCGAATTGTCGCGCCGGCTCGGCATCCCGCGCACGACGGTGTTCCGCCTGTTGCAAACGCTCGAATCGCTCGGCTTTCTGGAGCGCGCGGACAAGGATCGCAACTATCGGCTGGGGGTCGCCGTGCTGCGTCTCGGCTTCGAATATCTGAGCTCGCTCGAACTGACCGATCTCGGCTTGCCGATTATCGAAGCCTTGCGAGACGCAACCGGTCTCACGAGCCACATTCTCATTCGCGATGGCCGCGATGTCGTGTTCGTCGCCAAGGCGCAGAGCCACGCGCCGATCTTCAGTTCGGTGAAGGTGAATGTCGGCACACGCCTTCCCGCCCATGCGACGACGCACGGACACGTCCTGATGGGCGATCTTTCGCTCGATGAACTGCGCGCGCTGTATCCGGAACCGCATCTCGAACGCTTCACGCAGTCGACGCCGGAAACGGTCGAAGAACTGTACGAGCGCGTGAAAGAAGACGCCGAACGCGGCTACGCGACGAGTCAATCGTCCTTCGAGCGGGGCATCTCGGTCGTCACCGCGCCGGTTCGCAACGACACGGGACGCATCGTCGCCGTCATCACGACGACGATTCCGCGCCCCGAGATCGATGCCGCATTGCTCGGCAGCGGCCTCATCGACAAGGTGCGCGACGCCGCCGATGCGCTTTCGATGCGTCTGAACTATCGTCCGGCCGCGCGTTCTCCCGTGTCGAGCCGCTATATGAAGTCTCTGGGGCTGCAATGATTCAAATCGATCTCACTGGACAGGTTGCGGTCGTGACCGGCGGCTCGTCGGGCATCGGCTTCGCGACCGCGCGATTGTTCCTGCAAGCGGGTGCATCGGTGGCCCTTTGCGGGCGCGACGGCGAGCGGCTCGAACGGGCGCAAGCCTCGCTCGCGCAGGAATTCCCGCAAGCGCCGCTGCTCGCCGCACGCTGCGACGTGCTCGACGCCGAACAGGTGAACGGCTTCGCCGCGCAAGTGATGACGCGCTTCGGCCGCGTCGACATGCTCGTGAACAACGCCGGCCAGGGCCGCGTGTCCACCTTCGCCGATACCGCGGACGACGCGTGGCGCGACGAGCTGGAACTGAAGTACTTCAGCATCATCCGTCCGACGCGCGCCTTTCTGCCGATGCTGAAGGATGCGCCATCGCCCGCGATCGTCTGCGTGAACTCGCTGCTCGCGCTGCAACCCGAGCCGCATATGGTCGCGACGTCGTCGGCGCGCGCGGGCGTGCTGAGCCTCGTGAAATCGCTCGCGACGGAACTCGCGCCGCAGCGCATCCGCGTGAATTCGATTCTGATCGGCATCGTCGAATCGGGGCAATGGAAGCGTCGCTACCAAAACTATCTGAACGAAAGCGCCGCTGACCCCGCGCGCCAAAGCTGGGCGCAATGGACCGGCGAGCTCGCGCGCAAGAAAAACATTCCGCTCGGCCGCTTCGGCTTGCCCGAAGAAGCGGCGCAGGCACTCTTCTATCTCGCAACAACGCTGTCGTCGTACACGACCGGCAGCCATATCGATGTTTCCGGAGGCTTTGCTCGTCATGTCTGAAAAAACCACGGTCGGCGAACTGATCGCCGCGTTCCTCGAACAATGCGGCGTGCGCACGGCGTTCGGCGTCATCTCGATCCACAACATGCCGATCCTCGATGCGATCGGCCGTCGCGGCAACATCCGCTATGTCGGGGCGCGCGGCGAAGCGGGCGCGTTGAACATGGCCGACGGTCTCGCGCGCGTGTCCGGCGAACTCGGCGTCGCGTTCACGTCGACCGGCACGGCTGCCGGCAACGCGGCGGGCGCGATGGTCGAAGCGCTGACTGCCGGCACGGCGCTGCTGCATGTCACGGGGCAGATCGAAACCGAATATCTCGATCAGGATCTCGCGTATATCCACGAAGCGCCGGATCAGTTGTCGATGCTGCAATCGATCTCGAAGGCCGCGTTTCGCGTGCGCACCGTCGACACCGCATTGCCGACGATCCGTGAGGCCGTGCGTGTCGCGCTGACCGCGCCCGCGGGTCCGGTGAGCGTCGAGATTCCGATCGACATCCAGGCCGCCGAAATCGAATGGCCCGCCGATCTGGCCGCGCCGCACGTCGGCGCGCTCACGCACGACAGCCTGCGCGTGAAGCAGCTCGCCGATGCGCTCACGAACGCGAAGCGCCCGTTGCTGTGGCTCGGCGGCGGCACGCGCCATGCGCGCAGCGCGGTCGAGCGTCTCGTGAAGTTGGGCTTCGGCGTCGTGACGAGCGTGCAGGGCCGCGGCGTGCTGCCCGAGGATCATCCGGCGACGCTCGGTGCGTTCAACGTGCATCCGTCCGTCGAAGCGTTCTACAAGACGTGCGATGCGCTCGTCGTCGTCGGCTCGCGTCTGCGCGGCAACGAGACGCTGAAGTACAAGCTCGCGCTGCCGCAACCGCTCTATCGCGTCGACGCCGATGCGCTCGCCGACAACCGCGGCTATCGCAACGAGCTCTTCGTGCATGGCGATGCATCGCGCGTGCTCGACGAACTCGCGACGCTGCTCGAAGGCCGCATCCGCATCGATCCGACATTCGCGGGCGATCTCGCCGCCGCGCGCGAAACGGCCGTCGCGGAGGTGTCGAAGGGACTCGGACCGTACAAGCGTCTCGTCGATTCGCTGCAACGCGCCGTGGGCCGCGACTACAACTGGGTGCGCGACGTCACGATCTCGAACAGCACGTGGGGCAATCGCCTGCTGAAGATCTTCAATCCGCGCGCGGGCGTGCACGCGCTCGGCGGCGGCATCGGCCAGGGCATGCAGATGGCGATCGGCGCGGCGCTTTCTGGCGCGGCGAAGAAGACTGTCGCGCTCGTCGGCGACGGCGGCCTCATGGTGAACGTCGGCGAACTCGCGACCGCCGTGCAGGAAAAGGCCAACGTGATGATCGTGCTGATGAACGATCAATGCTATGGCGTGATCCGCAACATTCAGGACGCGAACTACGGCGGCCGCCGCATGTTCGTCGATCTGCATCAGCCGGATTTCGCGCAGTTCTGCGCGAGCCTCGGCCTCGCGCATCGCCGCATCACGTCGCTCGATCAGGCCGATGACATCGTGCGCGAAGGACTCGCCATCGAAGGTCCGGTGCTCGTCGAAGTCGACATGCTGTCGGTCGGCTCGTTCGCCACCGCGTTCGCCGGCCCGCCCGTGAAGAAGGAAGAGCCTAAGGAGCCGGAATATGCGTGATCCCCGCCATGCGCAGCATGCGATCGACATCGCGATGATCGGCTTCGGCGCGATCGGCTCGGCGGTGTTCCGTGCGCTCGACAATGATCCGCTCGTGCGCATCTCGCATGTGATCGTGCCCGAGCGTGACCGCGATCACGTGCGCTCGGTGCTCGGCCATCACGTCGATGTAGTGTCGCGCGTCGATGCGCTCGCTACGCACCCCGAATTCGCGCTCGAATGCGCCGGACACGCGGCGCTCGTCGATCACGTCGTGCCCTTGCTGAAGTCGGGCACGGATTGCGCGGTTGCGTCGATCGGCGCGCTGTCCGAAGCCGGTTTGCTCGATGCACTGTCCAATGCCGCCGACGAAGGCGCGGCCACGATCACGCTCCTTTCGGGCGCGATCGGCGGCGTCGATGCGCTCGCCGCCGCGAAGGAAGGCGGCCTCGACGACGTGCAGTACACCGGCCGCAAGCCGCCGCTCGGCTGGCTCGGCACGCCCGCCGAAGCGCTGTGCGATCTGAAGTCGCTGACCGAGGAAAAGGTCATCTTCGAAGGCAGCGCGCGCGATGCCGCGCGGCTCTATCCGAAGAACGCGAACGTCGCCGCGACCATCGCGCTGGCGGGCCTCGGGCTCGACGGGACACGCGTGCGCCTGATCGCCGATCCGGCGGTCGAGCGCAATGTGCATCGCATCGTCGCGCGCGGCGCGTTCGGCGAGATGTCGCTGGAAATGTGCGGCAAGCCGTTGCCGTCGAATCCCAAGACATCCGCGCTCACCGCATTCAGCGCGATCCGTGCGTTGCGCAATCGCGCCGCGCGCTGCGTCATCTAAGGAGCTTCTCGAAGATGAATCATCCCGACACTTCGCTCGTGACATCCGGCGATATCTTTATCGGCGGCGTCTGGCGCAAAGGACGCGGCAATCAGTACGCGAGCCTCTATCCCGCCGATCAATCCGTCAACGCGGAGATCAGCACCGCCGATGCCGACGACGCGCGCGAAGCCGTCGAGATCGCGGATCGCGCTTTCAGAAAGGCCGATTGGGCCGGATTGAAGCCGCATCAGCGCGCCGCCGTTCTGCATCGCATCGCGAGTCTGATCGAGGCGCGTCATGAAGCGCTCGCGCAATTGCAGCGACGCGACAACGGCAAGCCGATCAGCGAAACGCGCGCATTGGTGACGAGCGCGGCCAGCACGTTCCGCTACTTCGCGTCGTGCCTCGAAACGCTCGAAGAAGAACTGACGCCCTCGCGCGGCGACTATCTGACGATGAGCGTGCATGAACCGCTCGGCGTCATCGCGGCCATCACGCCGTGGAATTCGCCGATCGCATCCGATGCGCAAAAGCTCGCGCCCGCGCTCGCGGCGGGCAATGCGGTCGTGTTGAAGCCGGCTGAGGTCACGCCGCTCGCATCGCTCGCGCTCGCGCGCATCTGCGAGGAAGCGGGCGTGCCGAAGGGCGTCGTGAGCGTGCTGCCTGGCAAAGGCTCCGTGATCGGCGACGCGCTCGTGCGTCATCCGCTCGTGAAGAAAGTCGCGTTCACGGGCGGCACGGAAGTGGGCCGCGGCATCGCGCGTCTCGCGGCGGACAAGCTGATGCCGGTATCGCTGGAACTGGGCGGCAAGTCGCCGACCATCGTCTACGCCGATGCCGATCTCGATCATGCGGTAAGCGGCGTGCTGTATGGCATCTTCAGCTCGTCGGGCGAATCGTGCATCGCGGGTTCGCGGCTCTTCGTCGAGCGCAGCGTGTATGGCGAGTTCATCGCGCGTCTCGTCGATGGCGCGCGCAAGCTGCGCGTCGGCGATCCCACGCGCGAGAACACGCAGATGGGTCCGCTCATCACGGCGCAGCATCGCGAGAGCATCGAACGATATGTCGCGCTCGGTCTCGAGGAAGGCGGCACGCTGTTGTGCGGCGGAGAACGTCCGACGGGCGATGGCCGCGAAAAAGGCTTCTTCTATCTGCCGACGATCATCGAAGGTCTCACGAACGATGCGCGCATGTGCCAGGAAGAGATCTTCGGCCCGGTGCTCGCCGCCCTGCCCTTCGACGACGAAGCCGCGCTGCTGCAGCAAGCGAACGACAGCGTGTTCGGCCTCGCCGCCGGCATCTGGACGCGCGACTACAAACGCGCATGGAACGTCGCGCGCGCGTTGAACACCGGCACGGTCTGGATCAACACCTACAAGCAGTTTTCGATTTCGACGCCCTTCGGCGGCTGGAAGGACAGCGGCATGGGACGCGAGAAAGGCCGCCTGGGCCTGCGCGAGTACATGCAGCAGAAGAGCCTGTACTGGGGCTTGAACGATGCCCCGCTGCCGTGGGCGAACTGAAGGAGTTGCCATGACGATCCTTGGCATTGAACGAATCACCTACGGCGTGACCGATCTCGACACCTGCCGGCGCTTCTTCGCCGACTGGGGCCTGAAGGAAGTCGCGCACGATGAAACGCGCGCGCGTTTCGAAACCCTCAACGGCTGCGAAGTGCTGCTCGCGCGCTCGGACGACCCATCGCTGCCGCCCGCATTCGAAGGCGGTCCGACCTTGCGCGAAGTCACGTGGGCGGTCGCGACGCGCGACGAACTCGACGCATTGCGCGGACGCTTCGCGGGCCAGCCCGGCCACGTCGAAACCGATGACGCGGTGGGATGCATCGATCCGAACGGCATGGCGATTCGCATCGAAGTGACGAAGAAGCGCGACATCGACGTAAAGGGCTCGCCGTCGAACGTGTGGGGACAGACCTTGCGCGTCGATACGCCGAGCCCTGTCTATGAACGCGCGGAGCCGGTCGAAGTGGGCCACGTCGTGTTCTTCACGAACTGCGTTGCGGAGCAGGAGAAGTTCTATCACGAGCTGCTCGGCTTCGAGACGTCAGATCGATATCCGGGACGCGGCGCGTTCATGCGCTGCGCGCCGCACGGCGGGCATCACGATCTGTTTCTTCTGCAACTCCCCGATGGCAAGCGCGGCCTGAATCACGTCGCGTTCACCGTGCGCGATATCCACGAAGTATTCGGCGGCGGCCTGCACATCAGCCGCTGCGGCTGGACCACGCAGCTCGGGCCGGGACGTCATCCGGTTTCGTCGGCGTATTTCTGGTACTTCAAGAATCCGGCGGGCGGCCTCATCGAGTATTACGCGGACGAAGACGTGCTCACGCCCGACTGGCAGCCGCGCGAGTTCGAACCGGGCCCGACCGTGTTCGCCGAATGGGCCGTCGATGGCGGTCTCGACGGCAACACGCGCCGCCAGAAGGACGCGAAGGCGCCGGAAGGCAAGTTCATGACGGAGCGCAAAAATGGCTGATCTTCAGACAGTCGTCGTGATCGGCGGCGGACAGGCGGCGGGATGGATCGTGAAGACGCTGCGAAAGGAGGGCTTCGACGGCCGCCTCGTGATGATCGCCGACGAGATCCATCTGCCTTATGAGCGTCCGCCGTTGTCGAAGGCCGTGCTTGCGGGCGAAGCGGATATCGAAACCGTGCGTCTCGTCGATCACGATGCGTTCGCCGAGTTGAATGTCGAAGCCTGGCAGCCGGAATGCGCGACATCGATCGATCGCGACGCGCGCATCGTGCGCACCGCGAGCGGACGCGAGGTGCACTACGACCGGCTCGTCATCGCGACGGGCGGCGCGGCGCGGCGTCTGCCGCAGACGCTGGTCAAGACTTCGCACCTCGCCTATCTGCGCACGCTCGACGATGCGGTACATATCGGCAAGCGTCTGCGCGAAAGCCACAGCAAGCGCCTGCTCGTGATCGGCGGCGGATGGATCGGCCTCGAAGTCGCGGCGACCGCGAAGAAGCTCGGCGTCGACGTGACGGTGATCGAAGGCGCGCCGCGTCTGTGCGGACGTTCGGTGCCCGAGAGCGTGTCGGATTTTCTGCTGAAACTGCATCGCGATAACGGCGTCGATGTGCGGCTCGGTGCATCGCTCGTCTCGCTCGACGACTTCGAGAGCGGCGTGCGCGCGCAACTCGCCGATGGCACGACGCTGGATGCCGACTTCGCTGTCGCGGGCATCGGCCTCGCGCCGCATACGGAGATCGCGGAGCGCGCGGGCATAGAGGTGAACGACGGCATCGTCGTCGATGAATTCGGCGCGACGAACGATGCGAACGTGTTCGCGTGCGGCGATGTCGCCAATCATCCGAACGCGTGGCTCAAGCGCCGCGTGCGCCTCGAATCGTGGGCGAACGCGCAGAACCAGGCGATCGCGACGGCGCGCGCGGTGCTCGGCGTGCGCACGCCGTATGCGGAGATTCCGTGGTTCTGGTCGGATCAGTACGACGTGAACCTGCAGATTCTCGGCGACATTGCGCCGGGCGCGACGCCTGTCGTGCGCGGCGATCTGGAGGCGCGACGCGCGTCGCTGTTCTTTCTCGAAGGCGACGCATTGCGCGGCGTCATCGCGATCAACGCGACGCGCGATCTCAAGGTCGCGAAGAAATGGATGAGTCAGGGGCGCGCGGTCGATATCGCGACGCTCACGGATACCGCGAAAGCACTGGCATAACACATAGACGGGAGCAGGCATGAGGAGCATGGGCAATACGGCCGTCCAGCACGGCGGCACCGCCACGACAGTCGCCGATGCGGCTGCGGCCGCTCACGCGGTCACGAAGGGATCGATCATCGCGCGCATCGAACGGCTGCCCGCCAACGCGATGCAGGTGCGCGCGCGTATCCTGATCGGCGCGGCGACTTTCTTCGATGGCTTCGATGTCATCGTCATCGCGGCGACCTTGCCGCTGCTGATCCAGAGATGGGGGCTTACGCCGGGGCAGGTCGGCTTTCTGATCGCGTCCGGATCGATCGGGCAACTGATCGGCGCCTTCCTGTTTCCGTCGCTCGCGGAACGCTTCGGGCGCGTGCGTTCGATCGCGTGGAGCTCGGGCATCATCGGCTTGACGAGCATCGCGTGCGGATTCGCGCCATCGTTCGCTGTGTTCGTCGCATTGCGCATCGTGCAGGGGCTCGGGCTCGGCGGCGAATTGCCCGTTGCCGCGACCTACATCAACGAGATCACGCGCGCGCACGGACGCGGGCGCTTCGTGCTGCTCTATGAGATCGTGTTCCCGATCGGCCTGCTCGCCTCGAATGCGCTCGGCGCGTGGATCGTGCCGCGTTTCGGCTGGGAAGCGATGTACTTCATCGGCGGCATTCCGCTCGTGCTGTTCTTCCTGCTGCGCACGCTGGTGCCGGAGTCGCCGCGCTGGCTCGGTGAACGCGGCCGCATGAGCGAAGCGGGCGATGCACTCAGCGCATTCGAAGCGACCGTGAAGCAACCGCTGCCGCCGCTCGGCAATCTCGCCGAGTTCGAAGCGATGGCGAATCGCCATCCGAAGCGTCGCCGTCTCGATCTGATCGGGCCGGCTTATCTGAAGCGCACCATTGCGGTCGCGCTGCTGTGGATGACGTGCGGCGTGCTTCAGTACGGCCTCTCGACATGGCTGCCGACGATCTACAAGACCGTGTATCACGCGCCGTTGCAGCTCGCGTTGAACCTCGCGGTGGCGGCGTCGGTGCTCGGCGTGCTCGGCTCGCTGACGTGCGCGCTGATCGTCGACAAGGTCGGGCGCAAGCCGGTCATCAACTGGTCGTTCGTGTTGTGCGCGGTGTCGCTGGTGTGCGCGGGCGTGTTCGTCACGCAGTCGGTATATGTGGTCGCGACGTTCTGCGCGCTCGCACTCGGATTCATGGCGTGCGGCTTCATCACCGCTTATGTCTATACGCCCGAGTTGTACCCGACCAGCATCCGCGCTTTCGGATGCGGACTGGGCGGCGCATGGCTCAAGATCGCGGCGATCTTCGCGCCGGCTCTCGTCGGCAAGACGCTGATGGGCGGGAACATGAACATCGCGTTCTATGGGCTCGCGGTGGTGCCGGTCGTCGCGGCGGTTGCGGTGCACTTCATGGGCATCGAGACGAAGGGCAAGGTGCTGGAGCAGCTGGAGGCGTGAGGGGTTGGATGGGGGGCCTGGCGGCGGGTGCTGCCGGGCCTTTTCGACCGTAGATGTTGGATTGCGCCGGCCCCGCACTTCGACGGGAGCTGCGGTCCGCGAAGAGGAAAAAGACGCGCGATCAAGCGATCGCTGCAGCAGCATCCAACGAAACGTCATTCCTGGCCAGGCTCCGGTCCGGAACATAAGAGACGTTGCCGAAGTACATTATTCGCCAGTTCTGGAGCCTTGACATGTCCAGTCCAAAGCCCGCCACGGAATCATGGACGAGATAGTCGAAGAAGGCGAGTAGCGTTTGCCTGTTTGCCTCGCTCATCTGTGATGCCGCTTCAAGAGCGGTCGCCAAAGCGGCCTCACGTCAGTTCCTACGCAAAAATTACTTTCGCCTTGCTCGCCAATCGCGAGAAACGCTCTACCTATTCGCGGAAATGTGATGAAAGGCATCGGCAACGCCGATCGTGCTCGCGCATGGCGAGCGGCGCCGCGCCCGCGGAAATTCGGCTCGCGCATTCGGAAGACGGCAATCTGACGATCGAGTTCATCGATCGCGCCGAACCTGCGCGTGCCACGGCCTGAAGCCAGAGCGTATGCGAGGGGACGATCCGAAGCCGCGTCCCCTCGCCTCAGAGCACGCGCTACTTATGCCATTGCCCCGCCCCGCCCGCGAACGCGGGCACGCCCATCTCCTCGCGGTTTTGCGCTGCGCGCGCCTCATCGGCTTCGACGGTCTTGCTGGTGTCGATGAAGAGCGCCGCGACCGCGCCGACCGCGAGCAACGCGGCTGAGATCGTGAACGGCACGTTATAGCTGCCGGTCTGCTGGATCAGATAGCCGAAGGCCACCGGCGACACCATGCCCGCCAGACCGAAGCCCGTGTTCATCATGCCGCCCGCCGTGCCGGCATACTTGCCCGCGATATCGAGCGGCAGGGTCCACAACACCGGATTCGTGATCTCGAGGAAGAAGAACGATGCCGTCAGGAACCACACTGCCGTGATCGGGCTCGGCGCGTTGACCATCGGCAGAAGGAAGGCCAGCGAACCGCCCATGCCGACGACCAGAACGCTGCAACGCGCGAGACGCAGCCGGCCCGTCATCCTGAAGATGCGATCCGAGACCACGCCGCCGAGCGTATCGCCGATCACGCCCGCGAGCAGCGGCAATGCGGTGAAGAGCGCGAGATGCTTCAGATCGAAACCGCGCGATTCCTTCAGATACGAAGGCAGCCACGTCAGATACACCCACAGCAGCCAACCGTAGCAGAAGTCGACGAACGTCACGAGCCACATGCGGCGAATCAGCATGCGCCACGGCGTCGGGTTCTTTCTGGCGCGGGCGCAGTCGCCCGCGCGATAGCCGATCTCGGCGGTCTCCTCGGGCGTCACGCGACGGTTTTCATCGGGTGAATTGGTGAAGACGAAGAGATACAGCACCGTCCATGCGAGGCTCGCGACGCCCAGCAGAATGAACGCTTCGCGCCAGCCGCTCGCCGCCACGACTGCCAGCACGAGCGGCGGCGTCACGGCGCCGCCCAGCCGCGCGAAGCTATGCGTGATGCCTTGCGCGAAACCGCGCTCCTGCACGGGCATCCAGAACGTGAAGGCGCGCGTCGCGGTCGGAAACGCGCCGCCCTCGCCGATGCCCAGCGCGAGGCGCAACAGCACGAGCATGCCGATGCTGCCCGCGAAGCCCGTCGCGAGCGTCGCCGCGCCCCAGATCAGCGAGAGCACGGTGAGCACGAGCTTCGGCCCGAACCGGTCCGCCAGCCATCCGCCGACGATCTGCATCACCGCATACGGATACGCGAACGCCGAAAACACGAGCCCGAGCTGCACGGACGTCAAGCCCATCTCCTGGCGGATCAACGGCCCCGCCACGGCGATGTTCACCCGGTCGATGTACGAGATGAAGTACATCAGACACATCACGCCGAGAATGATATGGCGCGTCTTGATACGCTGACGATGCTTGTTCACAGTGTCTCCTTCAATCCATCTGATGTGGAATGTCAAGCCGTGAGAGCGAATCCGCCTTTGTTCATCCAGCGGGCTGCGGATTCTGAACGAGCTTCAGGCGCTGCACCTTGCCTGAAGGACCGCGCGGCAATGCATCGGTGAAGCGGAATTCGCGCGGTGTCTTGTAACGGCCGAGCTCGCGCAGACAATGCGCGCGCAACTCGGCCACATCGAGCGAAGCCGCGCCGCCGCTCGGCACGATGTACGCGACGATGTCCTGCCCATAAGCCGCATCGGGCACGCCGACCGCGGCCGCTTCGAGCACACCCGGATGTCGCAGGAGCGCTTCGTCGATCTCGCGCGGCGCGATGTTCTCGCCGCCCTTGATGATCAGTTCCTTCGCGCGCCCGTTGATATAGAAGAAGCCCGCCTCGTCGCGATAGCCGAGATCGCCGGTGCGCAGCCATCCGTCGGCGGTGAACGCGTTGCGCGTTTCGTCCGGGCGCTTGTAATAGCCGCTCATCAACTGCTCGCCGCGCAGCACGAGTTCGCCGGTTTCATGCGCCGCGCATTCGCGCCCGTCGATGTCGACGATCTTCGCCTCGCTGCCCGATGGCAGGCCGATACTGCCGAGCCTTCTCTTCGTCTCATCATACGGATTACTGAATATCGGCGCGGCGGTCTCCGTCATGCCCATCGTTTCGATGATGCCAATGCCGAAGCGCTCCTCGAACGCGCGATGATGATCCGCCGGCAGCGCCGCCGATGCACTACGGCAAAACTTCAGCGCCGAGATATCGCAGCCCTGCGCGCCCTCGCCGTTCAACAGGTACGCGACGATGGTCGGCACCACGTTGATCCACGTGCATCCGGACCGCGATGCCTCGCTCCAGAACGTGCGCGCCGAAAAGCGCGGCGTCATCACGGCCGAGCCGCCATGCCAGAGCGGCGACAGCAACGCGACCACGAGACCGTTGATGTGATAGAGCGGCAACGATACGAGCACGCGATCGTCGTCGGAGAGCCGATGCTCCGCGCTGACGTTGCGCATGTTCGCGAGCAGACTCCGGTGGCTCAGCAGCACGCCTTTTGGCGCGCCCGTCGTGCCCGAGGTGTACATGAGCAGTGCAGTGTCGCCGGGATTCATCGCGCCGGATTCGCTCGCGACGATTCGCGTTCCTGGCGCTTCATCGCGCACGGACGTGATCGTGCGGGCGGGAAGCATCGGGATCTCGGGCAACACGTTCGTATCGGGCGACGTTCGCACGACCGCGATGTCGCGCGTCATGCCCTCGCGACGCAACGCATCGATCGCTTCGACGATGATGTCGTGCGTATCGTCCGCGACGAAAATCGCGCGCGTATCCGAATGCTCGACGATGTAGCGCACCTGCGAAGGCTGGCACAACAGATTCAGCGGGTTGGCGACGAGCCCGCTGTACATCGCCGCGAGGAGCAGCCGCGCGGTCTGGATGCCGTTGCCCATGAAGACGGACACGACATCGCCCGGACGCAGGCCCGCCGCATGAAAACGTGCTTCCAGCGCGAGACATTCCGCGCGCAATGCGCCGAAGGTCAGCACGTCGTCCTGAACGGCGGACAGCACGAACGGCCTGGCGGGCGCGTGTCGGGCGCGCGCGTCGATCAACGCGCGCAAGGTCGGCGCATCGGACGGCGCGCGATCGGGTGAAACGATTCGATCCGGCAATGCGCTCATCGTCCGACCCTCCGGAAGTAAACGCCGAGCAGTGCATCGACTTCCGGCACGCGCTCCGCGATCGGACGTGCGACGCGCGTCACGTTGAGGTATTGCCGGTAACCGAGGTTCGAAGAGAAATTGTTGCCGCCCCACGTGCCGCAGCCCATCGAGAGCGAGAACGGCAGGCCGTTGTCGAAGTTGCCGCCGGTCGCGAGGCAATGCGCCTGATCGACGATCACGCGCGCAACCGGCAATTGCGTGCCGAGCGCGACGGCGAGCGCATCGTCGGCGCCATGCACGCCGACCGAATGACCCGCGCCCATGTAGCCGTAGATGCCGCGCACGATATCGACCGCGTCGTCGATGTCGCGCGCGCGATAGACCGTCAGCACGGGCGAGAGCTTCTCGCCGGAAAACGGAAATTCGGGCCCGTAGCCGCTCTCGTCCACCATCAGGAACTTCGGCTCGCGCGCGGCGATATCGTCGAGGCCGGCTTCGCGCGCGATCGCCGCGGCCGAGCGCGCAGTGCAGCGCGCCGAGAGCTTGCCGTCCTGCCACATGGCCGCCTGCAAGCGAGCCTTTTGCGCGGCGTCGAGCAGCACGCCGCCTTGCTTCGTCAACGCTTCGAGCATGCGCGCGTGGATCGCGTCGACGATCACGACGCTGTTCTCCGACGAGCAGCTCGTCGCGTTGTCGAACGTCTTGGACACGGCGATCTTGCGCGCCGCATCATCGGGATTCGCGTCCGCCGTGACGATCGATGCGACATTGCCCGCGCCCACGCCGAACGCCGGCGTGCCGCTCGTGTAGGCCATGCGCACGTTGGCCTGCGAACCCGTGGCGACGACCAGATCGGCGAGCTTCATCAGCGCGGCGGTCGCGGCCTTGCCGATCGGATGCGGCAGCATCTGCACGAGATCGGGATCGAGACCGGCTTTCGCGAATTCCGCGTGAATGAAGTCGATGAGCAACGCGCACGACGAATAGCCCTTCGGCGAAGGCGCGACGATGACCGCGTTGCCGCACTTGAGCGCATTGATGATCTTGTTCGCGGGCGTCGCGGCCGGATTGGTCGATGGCGTGATCGCCGCCACCACGCCGACCGCGCGCGCGATCTCGACGATGCCGTGCGCCTCGTCGCGTGCGATCACTCCTGTCGTCGCGACGCCGTGCAGATCGCGCAGCAGGCCGAGGGTCTTGCGATGGTTCTTGCGGAACTTGTCGTCGGCATTGCCGAGGCCGGTGTCGCGCACGGCCAGATCCGCGAGCCGCCGGTTGCGCGCAGGCTCCATGATCGCCCACGCGGCGGCGGACGCGGCAGTGTCGAGGGTCTCCTGCCCCGCTTGCTCGAAGCGTCGCTGCGCCGCGCGCGCACGCGCCACGAGCGCCGCAACGGTGCGTTCCACGTCGGGTTCTTGTGTGTTCGGCGCATTGTCGCGGGGACGCGCGAGCGTTGCACCGCTTGCCATGTGATTCATGCGATAGACCTCGGCTGTTGGAAGATTGCAGGTGCTATCCAATCTAGCCAGCCGCGTCTGTCGTGCGGTCCCGTTTTCTGGACTAACGCATGCAGCGAAATCGTCCGCATCGGAAATTCAGGTTTTCGGGACTTCCCTGAGTCCCGAAAACCAGTGTTTTCGACGCACAATGAAATAAAAACGCAAAGCAAGCAGACGGAGACAAGCAACGTGACGTCGAATCAATCGAATGCCGCCGCCGTGCGCGCGTTCCGCGTGCTGGAAACGCTCGCCGAAGCGGATCGCCCGCTGTCGATGTCCGAGCTCGTCGATGCGTTGGGGCTGCCCAAGCAGACCGTGCATCGCATCCTCGTGCAACTGATGGACGCATGGCTCGTGACGCGCGGGGCGAGCGACAAGCTCTACGAATGCTCGGCGCGCGTGCGCACCCTCGCCATCAACGTGCTGATGCATGCGGGCCCCGCTGCAGCGCGTCATGCGCTCCTGGAACAGCTCGTGACGCGCGTCGGCGAGACCTGCAATCTGACGATGCTGGCAGGCAACGACGTCGTCTATGTCGATCGCGTCGAAACGGGCTGGCCGCTGCGCATGCACTTGCAACCGGGCTCGCACGTGCCGCTGCACTGCTCGGCGAGCGGCAAGCTGCTGCTGAGCTTTCTGCCGAAGGAACGACGCGAGCGCATCATCGAACGCTTGCCGCTGCGTTCTTACTCGGAGCGCACGATCACCGACCGCGATGCATTGCGCAAGGAACTGGCGTTGACGCGCCGCCGCATGCTCGCCATCAACAATCAGGAGCATTTGCAGGGGCTCGTCGCGATCGCGGTGCCGGTGATGCTCGATCGCAATCGCGCGTGCGCGGCGATCGCGATTCAGGCGCCGGTGGGACGCGTCGCGCTCGATCAGTTGCTCGCCTTCGAGCCGGATCTGCGCCGCACCGCGGAAGAAACCGCCAAGACGTTCAGAGAATGAAAAAAGCCGGTTTGCGATGCAGCAAACCGGCCTTGGCGTCGATGCTTATCGCTCGACTGTCTGCAGGTGCCGGGTCGCGTGTTCGTCGTCTTCCGCGACGACTTCCTTGCGGCCGCGCTTGAACACGACATACGCGACGATCAGAATGCCGAGACTCGCGACGCCCAGCCACAACGGTTTGCGCTGATCGGGGATGAAGGCCATCGCGACGAGGATCGCCGTCATCCCGAAGATCGCAAGCCATGTGAGATAGGGAAATCCCCACATGCGCACGCGCAGGTCGCTCACCTCGAAGCTCGTCATGCGGCCGCGAAGACGCAGTTGCGAAAACGCGATCAGCAGGTACACGAAGATCGCCACCGTGCCGTACGAGTTGACCAGGAACGCGAACACCGTATCCGGCGATACATACGACATCACCACCGACACGTAGCCGAACACCGTGCCGAGCAGGATGGCGCGTACCGGCACGCCGCGCTTGTTGACCTTCGCGAGGCCGAGCGGCGCATCGCCGTGACGCGTCAGCGCGAACAGCATCCGCGATGCGGCGTACAGGCCCGAATTGAGCGCGGACAGCACTGCGGTGAGCACGATCGCGTTCATCACGTTCGCGGCGGCGGGCATGCCCATCACTTCGAGCGCGCTCACATACGGGGTCGCCATCTGATGCGAATTCCACGGCACCAGCGCGACGACGAGCGCCACCGAGCCGACGTAGAACACGAGCACCCGCGTAATGACCGAGTTGGTCGCCTTCGCGACGGCCTTGGCGGGTTCCTTCGCTTCGGCCGCCGCGATCGTGACGATCTCCGCGCCGAAGTAGAAGCCCGTCGCGGCCACCGCGCCTGTCATCACGGGCCCGATGCCCTTGGGCATGAAGCCGCCGTGGCCGAGGAACGTCGCCGCGACATCGGTCGTGTGCATCGATGCCGGCCAGAAGCCGCACACATACAGGCCGCCGAGGAACAGGAACACGATGATCGCGCCGACCTTGATCGACGAGAACCAGAACTCGAACTCGCCGTAGCTGCCGACCGAAATGAGATTGGTCAGCGTGAGCACGACGAGCAGCACGAGACTGATCATCCATGCAGGCACGTCGGGTATCCAGAACTGCACGAGCTTCGCGCCCGCGACCGCTTCGAGCGCGATCACGATGACCCAGAAGTACCAGTACATCCATCCGGTCAGAAACCCGGCGAGACGGCCCGGGCCACGCTGCGTCTTGAAGGCGAGGCGCGCATATTCGTAGAACGAGCCGACGGTCGGCATCGCGCAGGCCATCTCGCCGAGCATGCGCATGACGAGGACCACGAGACCGCCCGTGATGAGAAACGAAAGAATCGCGGCGGGCCCGGCCTGCTGGATCACCACACCGCTACCGACGAAAAGACCGGCGCCTATGACGCCGCCCAATGCGATCATCGTCATGTGGCGCTGCTTGAGGCCGCACTTGAGATCGCCTTGATCCGTGCTCGACTGCATGTCCGTCTCCTGATTTGCTTTGTGTCGATTCAGCGCCCGCCGGTTCATTGCCGGCGGGTCGAGGCGTTTCGTTCAATGATTCGTCAAAGCGCCGGACGATCCTTGCGATAGGCGTTCTTCACCGCGATCTTGCCATCGCTGAACGTGAAGACATCCACCATGCGCGCCTCGATGCGCGAGCCGTCCGCCTTCGTGCCGCGAAACGTCGATTCCGACACGCCGCGTTCGCCGCTCACGAAGTGCTCGCCTTCCTTCCACGATGCATCGGGAAAGGTTTCCCATGCGAGCGCGAAGCCCTTGCGCACTTCGTCGCGGCCCGTGAAGGTGCGGCCCAGCGCGTCGGGTCCGGCCACACCGTGAAACACGCATTGCTCCGCCATGCAATTCATCAATGCATCGATATCGTGGCGATTCCACGCATCGTTGAATGTCTCCAGCAAGCGGATGTAGTCCTGATTCGTCTGAGTGCTCATGTGTCGATATTTTCAGTGCGTTGCGAAAGAGTTCAGCGCTTCTCGTCCTGCGCCAGATACTTGTGATACAGAAACCGTTGACCGACGCGACGGAACGGCGCGAAGCCTTTCCAGCGCACCATGCCCATCACGTTCGGATATTCGAGCGCGGAGTCGTAGATCGGCAGATCGTCGCGGCTCTGCTGCCACTTGCCCGCGACGCGCTCGGCCATGCGCCGCCCCGCATGCGCGGAGAACGACACGCCGTTGCCGCCGTACCCGAGCGCGTAGTAAATGCTCTGCTGCGGATCGGGCTGCGCGACGCGCGGCATCATGTCGTGACTCACGTCGACCCAGCCCCACCACGAGTAGTCGATGCGAATACCCTTCAGCGAAGGAAACTTGCGATGCAAGCCTTCGATGAGCACATCCATGTGCCGGGGATTCGCCGCATCGGCGCCCGTGATCGCGCTGCGGCTGCCGATCTGCACGCGGTTGTCCGGCAACAGGCGATAGTAGAAGCGCAGCGTGCGCGTATCGGTGATGACCTGGCGCGAGAGGAAGTTGGTCGATGCGAGCTCGTCCGGCGTGAGCGGGCGCGTGACGAGCGAGTTCGAGAGAATCGGCATGATCTTGGCCGACAGCGTGCGATGCATGTCGTTGCGCGTATAGCCGCCGGTCGCGAACGCAACGGCCTTCGCGCGAATCACGCCGCGCGGCGTGCGCACGTGATGCACGCCGCGTATCGTCTCGACATTGAGCACCGGTGTGCTCGGATGCACCTTCACGCCGAGCGAGCGCGCCATGCGCATATACCCGAACGCGAGCTTGAGCGGATGCACGCCGATGCCATCGGGCTCGAGCAACGCGCCGCAATTTTCGCGATCGTCGACATACGATTGCGCGACTTCCTTCGCGCTCAGCATGCGCGCGTCGTAGCCGAACACATCGCGCATCACCTTGCATTCGTTCGCGAGAAAATCCATCTTGCGCGCACGATGCGCGATATACAGATGGCCGCCCGGCTGCGGATCGCACGCGAACTCGCCGATCAACTGCTTGAAGGTGTCGAAGCCCTCGCGGATTTCGGCGTCGAGCCTGAGCGCTGTCTGCTTGCCCCAGCGCTCGATCCATTGCGAGCGATACAGGCGGCCGCTCGCGTTCTGGCCCTGTCCGCCATTGCGGCTCGTGCAGCCCCACGCGGTGCGATTCGCATCGACGATGGTCGCGCGGATGCCGTGTTCGCGCGCCAGAAAGAGCGCGGTGGAAAGGCCGGTGAATCCCGCGCCGACGATCAGCACGTCGACGTCGGCATCGCCGGGCAAGGGGCCGTCGTCTTCGGGCGGCTCGCCCGCGGTCGCGACCCAGTAGGTCGGCGCGTAGTCCATCGCCTGGCGGCCGATGGGCGAAACGAGCGGGTCGTAGAGCGGATCGTATGGGGCGCACGCGCCACGAAGGGCCGGCGCAACGTAATCGAGAGTAGCCACCGATAACTCCTTGGAAAGTACCCTCATACTGCACCGAAGCTCACGCATCGTTTAGAGCCACGCCGGAACCATCGTTAGTGCCAGGTCAGTGCCAGAGCGCGCGGCCGCTGGCCCCAGCGATTGGTCCTGTCTGGCACTACGACCCGCGCTTTTTGTCTGGTCATACTGCGCCGAATCCTCTATCTCTCGCGCAATGCGTGCCCCCGCGCGGGCCAATGGTCATACGGAGTGAGCCATGCTGAAGCTTTTGATCGGACTCGGTTTGCCTTTTGTCGGCGTCATCGGCTTGTTGCCGTGGGCGGCCTCCAACGATTTTTATGTGCTCGGCGTTCCGTTTATTTATGCGTGGATCTTCGGCTGGTTCGTGCTGACGTCGGTTTGTCTCCAGCTTTGCTGGGTACTGTTCGACAAAAAAACGGAACAACGCGAAGCGCGCGGCGCATAAGGAGACATTGGCATGGCTTCCACGGTATTTCTGGGCTTCATCGCACTGTCGTTGTGGCTCGCGCTGCGCGCGGGCAAGGGGCGCGGCTCGCAAAGCGTGCATGACTTCTTCGTCGCGTCGCGCCAGTTCGGTGCGTGGCTCGTGTTCTTTCTCGCGGCGGGCGAGATCTACAGCATCGGCACGATGGTCGGCTTTCCAGGCGGCATCTACGCGAAGGGACCGACGTACGGCGTCTGGTTCCTCGGCTATATCCTGCTTGCCTATCCGATCGGCTATTTTCTCGGTCCGAAAATCTGGGAAGCGGGCAAGCGCTATAACGCCATCACGCTGCCCGATCTGTTCAAGAGCCATTTCTCGAGCCGCGCGCTCGAACTGATCGTCGCGATTTCGGCGCTGATTTTCCTGCTGCCGTGGGGCCAGTTGCAGTTCACCGGACTCGTCGCCGCGCTCAAGGGTCTCGGCTGGAACCTGAATCCGGTGGTTCTCATTTTGATCTCGGCGCTGCTCGCGTTCACGTATATCGCGATCGCCGGCGTGCGGGCATCGGCGTATATCGCGATCCTGAAGGACATCCTGATGGTCGCGGCGATCGTCGTCACGGGCGTCGCGGTGGCGTGGGAAGCGGGCGTCGAGCCGGTTTTCAGGGCCGCGAGCCAACACGTATCGAACGCAATGAGCCCGCATCAGCTCACTTTCTCGATGAGCACGATGCTCTTCCAGTCGCTCGGCTTCTACGTGATGCCCTTCGCGATCCAGAACTTCTTCACCGCGAAGAGCGCGAACACGATTCGCCGCTCGCAAGTGGTCATGCCGCTGTACATGCTGATGTATCCGTTCCTCGTGGTCGCGTCGTACTATGCCATCGCGCAGAACGTGCCGCTCGCGTCGCCGAACGAGGCGTTCTTTACCGCTGTCGTGCATCTGTTGCCGCCGTGGCTCGTCGGTCTCGTCGCGGCGGGCGCATCGCTTTCGGGGCTGCTCGTGCTCGCGGGCATCTGCCTCGCCATCGGGCCGGTGGTCACGCGCAATCTGCTGCCGAACATGCCGGAGACGCGCCAGAAGGCCGGTGCGAAAGTGGTGATCGGGCTCTATCTGATGCTCTCCATCGGCATGACGCTCGCGACGCCCAACCTCATGCTCACGCTCATCAACATGACGTATTACGGCGTGACGCAGTATTTCCCGGGCGTCATCGCGATCGTGCTCGGCCTGCGCGTGAGTGCGCGCGCCATCGCGTCGGGACTTCTCGTGGGACAGGTACTCGCCGTCGTGCTGTACGTGTTGCATGTCGATATCGCCGGGCTCAACATCGGCCTCATTTGTCTCGCGGCGAACGTGCTCGTCGTGTTTCTCGCCAATCCGGGCGCGGGCCGCAAGCCCGTTCACGCCGACCTGATCCACTCGAACGACTCATGACCCAGACCGACAACAACGCAGTGAAAGTGCTCGTCGCACGCAAGATACTGACGATGAATCCGCGTCGGCCGGTTGCGACTCACGTCGCGATACGCGACGGCAAGATCCTTTCGGTCGGCACGCTCGACGATATCCGCCAATGGACCGATGCCGAGCCCGACACGAGCTTCAGCGACAAGGTGCTGATGCCCGGCCTTGTCGAAGGCCATTCGCATCTGATGGAAGGCGCGATGTGGAGCGCGGTGTATGTCGGCTACTACGAGCGTCGCGGACCCGACGGCACGCGCTGGCCCGGCCTGCAATCGCTCGATGCGGTGATCGAGCGTCTGCGGGAAGCCGAGCGCAAGCTCGAAGACGCCAGCGCGCCGTTGCTCGCATGGGGCTTCGATCCGATCTTCTTCGGCAGCGAGCGCCTTACGGCAGCGCAACTCGATCGCGTATCGGCGACGCGCCCCATCGCAGTCCTGCATGCGAGCGTGCATTTGATGAACGTGAATTCGCCGATGCTCGCGCTCGCCGGCATCGACGAGGACACGGATGTCGACGGCATCGTGAAGGACGAGAGAGGCCGGCTCACGGGCGAGCTGCAGGAGTTCGCGGCCATGTTCCCGGTGTATCGCGTGATCGGCGCGAAGCTCTCGCTTTCGGCGAGCGACAACCCCGAGGCCATCCGCGCGTTCGGCAAGGTCGCGCAACTCGCGGGCGTCACGACGGCCACCGACCTGCTGAACGATCTGTCCGACAAGGGCATGCGCAATCTCGTCGAAGTGACGCGCGACGTGCGCTTTCCGCTTCGTCTCGTGCCCGCGTTCGGACCGCAACGCAATCCTGAAGGCGGTCCTGCACGCGTGCTCGAAGCCGTCGCGCTCAACTCGGACAAGCTGCGCTTCGGGCCTGTGAAATTCATCGTCGACGGCTCGATTCAGGGCTTCACCGCGCGCCTGCGCTGGCCGGGATACGTGAACGGGCGGCCCAACGGCTTGTGGCTGATTCCGCCGGAGCAGTTCGTCGATACCTTCCTGCCCTTTCATCTCGCCGGGCTGCAACTGCACATCCACACGAACGGCGACGAAGCCACCGAACTCGTCCTGGATGCGATCGAAACCATCCTGGACCGGCATCCGCGATCGGATCATCGGCATACGTTGCAGCATTGTCAGATGGCCGACAGAAGGCAGCTCGAACGCGCCGCGCGTCTCGGCATGTGCGTGAACTTCTTCGCCAACCACATCTACTATTGGGGCGATGCGCACTACGCGCAAACGATGGGCGCCGACCGCGCGAACCGCATGGACCCCGCCGGCACCGCCAACGAACTCGGCATCACGTTCGGCCTGCATTCGGATGCGCCGATCACGCAACTCAACCCGCTTTTCACCGCGTGGTGCGCAGTGCAACGTCAGACCGCATCGGGCCGCGTATTGGGCGCGGCGGAATGCCTGAGCGTTGCCGATGCGCTGCGCGCGATCACGCTCGGCGCGGCGTACACCATCGGCATGGATCACGCGATCGGCAGCATCGAGGTCGGCAAGTTCGCGGATTTCGCCGTGCTGCATGAAGATCCCACCGACGTTCCCGCCGAACGTCTCGGTCAGTTGCGCGTGTGGGGCACCATTCTTGGCGGCCGCACGTACGAGGCGCCGGCATGACGGCGCCGATACCGCTCGCCGTTATCGGCGGCTACCTCGGCGCGGGCAAGACGACGATGATCAACGCGCTGCTGACGAACACCGATGGCCGCCGCGTCACGGTGCTCGTCAACGATTTCGGTTCGATCAACATCGACGCCGCGCTGATTCGCGCGCGCAGCGACGATGTGATCGGACTGGAGAACGGCTGTGTCTGCTGCTCGATCGGCGGCAAGCTGATGGAGACGCTGATCGAGATCAGCGCGCGCGACGTGCGCCCCGACTTGCTCGTGATCGAGGCGAGCGGCGTGTCGGACCCGCTGCGCATCGCGCAGGTCGGCCTGCTCGATCGTGCCTATCGGTTGCAGGGCATCGTGGTCGCGGTGGATGCGCAGCGCATCGAAGAGACACTGGCCGATGCGTATATCGGCGATACCGCACGACTGCAGATAGAAGGCGCGACATCGATCGTACTGACCAAGACCGATCTTCTGGGCAGCGAAGAAGCACGCGACGTGCGAACGCGCGTGATGGAGATCGCGCATACGCGCATCGTGTTCGAAGGCGACCGTGGCAAGGTGCCGAATACGCTTTTCTTCTTCGATGAGCCGCCATTGCGAGAAGGCATTACATCGCGGGTATTCATGCCATTCAGTCATGTTCCGGCCGGACTGCGCAGCGTTGCCTTTCGCTCCGACGAGCGCTTCGACCGGCGACAGATCAAGGCCGCGTGCATGTCGTTCAGCGATCGGCTCCTGCGTGCAAAAGGCTTCGTGCGGCTTCTTGACAGCACGTGCGCGGAGATTCATGTCGTCGGCAAGCGCTGGCATGTCACGCCTTGCCGCGATGTCGCCGAAACCGAGATCGTCTTTATCGGCCTCTTCGAAACCGACGACATACATCGCGCATTAAGTGCTGCTTCTGCGCTGCGCGCCGAGCCATGCAGCGAGCTTCGCGAATAACGTCATATCGGGCGGGACCGACAAATCGACCGCGAAGTGATGTCGATAGTAAGGGCTCAGATCCAGCCCGACGCCGAGCCCGAGCACTTCCACTCTCCGCGATGCTTCATGCCGCTCGACGACTTCTCGCAGATGCTGGTCGAGATAGTTCGGATCGTTGGCTTGTGCGGTGGCGCTGTCCATCGGGCTGCCATCGGAGATGACGACGAGGATTCGACGCGACTCGTCACGCGCGAGAAGCCGCGCAGACGCCCAATCGACCGCTTCACCGTCGATACCTTCGCGAAACAGATCGGCCTTGAACAGCGCGGCGATATCGCCACGCGCCGCGCGCCAGCTTGCTTCGCCTTCCTTGAAGATCATGTGGCAGGCTTCGTTGAGCCGGCCCGGATGCTTCGGCCTGCCCTTCGCGAGCCAGTCGAGCTTCGCGCGCCCGCCGTTCCACGCGCCGGTCGTGAAGCCCAGCACTTCCGTCGCGACGCCCGCCATGCCGAGCGCGCGCACGAGCACGTCGATCATGACCGTGACCGGTTCGATGCTCGCTTTCATCGAGCCCGAGCAGTCGATGAGAAAGCTCACCGCGCAATCCGCCTGCGGACGTTCACGCTCACGCCTGAAGACACGCCGCTCGTCCGGCGACGTCACCACTTGCGCAAGCCGGCGCCCGTCGATGCGCCCTTCTTCCTCGCCGAACGACCAGCCATCGCGTCGCGACACCGTGATCGACGCCTGCAACATGCGCGCGAGACGCGGCACGTTGATATGCCGCGCCGCAATCAGATCGTCGAGCCGCTCGCGATATTCGCGCAGCAACGCGGCGCGAATCAGCGTGGACGGCCGAATGGTCTTGTCATGGCGCGCAGTGAACACGCGATAGTCCTCGCCCGACGCCTCGCGCGCGCTGCTGTCTCCGCTCGCGGCGAGCGCGAGCCTTTCGACGTCGCCTTCTTCGTCGTCGATGTCGAACCATGTGCCGAGCGTGGTGCGCGCGGCTTCGTCCTTGTCATCGTCGGTCGACGCATTGCTTTCGACGAACGCATGACGCACGTCGCGCACCCGCTCGGCCATCTGTCGCGCGATATCCAGCGCATGAACCGCGTACGCTCGCTGGTCACCGCAGTTGCGGCGCATGCCCGCCAGCGGATGGCCGAGCGAGGGCGCGAGCGCCGCCCGCGTCGCTTCGATCAGCCCTTCGGTTTCTTCGAGCACGGCGCGGCCCGACAGGCGCGATTCGGCCATTTGCGCGACAGTGTAGATCAACAGACCGATATCGCTGTCGAGCAGACCCGATTCGTAGCACGCGCGCGCCCATGTATCGAAACGATGCCGCACATTGCGCCTCACGCCTTCCATGCCCGCAGGCACGCGCGTTTCGCAGCGCAACTGTTCGAGCATGTCGAAGACCATGCGCGCGACAGGATCATCGGGCGCGAGCTCGCGATGCAGCGCCGCATCCGAATACGCGATGCGCAACGCGGACGCATCGGCCGCGCCGCGCGTCGAATCGAAGTCTTCTTCGTCTCGTCGCTCACCGCGCAAGTGCGGCGCATGCAACGGCACCGGCCGCAAGTGGCGATACAGCCTGCCGCCGCGATAGTGCAACGCGTCGTCGCCCGTCAGTGCGCGCACGGCCGCGGCGCATAGCGCATCGCGCCGCGCAAGTTCGCGCGAGCCGTTCACTTGGCCGGCTCGCCGTGCCATTGCGACGGCGTATCCAGTTCCTCGCCGAACGCGCGCTGAAAATATTCCGCGACGATCGGCCGTTCCGCTTCGTCGCATTTGTTCAGGAAAGTGAGACGCAGCGCGAGCTTCGTATCGCGGAACACTTCGCAGTTTTCCGCCCAGCTGATGACGGTGCGGGGCGACATCAGCGTCGAGAGATCGCCCGCCTCGAAGCCGCGCCGCGTGAGTCCGGCCATGCTCACCATCGAATCGACGAGCGCGCGGCCCGCGTCGTCATCGAGCTGCGGCACGCGTGCGAGCACGATGCGCGCCTCTTCTTCGCGCGACAGATAGTTGAGCGTCGCGACGACGTTCCAGCGGTCGATCTGCGCGTGATTCAACATCTGCGTGCCGTGGTACATGCCGTTCAGATTGCCAAGGCCGATCGTGTTGGTCGTCGCGAACAGCCGGAAAAAGCGGTGCGGCTGAATCACGCGATTCTGGTCGAGCAGCGTGAAACTGCCGTCGCGCTCCAGAATGCGCTGGATCACGAACATCACGTCGGGACGGCCGGCGTCGTATTCGTCGAACACGAGCGCAACCGGCCGTTGCAGCGCCCACGGCACGATGCCTTCCTGAAACTCGGTGATCTGCACGTCGTCGCGCACGACGATCGCGTCCTTGCCGACGAGATCGAGCCGGCTCACGTGACCGTCGAGATTCACCCGCATGCACGGCCAGTTCAGCCGCGCCGCCACTTGCTCGATGTGCGTCGATTTGCCGGTGCCGTGCAGACCCTGCACCATCACGCGCCGATTGAACGCGAAGCCGGCAAGAATCGCCAGCGTGACTTCGGGATTGAAGCGATAAGCCTCGTCGATTTCCGGAACGTGCGGATCGCGCGTGCTGAAAGCCGGCACCTGCAGATCCGCATCGATTCCGAAAAGCGTGCGCACGGACACTTTTCGATCCGGCTCGTCCAACCATGTGTCGCGCATCATGAGGCTTCGTCTCCCAAAACAGTGGCTCTCAGCATAACAACAAATGTTTTTCGGAACAATTCATTTCGTTTATTTTTATCCAAAGGGCCTATGGGGCCGGATCGGTGCGTCAACTAGAATAATGCCGAACGAATTCACATGGAAATCAACGCCGATGGACAAGCCCGACACGCCCACGCTTCGAGCCTTCGCGCTGCTGGAATATCTGGTCCAGGCGGGCACCCCCGTGTCGCTGACCGACATGGCCGATGACATCGGCATGCCGAAACCGTCGCTGCACCGCATGCTGGCATCGCTCGAAGCGGGCGGACTGGTGATCCGAGAGCCCGGCGACAAGAACGCCTATGTCGTCGGCCCGCGTCTCGCGCAACTGGGGCTCAACGTGATGACGCACGCGGGCGCGCGGCGGCTGCGCCACGCGATCCTGACGCGGCTCGTGTCCGATCTCGGCGAGACCTGCAACCTGACGATGCTGCATGAGAACGAAGTGCTGTATCTGGACCGCGTGGAAGCGCCGTGGCCGCTGCGGCTCGATCTGAAGCCCGGCTCGCACGTGCCCGTGTGGTGCAGCGCGAGCGGGAAGCTGTTGCTCGCCTTGCAGCCGCGCGAGGAGCGCAACGCGCTCGTGCGGGCGATGAAGCTCGAGCGCTACACCGCCAACACGATCACCGATACGGAGATGCTGGAAGCGGAACTCGATCGCATCGCGAAGAAGGGCGTCGCGATCGACAACGAGGAGTTCGTGCAGGGCATCGTGTGCGCGGCAGCGCCGATCGCCGACGAGCACGGCACATGCATCGCGGCGATCGCGGTTCACGCGCCGGTGTCGCGCACGCCGCTCTCGCGCGCGCTGGAGATGGTGCCACGCCTGAAGGAAGCCGCTGCCGAACTGGGCAAGACTTTCTGAGCGGCGCGCCCCTCGAAAAGATAAAAACGCAACCCGGTGTTCCGAAAATTGTGGCGCGTCGCGGGATTATCGGCGTAAAGTAGCCGTAATCCGAAACCACTTGTTCCGTTTCCGGTTCATGCGCGACGTCACACATCTCGATCCCGCCGAGCATGTCGGCGATGAAGCCCGGACGCTTCGTCCGCTCGCCGTGCTCGAACAACTGGCCGCGGCGGGTCAGGCCTACACGCTCTCGCAGCTCGCGGCGCGCGTGCGCATTCCCAAGGCAACACTGCTGCGCCTGATCGATTCGCTGGAGGCGCAGGGCTATGTCACGCACATGCCCGACTCGCGCGGCACCGATCGCGGCATCGCGCTCGGGCCGCGCGCCGCCCAGCTCGCGCTCGCCACGCTCGCCAATAACTCGTTCACGCGGGCATGCCGCTCGATCCTGCGTTCGCTCGTCGACGTGATCGGAGAAAGCTGCAATCTCACCGCGCTCGACGGCGATACGGTCCTTTATATCGAACGCGTCGAGACGGCGGAACCGCTGCGCCTGCACATGCAGGCCGGCATGCGCGTGCCGCTGCATTGCACGGCGAGCGGCAAGCTGTTTCTGTCGCAGATGCCGCTCGCGGAGCGCCGCCAGATTCTCGGCCGCCTCACGCTCACGAAAAAGACGCATCGCACACTGACCGACCAGTCATTGCTCGAAGCCGAACTCGACCGGCTCGCCACGCGCGGCATCGGCATCGACAACGAAGAATTCGTGCTGGGAATGGTGGCGGTCGCGGTCCCCATCACCGATGCGGCGACCGGGCGCGTGCTAGCATGCCTCGCCGCGCACGCGCCGACCGCGCGCGCCAACCTCAACGATCTGCTCCAGGCCGTGCCGCAACTGCGCGACACCGCCGTCAGGCTTGCCACGCTCATCGATACATCCGATGGACTGACGCTCATGGCGCGCCATCGCCCCGCCGCCCGCTAACGCTCATCGCTTCCGCCGAACTTCCCGCCGAAGCCCGCCGCACGGACCCCGGCGGAGGCTCGCCGTCGCCGAAGTGCCAAAATTCCGAATTTTTTAGAGACAAAACATTCCGTTTATTTGAAAAACAGGTTGACGTCGGAATCGACTCGTCCTACGATGTGTTCACGATACATATTCCGGAACCAAACGTTCCGTTTTATTTCACCCGGAGACACACATGAGCGAGCACGATCAAGCCCGTCCTTCCCAGACCACTCTCGCCGCCAGCACGGCGACCAGCGGCCCGCAGGCGATGACCCCGTCCGAAGCATTCGTCGAAACGCTCGCCGCCAACGGCGTGACCGAGATGTTCGGCATCATGGGTTCGGCATTCATGGACGCGATGGACATCTTCGCGCCCGCCGGCATCCGTCTGATTCCCGTCGTGCACGAACAAGGCGCGGGCCACATGGCCGACGGCTATTCGCGCGTGTCGGGCCGCCATGGTGTCGTGATCGGCCAGAACGGCCCGGGCATCAGCAATTGCGTGACGGCCATCGCCGCGGCTTACTGGGCGCACAGCCCGGTCGTGATCGTCACGCCTGAGGCGGGCACGATGGGCATCGGACTCGGCGGCTTTCAGGAAGCGAAGCAACTGCCGATGTTCCAGGAATTCACGAAGTATCAGGGGCACGTGACGCACCCGGCGCGCATGGCCGAATTCACCGCACGCTGCTTCGATCGCGCGATGTCGGAAATGGGCCCGACCCAGCTCAATATTCCGCGCGACTACTTCTATGGCCAGGTCAAGGTCGAGATCCCGAAGCCGCAGCGTCTCGATCGCGGCCCCGGCGGCGATCAGAGCCTGAACGAAGCGGCCGATCTGCTCGCGCAAGCCAAATTCCCCGTCATCATCTCGGGCGGCGGCGTGGTGATGTCCGATGCGATCGAGGAATGCAAGGCGCTCGCCGAGCGTCTGGGCGCGCCGGTGGTCAACAGCTATCTGCATAACGACTCGTTCCCGGCGAATCATCCGCTGTGGTGCGGCCCGCTCGGTTATCAAGGCTCGAAGGCCGCGATGAAGCTGCTCAGTCAGGCCGATGTCGTGATCGCGCTCGGCTCGCGTCTCGGACCGTTCGGCACGCTGCCGCAGCACGGTCTCGACTACTGGCCGAAGGAAGCGAAGGTCATCCAGATCGACGCGGATCACAAGATGCTCGGCCTCGTGAAGAAGATCTCCGTCGGCATTTGCGGCGATGCGAAGGCGACGGCCACAGCGCTCACGCAACGTCTCGCGGACCGCAAGCTCGATTGCGATGCAACGAAGGATGCCCGCGCGAAGACCATTGCCGCCGAAAAGGCCGCGTGGGAGAAGGAGCTCGACGACTGGACGCACGAGCGCGATGCATACAGCCTCGACATGATCGAGGAGCAGAAGAACGAGAAGCCGTTCAGCGGCGGCCAGTATCTGCATCCGCGTCAGGTGTTGCGCGAGCTCGAAAAGGCGATGCCGGAAGACGTGATGGTGTCGACGGACATCGGCAACATCAATTCGGTCGCGAACAGCTATCTGCGCTTCAACAAGCCGCGCAGCTTCTTCGCGGCGATGAGCTGGGGCAACTGCGGTTACGCGTTCCCGACGATCATCGGCGCGAAAGTGGCGGCGCCGCATCGTCCGGCCGTCTCGTATGCGGGCGATGGTGCATGGGGCATGAGCCTGATGGAAACCATGACGTGCGTGCGCCATAACATTCCGGTGACGGCTGTCGTGTTCCATAACCGTCAATGGGGCGCGGAGAAGAAGAATCAGGTGGACTTCTACAATCGCCGCTTCGTCGCGGGCGAGCTCGATAACCAGAGCTTCGCCGAGATCGCGAAGGCGATGGGCGCGGAAGGCATCGTCGTCGACAAGCTGGAGGACGTGGGACCGGCGCTGAAGAAGGCCATCGATCTGCAGATGAATCACGGCAAGACGACCATCATCGAGATCATGTGCACGCGTGAGCTCGGCGATCCGTTCCGCCGCGACGCGCTCGCGAAGCCTGTGCGCATGCTCGACAAGTACAAGGACTACGTCTAAGTCCTTCCTCACGCCGCTCCGCGCCTTCGGAGCGGCGTTTTTCCGACTGACCGATCACCGAGAGCCCGACATGAAAGCCATGCATCGCATCATCGATCAGGCTCGCGACCTGCCGATGCGCATCGTCCTCTCCGAAGCCGAAGACACGCGCGTGCTCCAGGCGGCGCGACGCGCGCACGAGGAAGGCATTGCGCGCATCGTGCTCGTGGGCGCGCGGACGCGCGCCTGGCAGGTCGCGGATGGCGCGGGCATCGACCTCGAAGGCATCGACGTGATCGATCCTTCTGCATCGCCGCTCGGCGAACGCTTCGCCGAAGAACTCTTCACGTTGCGCGAAAAGAAGGGCATGACGCGCGACCAGGCGCGCGCCGCCGTGCTCGATCCGCTGTGCTTCGCGAACCTGATGGTGCGCACCGGCGAGGCGGACGGCTCGGTGTCCGGCGCGGTCAACACGACGGCGGATGTCGTGCGCAACGCGATTCAGATCATCGGCATTCGCCCGTCGTTCAAGCTCGTTTCCAGCTTCTTCCTGATGATGCTCTGCGAGCCCTTTCATACGATGAAAGGCGGTCTCATCTTTTCCGATTGCGCGCTCGTCGTCGAACCGAATGCGGAGCAACTCGCCGAAATCGCGATGGCCGCCGCCGACAGCGCACGCAGCCTGCTGATGGAAGATCCGCGCGTCGCGATGCTGTCGTTTTCCACGAGCGGCAGCGCGCATCATGCGGCCGTCGACAAGGTCGTCGACGCGACGCGGCGCGTCAAGGAAGCGCGCCCCGGCCTCGCGATCGATGGCGACGTGCAGCTCGACGCCGCCATCGTCGCGGAAATCGCGATGCGCAAGGTGCAACACTCGCGGGTCGAAGGCCACGCGAACACGCTGATCTTCCCGAGTCTCGAAGCCGGCAACATCGGCTACAAGCTCGCGGAACGCATCGGCGGCGCGAAGGCCATCGGGCCGTTGCTGCAAGGGCTCGCGAAGCCCGCCAACGATCTGTCGCGCGGTTGCAGCGCCGACGACATCTATCACGTGATCGCCGTGACCTGCGTGCAGGCGCAGGCTGCGCGGCTTCACACGGCATGAGTGCGCATCATGGATACGCGAGCCGATACCGAAGCGTTCGTTCAGACTGAATCGGCGGATAACGCGCCGCTCGCCGAAAGCGCCGCGCGCGCCGACACCCCTACGCTGCGCGCATTCAGCGTGCTCGAACATCTCGTCGCGGCCAAGGGCGCGATGTCGCTCGCGGAGCTTGCCAGCATCATCGAGCAGCCGAAGGCATCGCTGCATCGCATGTTGCAATCGCTCGAAGCGGGCGGCTTCGTCGCGCGCGAGCCGGGCCAGAAGAACGCTTACGTGATCGGCCCGCGCCTCGAACGGCTCGGCGTCGACGTGATGATGCACAGCGGCGCGCGACGTCAGCGCCACGCGATTCTGGAGCGTCTCGTCGCCGATCTCGGCGAAACCTGCAACCTGAGCACGCTGCACGACACGCAGGTGCTCTATCTCGACCGCTGCGAATCGCCGTGGGCGTTGCGGCTGGAGCTCAAGCCCGGCTCGCATGTTCCGGCGCATTGCAGCGCGAGCGGCAAGCTTCTGCTCGCCGCGATGCAGCGCGACCAACGCGCCGCGCTCATCCGCGCGATGCGCCTCGAACGCTTCACGCCCAATACGCTCGACGATCCGAACCTGCTCGAAGCGGAACTGGATCGGGTCGCGCACAAGGGCATTGCCGTCGACAACGAGGAGTTCGTCGTGGGCATCGCGTGCGTCGCCGTGCCGGTGCTCGATTCGCGCGGCAAATGCATTGCGGCCATCGCTGTGCATGGGCCGGTCTCGCGCATGGCGCTGTCGCGCGCGCTGACGTTCGTGCCGCGTCTGCAGGAAGCCGCGGCCGAACTCACGGCGACCTTCTGACGCGCCGCAGCATCTCTATTTCGGATACCGAATCAATAATCCGGTACTCCGTGACAACCCCAATCCCCTCTCGTTTCTGATTCGGATTTCGCATTTTCCGTTTCACTTTCACGACTTTCCGCGCTTTTCTCTTGGCTTCCTTGCCCGCTTCTTCCACATTGAACGAAACACAGGCGGAACGATTCGTTTCAAAAGAAGACCTCAGGAGACAGGTGTCATGCAGCAGGAAGTCGATTACGTCATCGTCGGTGCGGGCTCGGCAGGTTGCGTGCTCGCCAACCGGCTGAGCGCCGATCCGTCCAACACGGTGCTGTTGCTCGAAGCGGGCGGCCCCGATGCGAGCCCGTGGATCCATATTCCCGTCGGGTACTTCAAGACGATGCACGATCCCGAGCTCGACTGGTGCTATCGCACCGAGCCGGACAATGCCGTCGCCGGGCGCAGCATCGACTGGCCGCGCGGCAAGGTGCTCGGCGGCTCCAGTTCGCTCAACGGGCTGCTCTACGTGCGCGGCCAGCACGAGGACTACGACCGCTGGGCCGAACTCGGCAACGCGGGATGGAGTTTCAAGGACGTGCTGCCCTACTTCAAGAAATCGGAAGATCAGGAGCACGGCGCGAGCGAATATCACGGCGCCGGCGGCCCGCTGAAAGTATCGGACCTGCGCCTGCGCCGCCCGATCGCCGATCACTTCATCGCGGCCGCGCAGGAAATCGGCATTCCGTTCAACGATGACTACAACGGCGCGAACCAGGAAGGCGTCGGCTATTTTCAGCAGACGGCCTACAAGGGTCTTCGCTGGAGCACCGCGAAGGGCTTTCTCAAGCCGGCGCGCGACCGGCGCAACCTGATCGTGAAGACGCGCGCGCAAACGCGCAAGGTGCTGTTCAACGGCAAGAAGGCGACCGGCATCGAGTACCTGCATGAAGGCGTCGTGAAGACGGTTCGTGCGCGCGTCGAAGTGATTCTCGCGGCCGGCGCGATCGGCTCGCCGCAGATCTTGCAGAATTCGGGCGTCGGGTCCTCGGACGTGCTGAACGGTGCTGGCGTGCAGGTCAGGCACGAGTTGCCCGGCGTCGGCCGGAATCTGCAGGATCATCTGCAGGTGCGGCTCGTCTTCAAGACGCGCGAGCGCACGTTGAACGACGAGGTCAACAATCCGCTGAAGAAAGCGCTCATCGGCCTGCAATACCTCATCTCGCGCACCGGCCCGCTCACGCTCGCGGCGAGTCAGGTCGCGATCTTCACGCGTTCGTCGCCTGAGGTCGCGCGCCCCGACATCCAGTTTCACATGCAACCCCTTTCCGCCGACAAGCCCGGCCAGGGCGCGCATCCGTTCTCCGCGTTCACGTCGTCGGTGTGTCAGTTGCGGCCGTTCAGCCGCGGCAGCGTCGAAATCCGCTCGAACGATCCGCTGCAGTATCCGGCGATTCACGCGAACTATCTGTCCGACGAACGCGATCATCCCGTCGTGATCGGCGGCATCAAGGTGGCGCGCCGCATCGCCGCCGCGCCGTCGCTGGCGAAGCACATCGTGTCGGAGTTCATTCCCGGTTCGGCGTATCAGTCCGATGCCGAGCTGCTCGACGTCGCGCGCAAGTTCAGCCAGTCGATCTATCACCCCGCCGGCACCTGCAAGATGGGCAGCGACGCGCTCGCGGTCGTCGATGAACGCCTGAAGGTGCGCGGCATCGGACGCCTGCGCGTCGTCGATGCGTCGATCATGCCGGAGCTCGTATCGGGCAACACGAATGCGCCCGTCATCATGATCGCGGAGAAAGCCGCCGACATGATTCTCGAAGACCAGCGCTATCAGCACGTCACACGCGTGGAAGACGCACCCGAAGTCGTTGTGAAAAAACCGATGGCCCATTCGGGCCAAAGAGACTGAGCACAAGTCTCACACCCATCACGGAGACAACCATGAATGCACTGCCCCGAACCGATGGCAAGCAGATGAGAAAGGTCGTCGTCGCAAGCCTGATTGGCGCGACGATCGAGTGGTACGACTTCTTTCTATACGGCGTGGTCGCCGGCATCGTCTTCAACAAGCTCTATTTTCCGAGCGGCGATCCGCTCATCTCGACGATGCTCGCGTACGGCACGTTCGCCGTCGGCTTTCTCAGCCGGCCGCTGGGCGGCGTGATCTTCGGCCACTTCGGGGATCGCGTCGGCAGAAAGAGCATGCTCGTCATGACCCTGACGATCATGGGCGTCGCGACGGTGTTGATCGGCATGGTGCCGACCTACGCGCAAATCGGTATCTGGGCGCCGTCGCTGCTGTTGTTCCTGCGCGTGCTGCAGGGCATCGGTCTCGGCGGCGAGTGGGGCGGCGCCGTGCTCATGGCGTTCGAATATGCGCCGCAGAACAAGCGCGGGTTCTACGCGAGCATTCCGCAGATCGGTCTCGCGCTCGGGTTGTGTCTGTCGTCGGGTGTCGTCGCTGCGTTGTCGCTCACCCTGACCGATGCGCAGTTCCTCGCGTGGGGCTGGCGTGTCGCTTTCTTCCTGTCGTTCGCGCTCGTGGTCATCGGCATGTATATCCGCTTGAACGTGATGGAAACGCCGGAGTTCGCGCGCATCCAGAAGACGGGCGGCGAAGCGCGCATGCCGATCGTCGACGTGATCTCGAAGTATCCCGGCAACACGATCGCGGGCATGGGCGCGCGCTTCATCGATGGCGTGTTCTTCAACGTGTTCGGCGTGTTCTCGATTTCGTATCTCACGGGCACGCTGCATCTGCAACGCACCGACGCGCTGCTCGGCGTGATGGTCGCCGCGTTCGTGATGATCTTCACGATCCCGTTCTTCGGGCGGCTGTCCGATCGCGTCGGGCGGGCGCGCATCTACTTCTGGGGCTCGCTCGCAACGGGCCTTTCCGCGTTCTTCGGCTTCTGGCTCATGAAGAACAGCGGCGGCAACACGATGCTCGCGTGGCTCGCGGTCGTGATTCCGCTGGGCGTCGTCTATGCATCGATCTATGGTCCCGAAGCGGCGCTTTTCTCCGAGCTGTTCGATGCGAAAGTGCGCTACTCGGGCATCTCGTTCGTGTATCAGTTCTCGGGGATTTTCGCGAGCGGCATCAGCCCGATCGTCGCGACCTGGCTCCTGCAACGCAACGGCGGCGACCCGTGGATGATCGCGGGCTATTGCCTCGCCGCGGGGATCATCAGCGCGATGTCGGCGGCGTGGGTCGGGTTGCGGCAGCGGCGCGAGCTGGCGGCGTTCTCGGTGAGTTGAGCGCCCTCGCGCGAAGGACGGACAGCCGCCGCGCCGGAGCATCGGCGCGGCGGTTTTTTATCGCGCTGGCAAGCCGTGCAAGCCGCACGTAATATCTAAGGATCATTCAAATTTTCGCAGGAGACATGCATGCCGACCCGCCCAACCGCCACGCTTTGGGCGCAGCTCTTCGAGCGCTCGCGGGTCTCGGGAATGAGCTTGCAGAACCAGATCCGCCAGATGATCGTCAATGCGATCCTGAGCGGTCATATCGCGCCCGATTCCGCGTTGCCTTCGAGCCGCGAGCTCGCCGATCAGCTCAACGTGTCGCGCAATACGGTGGTGCTCGCGTATCAGCAACTGGTCGAGGAAGGGTATCTGGTGTCGCGCGAGCGCAGCGGCCACTTCGTGAATCCGGCGACGGAGGAGCTGCAGCGCGGCTTCACCGCGACCGGACTCGCCGACAGCCCGACCATCGAGACGCAGCAAGGTCATCCCGACTGGAGCGCGCGCATCCGGCACGCGCCTTCGCATCAGCGCAATATCGTCAAGCCGTCGAACTGGCAGAGCTATGAATATCCCTTCATTTACGGGCAGTTCGACACCGAGCTCTTCCCCACGAGCGACTGGCGCGAGAGCTGCATGCACGGCCTCTCGGTGATGGAAATCCGCAACTGGGCGCCGGATCTGATCGAACGTGACGACGAGACCCTCGTCGAACAGATCCGCACGCGGGTGCTGCCGCGCCGCGGCGTGTTCGCGATGCCCGAGGAGATCGTCGTCACGAACGGCTGTCAGCAGGCGCTGTATCTGATGGGCGCGCTATTGTGCGGCGCGCAGACGAAAGTCGGCATGGAGAACCCCGGCTATCCCGATGCGCGCAACATCTTCCAGCATCACAACGCGCAGATCGTGCCGCTCGAAGTGGATGCGGACGGCGTCGTCATCGACGATGAAAGCGTGATCGCGCCTTGCGATTACGTGTATGTCACGCCGAGCCATCAATGCCCGACGACCGTGACGATGCCCATCGAACGGCGGCGCAAGCTGCTGGATCTGTCGGTGAAGCACGATTTCATCGTCGTGGAAGACGACTACGAGAGCGAGAACACGTTTTCGGGCACGCCGCATCCGGCGCTGAAGAGCCTCGATACGGCCGAGCGCGTCGTGTATATCGGGTCGCTGTCGAAGACGCTTGCGCCGGGTTTGCGGCTCGGGTATATCGTCGCGCCGCGCACGCTGATACGCGAGTTGCGCGCGCTCAGACGATTGATGATCCGCCATCCCGCCGCGTACATTCAGCGCGCGTTCGCGACCTTTCTCGCGCTCGGGCATCACGACACGCTGTTGCGCAAGCTCGGGCGCGTCTACAAGGAACGGGCCGAAGTGCTGATGGCCGCGCTCGCGACGCATCTGCCGGAGTTGCGCGCATCGAACGTGACGGGCGGCGCATCGTGCTGGGTCGAAGGCCCGCCCTGGCTCGACGCGACGCGCCTCGCAAAAGACGCACAGGCGCTCGGCGTGCTGATCGAGCCGGGCAGCGTGTTCTTCGCCGATCCCGCCGACGGCCAGCGCTGCTTTCGCATGGGCTTTTCCGCGATACGCGCGGAGTTGATCGAACCGGGCGTGCGGGCGCTTGCTCAGGTCGTGCAGCAGCGGCGCCCTTGAGCGTGCGCGCCTATTTCCACGGCGCCATTGCGTGGAAAACGCCATCGCGCCGCACGAGCGCATGAAACAACGCGGCGGCGAGATGCACGACGATCAGCGCGAAGAAGCACAACGCGAGGAACCGGTGCGCGTTCCAGAGCAGCGTGTGCAATGAATTGCTGTGCGGCAGAAGCGATGGCAAGCGATAGCCGCCGATCACGACCGGATAATCCGCCGCGGACAACATGCCGTAACCGAGCAGCGGCAGCGCGATCATCAAGGCATAGAACGCATAGTGCGAGAGACGGGCGGCGAGCTTCATCGGCTCGGGCATGTCGGCGGGCAGCGGCGGCGCGCCGCGTGTGATTCTCACGACGAGACGTATCAGCGCGAGCACGAGTATCGCGACGCCGAGGGGCTTGTGGATCGACACGAGCGTCAGATAGTCCGGCCTCACCGTCGACACCATGCCGACGCCGATGAACAGCATCGCGAGGATGCATATCGCCATGATCCAGTGCAGGGCGCGTTGCAGCGGCGAGAACCGCTCGTTGATCGCGTTCATGGCCTGGCTCCTTGCGAAGGCGTGCGCGGATAATCCTTGTCCTCGGCGGCGCGTCGATTGAACGATACGGAGTAGGCGGCCGATCGTGCGGCCGGGAATGGATCGTCGGACACGCGCATGCCGGCCGGCAGCACGGTCGGATCGAAGTTGAGATCGCGGCACGGACCGTCCGGCTCGGGCTCGATCGCCTTCACGACGAGCGTGCCCACTTCCACCGTATGCCGGTCCTCCGGCCAGGCCTTGCTCGGATCGGCAGTGGCGTCGCCCGGATTCGCGACGGTCACGACCATCGCCCAGCGTTGCGGCGCGCTTTGCACGCGCTGCGTGATTTCGGCATCGAGAAAATTCGCGCCCTTTTGCTTCAACTCGTCAGGCGTCAGGTTCTCCGGCTTCGCGGCCGGAACGAAGGACCAGCGCACCGTCTGATCCTGTCCTTCGGCATTCGTGAAGACGAAGCTGTTGAGGCTGTTGTAGCGCTCGTCCGCATACGAGGCCGTCCACGGCGCGCTGCCCGCCCATGCGCCGAACGCGCCGATCTCGGGATGCGCGGTGGCGAACTTCTGCATCGACTCGGGATCGTTCTTGTTCGCGAGCGCGCGCTGCAACTCATAGAAGGCCTGCGGAGTCGCGACGGGAAAGAACGGCGCATCGATCATCGCGGAGCGCCACTCGCTTCCGTCGGGCGTCACGATGCGCAGGCTCAGGCCGCGCACCCGCGCCATCGCGTCGGATGCTTTCGGGTCAGGTGTCGCGAGATTGAAGCGCCCGGTGACGGGAAACGTGCCCGGCATGAACATCTTGGCTTTCGAGAGCGTCGCGCCCGAGCCGTTGGATTCGAAGTCGCCGGTGAAGCAGATGCCCTTCGCGTGATTGCGTCTGAAACCCGGCACCGCGCCGCCGGGCGGCGCCAGACTGCCGACGATCTTGGCCGGTGTGAGGCGATGGGGCGTGAGCCAGCCGCCCGTGTAGGCGAAGGCCGCGACCAGCACGACGACGACAGCCGCGATGAGGATCAGCGCAGGAAGGGGCGAGCGCGGGGGAACGGATTTGTCAGGCATCGTAGTCTCTCGATCAACGATTCTGTTGCACGGTAATCTAGCAGCGTGAGGAGAATCGTGCCAGCAACGCGCAAAATTCGCAGATACCCCCTGCTTGCCCGCTGCGGACGAAGTTTCTTTGCCTGACCCGCCGCGCGCTCCGACAGAGAACGCGTTTTATGTAGTGTGTGAAAAACCTGCCGCGATCCCGCGCGCGCCCTCTCTTCAGACGCCACCCGTCGCCGCACAGTCGGCCAATCCCTTGCCGTTTGCGGCCAGTCTGCCGGATCGGAAGACACGCGTTGCTAGACTCGGTCACGGAGCCGGCTTCGATACGGCCAGCGAAGGCGTGTCTGACAGACAGACCCGATTCTGTAGTCCGGTTCATCGGTGCCGGGACGAGCGCGAACACGCATGTCACAGTGATCTGAACAGGTAACCAAATGGCAGCATATCCGGTATTCCTTTCGGTCGTGGTTCCACTGCACAATGAAGCGGCCACTTTGGCCAATACGCTTCGGCAGGTTCACGAAACGGTATGTCATCTGGTGCGCGACTATGAAATCATCGTTATAGATAATGCTTCGGACGACGAAAGTATCGAACGGCTGAAGTGCGTCGCAGCCGCCGACGGCATTCCGAACCTGCAGGTTTTCGCGCTCACGAAACCCGTGGATGCCGACACCGTCGCCTGGATAGGCCTCGAAAACGCACTCGGCGATTTCGTCGTGGTTCTTCAACCGATGGCCGACGATATCGGATTCGTGCCCCAGATGCTCTCCAGGGCGCTGGCGGGCACGGATGTCGTTTTCGCTCTGAATACGTCGAAGCCGCGGCGGACATCGCTTTATGGAATGGGTTATGCGGCTTTCAACAAGCTCTACAAATGGTCCAGCGGGATCGATCTTCTGAACGAGGCGCCTGAGTTCCGCTTGCTCAGCAAGAAGGTGATCACCTTCATCCTGCAACATCCCCGGCCCGCGCTGGCTTACCGCAGCTTGCCTGTCAGCGGCGGCTTCACGCGTGCCAAACTGACCTATAGCAAAGAGCGGCCTTGCATGCCCGAGAGGCGCCGCGTGCTGACCGGTCTGGATCACGGCATTCGCCTTCTCGTTTCGACGACCCGCGCGCCGATGCGCCTGGTGACTGCGCTTTCGCTGTTCGGCGCCTTCAGCAATGTGATCTATTCGGGCTATGTCATCGTCGTCGCCATGTTCAAGACGGACGTCGCGCCCGGCTGGGTCACGCTTTCATTGCAACAGTCCGGCATGTTCCTGCTGATCTCACTGGTTCTGCTGGTATTGGGCGAATACATCATTCAGATTGCCCGCATCTCCAATGAAGGGCCGTTTTATCACGTCGCTCAGGAGTTCAACAGCGCGGTGATGACGCACGCAGACAAACTCAATATCGATGACGAGGCAATCTCCGAGGCGTTAAGGAACGGCCTGGCATACGGCCGTCAACCATCGCCTGAACCCGCCGATCATGTATGACGCCATCGTCATAGGCGGCGGGTTCTACGGAACGATGATCGCCCTCTATCTGCGCAGGCAGCGCGGCTTCGCCGATGTCCTGCTAATCGAGCGCGAAAGCGCGCTTCTCTCCCGCGCGTCGTACAACAATCAGGCGCGCGTGCACAACGGATATCACTATCCGCGCAGTTTCACGACGGCCTTTCGAAGCCGTGTGAATCATATGCGCTTCATTCGCGACTATCGCCACGCGGTCAAGACCGAATTCACGAGCCTGTACGCGATAGCGCGAAATAATTCGAAGGTGACCAGCCGGCAATTCCAGAGCTTTTGCGCCAGGATCGGCGCGGAGCTGACACCGGCGCCGGCGTCCTTGCGCTCGATGTTCGATCCGAATCTCGTGGAGGGTCTGTTCGTGGTCCAGGAATGTGTATTCGATTCCGAAAAGCTGCGAGCCTGGGCCCATGACGAACTCGTTCGAAGCGGTGTCAAAGTGCTGCTGGATACGCAGGTGGAATCCGTCGACGGCGACACGGCCAGCCTGCATGCCCGAATCGCGCGCCCGAATGGCCACCGCGAAACATTCGAGGCTCGATACGTCATCAACTGCACGTATAGCGGCCTGAATCAGCACTGCAAGGCCATCGACAGAACCGCCGCGGTGCTGAAGCACGAGATCACCGAAATGGGACTGGTGCTCATGCCGAAACCGCTCAGGGATCTCGGCCTGACCGTGATGGATGGTCCCTTTTTTTCGGTCATGCCGTTTCCTTCGCGCGGCCTTCACACGCTGTCGCACGTGCGATACACGCCTCACGTCCAGTGGCTCGACGAACCTCGGCTCGATCCTTATGCGATGCTCGCGAGCTATAAGGGCGCATCGCGCGTCGACCGGATGATGCGCGACGTCAAGCGCTTCATGCCGATGATCGAACACGCATCGCATGTCGACTCCCTGTTCGAGGTCAAGACCGTCTTGATGAAGAACGAGGGCGACGATGGCCGCCCGATTCTCTTTGAACGGCACGCGCGCCTGCCGAACTACTATGCGATCCTCGGCGGAAAGATCGACAACATATACGACGTGATTGAAAAGCTCGACGCCGAAGTATTTCCCGAGCTTTCCTGCCAGCTTTGATCCGCAACGCCAGGCTTCGCTTCTCGCTCCGGTGAGTTCCCGTCCCGGTGATCACGACCATGAGTTCGCCTGCAAGTGAGGTTATTCATGCGCAAATACCTTGCATTTCTCGGTGACAGGCCGGCGTTGTCCAGCCTGCTTGCCTGCGTAGGGTTCAGCATATGGTCACTGCTTCTCGGGCAGGACAACAACTGGGACTTGCGGAACTACCATCTCTACAATGCCTTCGCGTGGCTCAACGACAGAGTCGGGTCCGACATGGCTCCAGCAGGGATGGAGAGTTACTTCAATCCGCTGATGGACTTGCCTTATTACTGGATCACACGTCATTGGTCGGCGCCCGCCGCCGGTTTGATTCTGGGCGCGTGGCACGGACTGACGTTCGCGGTGCTGTGCATCATCGCGATCAATGTGCTGGAGCAAAGTGGTTATGCTCAACCGCGCCGTCTCGGCGTCGCCCTGGCGCTGGCCGGCACGCTGACCCCGAACTTCCTCGAAAACATGGGAACGTCGATGGGCGACAACAGCGTCGCCCTGTTCAGCATCGCAGCCCTCGCAATCATAGTCAGAAGCTGGCCTCGGCTGATGACAGGCCATGCGACATGGGCGCTCGCCGGAGCGGGAATGCTGGCCGGGATAGCCTGCGGCATCAAGCTCACCAACGCCATGTATGCGCTCGCCTTCTGTCTGTCGTTCCTATTCGCGCCGTTGACGGTTGTGAAGCGCCTGCGCCTGGTCGTCGTGTTCGGATTGGCGGCCGCTCTCGGCATGTCACTGGCGGCAGGCTGGTGGTGGATTCGTTTATGGCAAACCTTCGGCAATCCCTTTTTCCCGCAGTTCGCGCAGTGGTTTCCGAACGACTGGTCCACTCCCGTCAATGTCGCGGACGACCTCGGGGTCATGAGACCGGGTCTACCCGCGACGCAAGGCGCTCTACGCTGGCTGCCGAAGAGCGCGTTCGAATATCTGCTGTGGCCGTTCGTCTTTTCCATACATGGCCGCCGCCTCGGAGACTTCACGGCCCATCCGTTGCTCTGGCCGGTGACCTATCTGCTGTTCATCGCGCTGGGCGTCGTCTATCTGAAACGCCGCGGCGCGGCGCGACAGTTGTCGCCGGACGTTCGCCCTCTCAGTCCGGTTGCCATTTATATGCTGGCCTTCATGGCCATCGCATACGTACTCTGGATGAGACTGTTCTCGATCTATCGTTACACCGGTCCCATCGAAGTCCTGATGCCGCTCGCGATCTGGATGCTGCTGCACCGGCTGCTTTCGCAATCGCTGGCCCGCACCGTCGCGATCTGGACGCTGTGCCTGACGCTCTTCCTGAGCAATGTGATCAGCCAGAAAAGCTGGGGACATGAACCGTGGGCGAAGGAAGCGTTTCGTGTCGATGTGCCGTCCGTGCAGCAAACGGGAACCGCAACCGTCCTCATCATGAGCCAGCCTGTCGCGTGGATCCTGCCGTGGTTTCCCAAGCCGCTCGCCGCCGCCGCCGTGAACGCCAATTTTCCCGCTGATGTCGGCTACTGGAAGGACCTTTCGGCGCTGCTCGACAAGCGCGGCGGAGAGATATACGCCATCGTCGGCGGCGACAAGAGCTGGCGCGCGGACAAACTCTTGCGCGTGCAGAAGTTCAACGCGTTCATGGAAACGCTGGGCGCGACCGATCACGCCTACATCTGCGACCGGATGAAATCGCTGGTCGGGAAAGTCAGCTCGCAGGCCACGGTGGTCGATGTCGCGGCGGGTGCATCGAAGGGTGAACGATGCGCCGTCGCGCTCAAGCCCGAAGTCGACAGCGGGGAGCAGGCCGACATCGCGAGGCAGCTGAAGGAAGCCAACCAGGCGCTGAACCAGATCGGCCTGCGTCTCGATGGCGCGACCTGCAAGACCTACGACGCCTACATGGGCCAGGGCTACTTCCCCTATCAATGGTGCCAGGTGGCGCGTCTCTGACCGGCTTGCGGCGGGGGCCGCTACCCCGCCTTCAGCACGCGCAAGGCCACCGCGCCCGCCGCCTCGCTGTCCGCCGCGGGCTTCCCTTCGCGCATCGACAGATAGCGCAGACAGCACACGCGCAGGAACGACGCGAAATTGGTCGGCACCTCGCCGCGCAGCGCGATCAGCTCGTCGTAGAGCTTGACGGCGAACTGGCTCGTCGTCAGATTTTCGCGCCCGGCGATTTCCTGCAGCACGTCCCAGAAGAGATTTTCCAGCCGGACCGTGGTGATCACGCCATGAATGCGCAGCGAGCGCGTGCGCGATTCATAGAGGATCGGATCGGCGTTGATGTATACCCCGCACATGACGTCAGCCTCCAGAAAACGGGCCGTCATGCTCGCGCACGACGGCCGACCAACAAGCTACCCTGCTACGCGTGCGCCGGCAATCGCGTCAAACCCGGCGCTGCTTCATCTGCCCTGCGATGTAGTCGGCCTGACGGATCGCCAGCGTGACGATGGTGAGCGTCGGGTTCTCGGCAGCGCCCGTCGTGAACTGGCTGCCATCGGAGATGAACAGGTTCGACACTTCGTGCGTCTGGCCATGCGGATTGCAGACACCGTCGCCGGCTTTCGCGCTCATGCGCGCGGTGCCGAGATTGTGTGTCGACGGATACGGCGGCACGAGATACGTCGCCTTCGCGCCTGCCGCTTCGTACACCGCGCTGCCCTGCTTGTACGCATGCTGGCGCATCGCTTCGTCGTTCGGGTGATCGTCGAAGTGAACGTTCGGCACCGGCAAGCCGTACTGATCCTTCACGTCGGTATTGAGCGTGATGCGGTTCGACTCGCGCGGCATGTCCTCGCCGACGATCCACATGCCCGCCGTGTACTGATACTGATCCATCGCCGCCGCGAAGTTCGGGCCCCACGAGCCCGGATCGAGAAACGCCGCATAGAACGGCAGCCCGAGCGAGAGCGTCTCCATGTGATAGCCGCCCGCGAAGCCGCGCTTCGGATCGAACACGGATTCATCCTCGATGATGCCGGCCATCGTCGTGCCCTTGAACATCTCGACCTTGTCGTTGAACACGCCGTAGACCGAGCCGGTGGTGTGCCGCATGTAGTTGCGGCCGACCTGGCCCGAGCCGTTCGCGAGACCGTCGGGAAACTTGCCCGAATGCGAGTTGAGCAACAGGCGCGGCGTCTCGATCGCGTTGCCCGCCACCGCGACGACGCGCGCCTTCTGCCGCTGGAGCTTGCCGTCCTTGTCGTAATAGACGACGCCCGTCGCCTTGCCGCGCGCGTCGTGCTCGATCTTCACGACATGCGATTGCGGACGCAATTCCATGCGGCCCGTCGCCTGCGCGCGCGGCAGCTCGGTGTACAGCGTCGACCACTTCGCGCCCGTGCGGCAGCCCTGAAAACAGAAGCCGCGCTGGAAGCAGTGCGTGCGATCGTCGCGCACCGTGCTGTTGATCGCCATGTGGCCGGTGTTGCATTCCTTGTAGCCGAGCTTCGTCGCGCCCGCCGACATCACCTTGAAGTTGTTGTTGCCCGGCAGGCCCGGATTGCCGTTCGTGCGCGTCACGCCCATTTTCTTTTCGGCGCGGTCGTAGTACGGGTCGAGTTCCGTGCGCGTCAGCGGCCAGTCGAGCAGATTCGCGCCCTGTATGTCGCCGTAGGTCGTCTTCGCCTTGAACTCGTGCGGCTGGATGCGCAGGCTCGCGCCGGCCCAGTGGACGGTCGTGCCGCCCACGGTCTTGCAGATCCACGCAGGCAGGTTCGGAAAGTCCTTCGCGACGCGCCAGTTGCCCGATGTCGTCCGATTGTCGAGCCACGAAAGCTGCTTGAACGCGCTCCACTCTTCCGTCGCGAAATCGCCCTGCGTGTGCAGCGCGCCCGCTTCGAGCACGACCACGTCGACGCCCTTCTGCGCGAGTTCGTTGGCGAGCGTCCCGCCGCCCGCGCCCGATCCGATGATCACCACGACGTGATCGTCGTTGTGCCTGAACTGCACCTTGTTGTCCGTGTACATGTCTGTCTCCGTTTTCCGTCCGATCGCTCGATTGGGTTAGCTGTCTTTCGGAATCGGGCCGCTGTCGGCCGCGGGCGGATCGGGCAACCAGGACAGATTGTTGAAGCCCTGATTGAGATAACCGCCATCGCCCTTCGATGCGCCGTAGCCGAAGTGCTCGTAGGCCAGCGGATTGCTGTACAGGGAAACCACGGCGGTGCTTCGGACCGTGCCGAAGAACGGCGTGCCAGCAAGCGCGGCGACGTCCTGCGCCTTGTCGTTCGCGCCGCGTCTGGTCCAGTCGGAGCCGGCTTTGGCGTCGAGCTGCGCGACGCCATCGGCGAGTTGCTGGCGCACGGCGGGATCGGCTTTCGCCTTGGCGTCGAGATCCTTGACGACGAGCGCGTACACGGCGTCATCGAGCGTCGCATGCGGATAAATCTGCCGCGCGACCTGCAGCAGCACCTCGCCCTGATGCGTGCTCAAGCCCTGCATTTCGAGCGCCCAGACCCGGCTGGGCGCGAGGCTCGCGAAGATCGATGTCGCGGCGATCGTGCCGACCAGCACGCCGCTGCCGCGCAGGAATTCGCGTCGTGTCAGCGCGATCTTCGGGGGCGCCGCGATTTCATCATGGTCATGATGATGTTCACCGTCGTGCGCGCGCCGCTGCGCGACGATCGGAATGATCGTGTCTCGCATGTCTCTCTCCTTGTGGGGCACTGCAACAACTTATGTATGTGGTTCTGCCTGTTGCGACAGTGTTTGCTACTCGTAATGTCCGTGCCGTTCGAGTACTTCGATCTTGTAGCCGTCCGGGTCCTGAATGAAGAAGTAACGCGCGATCAGCGAGCCGTCGTCGCTCTTGAATTCGCGTACGTCGTTGGGTGCGAGGCCCATGCCGATCAGACGCTCGCGCTCCGCCTTCACATCCGGCACGCTCACCGCGACGTGACCGTAGCCGTCGCCGTGCGTATAGGGTTCCGCGCGCCCCTTGTTCCAGGTGAGTTCGAGTTCGGCGTTCGTTTCGTCGTTACGCAGATAGGCGAGCGTGAAGTCGGGAAAGTCCAGCCGATGCGCGACGCCGAGGTCGAACGCCTTTCGATAGAAGTCGAGCGAGCGTTGCAGATCCTGCACGCGAATCATCGTGTGAATGAGCTTTGACATGGGCGTCTCCTTTTGAAACAAGTTTAGGAAGCCGCGGGCACAAAGGGTAATGGCCGGCTAAATCGGGCGTAGGCGTTTCCCCGAGACCGGCCTCGACACGCCACCCGCGATGCGCGCAAACGAACATTCCAACGTCAAAACGAAATTATTTGTCGCATTTGCGATAAATTTGGCCACCAGTAGTACGATAAATGACGGATTCACGGTGCGGAATATTCGAATTCGATCATCGGAAACCGGCTGAAACGGGCACGGCACGCGCCGACTTCCGCCCGCCAAGAACAACGGAGACTCAATCTTGAAAACAGTCATCGGCTTGCGCTGGTGGATCATCGCGCTCGTCTGCGCGGGCACGATCGTCAACTATCTTTCGCGCAACGCGCTCGGGGTCATCGCCGCCGAGCTGAAAACGCTCATGAGCATGAGCACGCAGCAGTACTCGTATGTCGTCGCCGCGTTTCAGGTCGGCTATACGATCATGCAGCCCGTGTGCGGGCTCATCATCGACGTGATCGGGCTGCGGCTCGGCTTCGCGCTGTTCGCGTGCCTCTGGTCGGCAACGGGCATGGCCCACGCGCTCGCCACGGGGTGGCTGTCGCTCGCGGCGCTGCGCGGGCTCATGGGCCTGTCGGAGGCCGTCGCCATTCCGGCGGGCATGAAGGTGGTCGCGGAATGGTTTCCGAATCGCGAGAAGTCGGTCGCGGTGGGCTACTTCAACGCCGGCACCTCGCTCGGTTCGCTGCTCGCGCCGCCGCTCGTCGTGTTCCTTTCCCTGCGCTACGGCTGGCAAAGCGCGTTCGTCGTGACCGGCGCAATGGGCTTCGTCTGGGCCGCGTTCTGGTACTGGCTGTACCGCGCGCCGGGCGAGCATCCGAAGATCGGCGAGAAGGAAAAGCGCGCGATCTTCGAGGGCCAGACACCGCCCGCGCATCGCTCGGGCGAGAAACGCCGCATCCGTGAAGTGCTCGGCACGCGCCGTTTCTGGGCGATCGCGCAGGCGCGCTTCTTCGCCGAGCCCGCGTGGCAGACCTTCAGCTTCTGGATTCCGCTCTATCTCGCCACCGAGCGCCACATGGACCTCAAGCACATCGCGATGTTCGCGTGGCTGCCCTTTCTCGCCGCCGATCTCGGCGGGCTGTTCGGCGGCTATCTGTCGCCATTCCTGATGAAGCGGTTTCGCGTGCCGCTCGTCGCGTCGCGCATCACCGGCGTCGTGCTCGGCGCGTTCATGATGATCGGGCCGGCGTGCATCGGGCTCGTCGCGTCGCCGTACGAGGCCATCGCGCTGTTCTGCGTCGGCGGTTTCGCGCATCAGATGATCTCCGCGCTCGTCAACACGCTCGCCGCCGATGTCTTCGAGCCCGGCGAAGTCGGCACCGCCGCGGGCTTCGCGGGCATGGCGGCGTGGATCGGCGGACTGGGCTTCTCGCTCGTCGTGGGCGCGCTCGCGGATTCGATCGGCTACACGCCGCTCTTCGCCGCGCTCGGCGCGTTCGATCTGATCGGCGCGGCGCTGCTCATCGTGCTGATGCGCGGCGTGAGCAGCGACGCGAATCCTCCCGCCGCGGCGCATCGTGCCGCCTGAGACCGAATCAACCGGAACCACATCATGGCCAACCTGAAGAATCGTCCGCGTTTCGCCGTGTCGGAGCGGGCGGGCAACCGCGTCGCGCTGAGCTCCGCCGACGGAGCGCGCATCGAATTGTTCGTCCTCGCCGACGACATCATCCGCGTGCTGGTGCTGCCGCATGGCGAGCTGCGCGGACCGCGCTCGTGGGCGATCGCGCCCGGACAGGAAGACGTGCCGCTCGAAGGACGCGACCGTTACGACACCAGCGGCTTCGCGCCCGCGCCGTTCACGTTGTCGGACGATGCCGGCCGGGTCGTCGTCGAAACCGCGCAGGTCCGCGTGACGGTCGCGCTAGACGGCGGCTTCTGTTCGTGGCATCTGCTGCGCGACGGACAGTGGCGTCACGTCTTGAGCGATCGCAAGACGCAGGCGTACAACTTCGGCTGGTGGGACGAGCGCGTGTATCACTACGTCGAGCGCAAGCCGGGCGAGATGGTCGTCGGCCTCGGCGAGCGCGCGGGCTCGCTCGATCGCGCGAATCAAAGCTACGAGATGCGCAACGTCGACGCAATGGGCTACAGCGCCCGCACGACCGATCCGCTCTACAAGCACATTCCGTTCTACGTGACGTGGCAGCCCGACACGTCGACGGGCTTCGGCCTCTTCTACGACACGCTCGCCGATTGCCGCTTCGACATGGGCCGCGAGCTCGACAACTATCACGGGCACTATCGGCATTTCATCGCGGAGCATGGCGATCTCGACTATTACTTCATCGCATCGCCCGATACGCCGCTCGCCGCCGTGCGCCGCTTCACATGGCTGACGGGCCGGCCCGCATGGATGCCGAAGTGGGGCCTCGGCTACTCCGGCTCGACGATGAGCTACACCGACGCCCCCGACGCGCAAAAGCGCATGGGCGAATTCATCGATCGATGCCGCGAGCACGACATCCTGTGCGACTCGTTCCATCTGTCGTCGGGCTATACGTCGATCGGCGGCAAGCGATATGTGTTCAACTGGAATCGCGACAAGTTTCCCGATATCGACGGCTTCGTCGCGAGCTATCTGCGCGAAGGCGTGCGCCTGTGCCCGAACATCAAGCCGTGTCTGCTGCAGGATCATCCGCTGTTCGATTCGGTCGCCGACGCGGGCCTGCTGATCGAAACGCGCGACGGCGATCCCGCATGGGTGCAGTTCTGGGACGAAGTCGGCGCCTATCTGGACTTCACGAATCCGCAAACCATCGACTGGTGGAAAGCGCGCGTGAAAGACAGCCTGCTGCGTCACGGCATCGCCGCGACCTGGAACGACAACAACGAGTTCGAGATCTGGAGCCCGAACGCCATCGCACGCGGCTTCGGCAAGGCGTTCCCCGCGCGCGAGGCCAAAGTGCTGCAGACAAACCTGATGATGCGCGCCTCGCGCGACGCGCAGCGAGAACATGCGCCGGACGTGCGGCCGTTTCTCGTGTCGCGTTCGGGCGGTGTCGGCATGCATCGCTATGTGCAGACGTGGTCCGGCGACAACTACACGTCGTGGGAAACGCTGCGCTTCAATCTGAAGATGGGCCTCGGCCTCGCGATGTCGGGCGTGTCGAACAACGGGCACGACATCGGCGGCTTCGCGGGGCCGGCGCCCGATCCGGAGCTGCTGTCGCGCTGGGTCGGGTTCGGCATCTTCCTGCCGCGCTTTTCGATTCATTCGTGGAACGACGACGGCACCGTCAACGAGCCGTGGATGTATCCGGGAACCACGGAAGTCATCGCGGGGCTGATCAAGCTGCGGTACCGGCTCATTCCCTACCTGTACGAACTGCTGTGGCAATCGCATCGGGCCTATGAACCCGTGCTGCGTCCGATGTTCGCCGAATTTCCCGACGATCCGCGCTGCCTCGCCGATGGCGACGACATGATGCTCGGCGCGTCGCTGCTCGTCGCGCCTGTCGTCGAAGCCGGCCAGAGCGAGCGCCGCGTCTGGCTGCCGATGGGCGCCCGCTGGGCGTCGTACTGGAGCGGCGAAGTCTTCGACGGCGGCCAGATCATCACGCAGCCCGCGCCGCCCGATCGCCCCGTCATGCTGATCCGCGAAGGCCACGTGATCGCGCTGAACATCGCCGAGCAGCACTTCGCGCGTCCGGCCGACGAACGCGCGTTCATCGCGTTGCCTTGCGCGGGCGTCGGCGTCGCGCGCGGCGAATGCATCGAAGACGACGGCGTCAGCGAAGCCTGGCGCGATGGCCTGCAAGGGCGCTGGAGCGTCGTCATCGAAAGCGATGCGGAGAATCTGCGCATCGCGATCGAACGTCACGGCCCGATGCCGCGCGTGCAGGACGAAGTCCGCGTGAGCGTGCCCGCATCGGACGCGCGACGTGTGATCTGCACGACCGGCGAATCGACCGGCGAGCGCATCGCCGACGGCTGGCGTCATATCACGCTGCGCCTCGCGGCGTGATTCCCTCACCCTTCACGGAAAAATAACGAGCAATGAAGTCTTCGAATCGCGCGCGCGTGCGCGCAGGCGTCCTCACGTCCTTTTCACTTGCAACCGCCGCGCTTTCCGGCGCCGCGGCCGCCCAGAGCAGCGTCGCGCTGTACGGCGTCGTCGATAACGCGTTCGCCTATGTGAACAATCAGCGCGGGCACTCCAACATCTACATGAGCCAGGGCAATCTGCAGGCGAGCAAGTTCGGCCTCGTCGGCGCGGAGGATCTGGGCGGCGGCACCAAGGCCATCTTCCGTCTCGAAAGCGGCTTCAATTCGCTGACGGGCGCGCAAGCCAGCGCAGGCACGCTCTTCAACCGGCAAGCCTACGCGGGCTTGAGCAACGACCGCTACGGCACGCTGACCCTCGGCCGCCAGTACACGCCCTACTTCAGCATGGTCGGCGCGCTCGGGCCGACCGGCGTGCTGACCGGCGCGACCGGCGCGCATCCCGGCGACGTCGATGCCCTCGACACCACGCTGCGCTTCAACAACGCGGTCACGTATGCGTCGCCGGTCATCGCGGGGCTTGCGTTCAGCGCGCAATACGGTCTGGGCGGCGTGCCGGGCAGCATCGCGAGCGGCAGCAATTTCAGCGCCGCGCTGCGCTACGACTACAAGCCGGTGTCTATCGCAGCGGGCTACGTGAAGCTGAAAGACATCGCGACGAGCCCCGCGCTCGGCACCTTCGCGATCAACTCGCCGGTGAACAACGGCTACGCGAGCGCACAGAGCGCCCAGCTGATCGCGGCGGCCGCGCGCTACACGTACGACGATCTGATGCTCGGCCTCAATTACTCGAACGTGCGGTACGCGCCGGGCGCGCGCTCGCTCTTCGCCGACGAAGCGGTGTTCAACAGCTACGGCGCGATCGCCACTTACCGCTTCACGCCGGCGGTGAATGTCGCGGCGGGCTACAGCTATACGCGCGCGAGCAAGTCGAACGGCATCGCCGATCCGGCGCAGTATCACCAGATCTCGCTAGAGGAGACGTACAGCCTGTCGGCGCGCACCACGTTCTATGCGCTGCAGGCGTATCAGCGGGCGCACGGCCAGTCGCTCGTCGCGTCGGGCGGCGCGGGCGGCACGGTCATCGCGAATGCGGTGGCGGTCGTCGGCGACTCCCAGAACACGTCGCCTTCGTCGGGACCGTCGCAGTTCGTCGCGATGGTGGGCATACGCCACGCGTTCTGATGCGCAGCGGCCGGCGAAGCATTCACGCCTCGCCGGTCGTGTATCGGGCCGCTACGACAACATCCAGGTTCGCGCGAAGGCGTCGAAACGCGCGATCTCGTCGGACTGCCACTGCGCGCTCTGCCCCAGCTCTTCCGCGACGATCCGGGCGACTTCCGGCGCGGCATCGCGGGCAGCGGCGGCATCGAGAAACAGCGCGCGATTGCGCCGCGCCAGCACATCTTCGACGCCACGCGCGAGTTCCGCCCTAACGGCGAAGCGCGTCTGCGCCTCGGTCAGCCCGCTCGCCTTCACCAGCACGTTGCGCGCGCCCGGCAGCCGCGCGACCAGCGCGGCGTCGGAACCGTAACAGCCGTGCTGCTCGGCCGTCGCGCCGTGCAGCGGCAGCGACGCGGTCAGGCACGGGGCATCGGGCAACAGGCGCTTCGCGACCGCGAGATCGATGACCTGCTGCGCCATCAGCCGATACGTCGTCCACTTGCCGCCCGTCACGGTGATCATGCCCGTCGCGTTCATTTCGATCGTATGTTCACGCGACAGCGCCGCCGTCGACGCCTGGCCGTCGCCCTTCACGAGCGGTCGCAGCCCGGCCCAGACGCTCAGGACATCGTCGCGGGTCGGTTTCACCGACAGATAATCTCCCGCCGCCGCGAGAATGAAGTCGATGTCTTCGTCGCTCGCGCGCGGGTCGAGCGGCAAGTCCTGACGCGGCGTATCCGTCGTGCCGACGATCGCATGGCCGTGCCACGGCACGATGAACAGCACGCGGCCGTCCTTCGTCTTCGGCACGAGAATCGCCTCGTTGCTGTGCAGGAAGCGCGCGGGCAAGGTCAGGTGAACGCCCTGGCTCGGCGCGACGATCGGGCGCGCGCCAGGCTCGGCCATCGCGCGGATCGAATCGACCCAGACGCCCGTCGCATTGACGAGGCAGCGGGCGCCGACGCTGAAGGTGTCGCCCGTTTCGACGTCGGTCACCGTCAAGCGATGATGCCCCGCCGCGCGATCGAAGCCGACCCCGCGCACGGCGGCATTGTTCAGCGCGACGCCGCCGAGATCGAACAGCGTGCGCATCAGCGCGATGGCGAGACGGGCGTCGTCGAACTGGCCGTCGCTGTAGAGCGTGCCGCCGCGCAACGCGTGGCCGTCGAGGGAGTCGGCGAGCATCGGCGATTTCGCGCGCGTTTGCGCGAGGCTCAGGCTTCGGCTCGCGCCGAGGTTCAACGAGCCCGCGAGCCAGTCGTACATTTTCAGCCCCGCGCCGTAGATCAGCTTGTCTCCGAAGCGATACGCCGGAACGATGAAACCGAGCGCCTGCACGAGATGCGGCGCGTTGCGCGCGAGCAGGCCGCGCTCGCGCAGTGCATGGCGAACGAGCGGGATGTTGCCTTGCGCGAGATAGCGCACGCCGCCATGCACGAGCTTGGTCGCCTTGCTGGACGTGCCCTTGGCGAAATCGCGCGCCTCCAGCAGCAAGGTTCGATAGCCGCGCGACGCCGCATCGACGGCCGTGCCGAGGCCGCTCGCGCCGCCGCCGATCACGACGACATCGAAGAGCGGCGTTTTGTCCAGTTCGCGCAGCAGCGATGCGCGGTCGGAAGGCGTGATGACTCGCATGTCAGACCGCCGCGGAAGTGGCTCGGGCGGCGGGTGCTTCCCAGCCGCGCGTGCGCTCGATCGCGCGATGCCATCGTGCGATGTGGGCTTCGCGCTCGTCCGCGGACATCGCGGGTTCGAAGCGCCGCGCGGCAGGCCATGCGCGCGTGATCTCGTCGTGATCGGACCAGAAACCCGCGCCGAGCCCCGCGAGCCGGGCTGCGCCCAACGCGGTCGTCTCGGTGATGTGCGGGCGCACGACGGGTCTGTCGAGCAGATCGGCCTGAATCTGCATCAGCAAGTCGTTTTGCGACGCGCCGCAGTCCGCGCGAAGCTCGCTCACCGCGATGCCCGCATCGGCCTCCATTGCGGCGAGGACATCGACCGTCTGGAGTGCGATGGCTTCGAGCGCGGCCCGTGCGATATGCGCGCGCGTCGTGCCGCGCGTCATGCCGAGCAGCGTGCCGCGCGCATAAGGATCCCAATACGGCGCGCCGAGCCCCGCGAAGGCCGGCGCGAGCACGACGCCTTCGCTCGACGCGCATTGCGCCGCCAGCGCGCCCACGTCCTGCGCGCGCTCGATGATGCCGAGACCGTCGCGCAGCCATTGAACGATCGCGCCGCCCATGAAGACGGCGCCTTCCAGCGCATACGTGAGACGGCCGTCGCGTTGCCAGCCGATGGTCGTCAGAAGACGATGCTGCGACGCGACCGGTTCCGCGCCCGTGTTCATCAGCATGAAAAGGCCGGTGCCGTACGTGTTCTTCACGAGACCGGGCTCGGTGCATCCCTGGCCGAAGGTCGCGGCCTGCTGATCGCCGACGACGCCCGTGACCGGAATGGCCGCGCCGAACAACGCGGCGTCCGTATGCGCGATGAGGCCGCTCGAAGGCATCACGGCGGGCAGCACGGCGCGCGGGATATCGAAGAGCGCGAGCAGTTCGTCGTCCCACTCGCATGCGTGGATATCGAAGAGCGCGGTGCGCGCGGCGTTCGATATGTCCGTCACGTGCGCGCGCTGGCCGCTGAGCTGCCACACGAGCCAGCTATCGACGGTTCCGAAGGCCAGTTCGCCACGACGCGCCCGCGCCCGCAGACCCGGCGCGCTGTCGAGCAACCACGCGAGCTTCGTCGCGGAAAAGTACGGATCGATGCGCAGACCGGTCTTCTGCCCGATCAGCGTCTGCGCGCCGCTTTCGAGCAAGCGCGCGCAGTGCGCGGCGGTGCGCCTGTCCTGCCATACGATCGCGGGCCCGATGGGCGCGCCGGTCTGCCGGTCCCACAAGAGCGTGGTCTCGCGCTGGTTCGCGATGCCGATCGCCGCGATCTCCGAAGCCTGCGCGCCGGCCTTGCGCATGACCTCCCGCGCGACCTCGAGTTGCGATTGCCAGATGTCGCGCGGATCGTGCTCGACCCAGCCGGGCTGCGGATAGTGCTGCGCGAATTCGCGCTGCGCGCTCGCGACGACGCCGCCCGAACGGGCGAAGAGCATTGCGCGGGAACTCGTTGTTCCCTGATCGAGCGCGAGGATGAAACGTTGCTGGCTCATGCCGCCGACTCCTGACAATCGGTTTTTGTTATGTTCGTAAACGAATGTGTGGATTCGTTTTCAATCATCCTAACACCGGGCACGGATGGCGAAAAGGCGGCTGCCTGCGCGCATCGGCATCGCGCGGCGGTCATATCGGACGACGCCCTTAGGGCCGCAGTGCGTTTTCGTCGTACACTGCCGCATCCGACAATTTTCATTTTTTTGCGATTTTGCGCAATTTGACGACATCCGATCAAGCACTCAACGGCCGGCAGCGCGCGCTGCTCGACCGTGTCGCCCGGGACGGCTTCGCGACCATCGAAGATCTCGCCGCGCAGTTCCAGGTCACGCCGCAGACCATCCGTCGCGACGTGAACTGGCTATCCAACCAGAACCTGTTGCGCCGCTATCACGGCGGCGCGAGCGCGCTGACGAGCTCGGAGAACACCGCCTACACGGCGCGCCAGCAGATGTACCTCGACGAAAAGCGGCGCATCGCGAGGCTCGTCGCGTCCGAGATTCCGAATCAGGCGACGCTCTTCATCAATCTCGGCACGACGACGGAGGAAGTCGCCCGTGCGCTGCGTCAGCACACGGGCCTACGCGTCATCACGAACAATCTGAACGTGGCGAACATTTTCGCGGACGAGTCCGACGCCGAACTGCTGGTCGCGGGCGGAACCGTGCGCGCGCGCGACAAGGGCGTGGTCGGCGAGCAGGCCGTCGACTTCATCCGGATGTTCAAGGTGGACTTCGGGATCATCGGCATTTCGAGCATCGAGGAGGACGGCACGCTGCGCGACTTCGATATCGCCGAAGTGCGCGTGGCGCAGGCGATCATCGAGCAGTCGCGCACGGTGTTTCTCGTCGCGGATCACTCGAAGTTCGGCCGCGCCGCGCTGGTGAAGCTCGGGCATCTCGGTCAGATCGATGCGCTCTTCACCGATGCCCCGCCGCCCGAATGGATGGCCGAGAGCCTCGCGGCCGCCGACGTCGCCGTTCGCATCGCGGAGTAGACGGATTCCGGCGCTAGCCGAAAACGCGCGCCCAGGCCGCGCGGATGCGTCGCGCGCGATCTTCGAGGAGATACGCCGCGATCAGAGCCAGAAGCCCCGAGACAATGCCTGTCAGCACATGCTCGACGTAAGGCAGACGGTAGTGGCTTGTATGCGCATAGGTATCGCCGATCATGGTCAGCAGGCCGACGAGCGCCGCGTTCCCGTAGCGGTTTCCATAGAGCTTCGCGGCGGGCGTGAAGGTCAGAAGCACGGCGAGCAGCCCGGTGAGCAGCCCGGTCTTGAACGCGATCGCCCAGTGGGCGACGCTCGCGAAATTGCCCCAGCTACCGGGCATGCACGTCATGCACGCGCTAGTCGGCTGCCAGAATCGTTGCACAAAGAGTTTTATCCGATGCATCCACTCGTTCGACATGATCGCCGTCCTCATCGGCCGCTCACTGGTTGATCTCGGCGATCAACGAAGATTCGTCTCGCTGGACAGTGCGCCACGGATTGCCTCGAGCGCGTAGACAAAGCCGGCCTCTTCGCCCGCCTGTTCGAGCCGCCGAAGCGCCTGCAACGATGCCGCATCCCGGTCGCCTTTTCCATACGCGACGAGCGCGCGTGCGCGAGCCACGACGAACGCCGAAAAGGGCGACGGCTCGCGGCGCGCGTAATCTTCCAGCGCCGCGGCGTGATGCGCGGCCGCGTCCCAGCGTCTCCGTTCGAGGCATGCGTCTATCGCGTCACGTCGAAAGAGAAAGTGGTTGTGGCTCACCGCGCCGGCGGCGAGCACGGCTTCTCCTTGCGCGAGTGCGCTCTCGAAGACGGCGATGTCGTCCGTCGCGCGCGCAAGGGTGCCGAGATACGCCGCGCCCAGATACGCCATGCCGGTCTCCCGGCTGATCGACAGCGCCTCTTCTATGTCGTCGAGCGCTTCGCGCCGGCGGCCGGCCACACGATGCAACTGCGCACGCAACGCCAACGCCTCGCCTTCGAATCGACGGGACTTCAACTCGCGCGCGCATGCGAGCGCCGGGCCGACATGCTCCCAGGCGCGATCCCATTGCGCGAGATCGTAAAGACAATGCCACGCGCCATGATGCGCGACGGCGAGCGCCCGGAGATGACCGGCCTTTTGCGCCGCGGCGACGCTCGCAAGCGCGGCGTCGAGCCCTGCTTTCGCCTCGCCGGCAAACCAGGCCGTGATCGCGTGCATCGGCAGATTGGCGACCTCGATCCGCCCGAACCCGTGACGCCGGCACAGTTCGATGCAGCGGCTGAACGCGTCGTGCGCGCTGATCATCCGCCCGCGCATGTACGCCGCGTCTCCGAGTCCGCCGAGCGCGGCCGCTTCCTGCTCCGGGTCGCCCGCTTCCTGCGCGAGCGCCAGGCTGCGCTCGTGCTCGCGCACGCAGCCGTCGATATCGCCGCGCGGGAAACACAGATTGCCGCGCAGGAAGTGAATGCGCGCCTGCTCGCGCCGCAAGCCTTCGGCGGTGGCGGCGTCCGCGGCGTGGGCGAGATCGGCCCAGGCGCCATCGAGATCGTCTATCACGCGCTTCACGGTGGCGCGCCCGATCCATGCGTGGCAGCGCTGCGCATCGGTCGTGGCGATCGCGAGGGCCGTTTCGAATGCCGCGAGCGCCGACGTCATGTCGCCCACGTCGTGCAGGATATTGCCGCGCAGGCATTCGAGCGCAACGCGGTCGCTGTCCGCTTCCGCAAGCTCGAGTCCTCGCGCGACGAGCCGGAGCGCGGCTTCATGATGGTACGCGGACGCCTGCGAGCGCGCCGCGTCGCAATAGGCGAGCGCCGCCTCGCGGTCCGCCGCGCGGTCGAGATGCTCGGCCCGCAGGACCGGATCGCGCTCGCCGTACCACAGCGCGGCGCGACGATGCAGCTCGCGACGCCGGCTTTTGAGCAGCCCGTCGTAGACGGCGTCGCGAATGAGCGCGTGGTGGAAGATGAATCCCGCGCCCTGACGTCGCAACAGGCGACCGATCACCAAAGGTTCGAATGCAGCGCCGGCGGCATGCCCATCGACCAGATGTTCGACGGTATCTTTCTCGAAGCGCTGGCCGAGCACCGAGGCCGCCTGCAGGACGATCTTGCCTGCGGGATCGAGCCGGTCGAGCCGCGCCTGCACGAGACTTCGCACCGACCCGGGCACGCCGGTGCCCGCGCCGTCTTCCGCATGGTTGAGCAACTGCTCGAGAAAAAGCGGGTTGCCCGCTGCCCGCGCGATGCAACGCGCCGCCAGATCGGCCTGCGCATCGGGAAACGATTCGGCCATGACTTGCGCCTCGCCGGCGCTCAGCGGACCGAGATCGACGAGCGAACAGGGCGCGCCGTTCGCCGCGCGCCACGCTTCATCGAACGCTTCGCCGGAGGGCCGCGCGGTCAGCACCAGCACGGCAGGACACGCCGCGGCCGTCGCGGAGAGCGCCGCGAGATCCCGCAGCGTCGATACGTCCGCCCAATGAACATCCTCGATGGAAAGCACCCTCGGTTGCCGCAGGCTCGAGCGTTGCACGAGCCGGGTCACGACGTTGCGCCGGCCGCGCATGCGCGTCGCGTTGTCCATCGCTTCGTAGATGGTCCGATCTTCGAGCGGCATCGGGATATCGAGCAGATCGTCGAGAAAGAGCGCGTCGCCGGCATCGATCAGACCATCGGCGACCGCCCGCCCGATAGCCTTGCCGTCACCGTGCCCGTCGGGCGCCAGCAGGCCGCGCACGACGGATTGCATCGCGCCTTGCCCGGTGCTCGCGCCGAAATCGAGCACGAGACCGCCATGACAGGCGAATCCCGAGTCGCGAGCTTCGCGCTCGAATTCCTCGAGCAGGCGCGTCTTGCCGATCCCCGCCTCGCCGCTCAGCAGAAGCGTTCGTCCTGCGCCGGTCTCGCGGCACGATCGGAGGATCGAGCGAAACTGCCGCAGCTCGTCGCGGCGGCCGACGAACGGCCGGTCCCGGGTGAAACGCCGAAAGCCGTCCACGCGCCATGCCGTCACCGGCCCGGTGAAACCCTTGACGGCCAGCGCGCCGCGTTCGGCGCAGTCGAGACGATCGGCCAGACACTGCCGCACGGCTTCCGATATCAGGATCTCGCTTTGCCCGGCCGCATCGGTGAGACGCGAGGCGAGGTTGACCGTCTCGCCGGTGACGGTGTATTCCCTGTGCGCGGCGCTGCCGGTGCCGCTCGCGACGACCACGCCGCCGGCAATGCCGATATGCGCGAAAACCGGGCGTGCGAGGCTGCGCGACAGGCCGGGCATCGCGTCGCCGATAGCGAGCGCCGCCCGCACCGCGCGCTCGACGTCATTCCCGTGCGATACCGGCGCGCCGAACACCGCCATGACGGAATCGCCGACATGCTTGTCGACGCGCCCGCCGTGCTGCCCGATGATGCGATCGGCCTGCTCGAAGTAGCGTTCGAGCACGGCGAGCACATCCTCGGGGTCGATTTGCCGGCTCATGTCCGTGAAGCCGCAGAGATCCGCGAAAAGCACGGCGACCTGCCGCCGTTCTCCCTGCGCCTCGTCCAGATTCGCGGCCGCTCGGCCGGGCGTGTTCCGCTCTCGCAGCCCGGCCAGCGCATCGAGCAGTTTGCGACGATGGCCGACCGAGGCGATACCCAGTTCCTTAAGATCGTCGGCCGTAAGATTGCCGAGGACGTCCGCGTCGATGGCGTTTTCGCGAAACGCCCGCTCGTACCGTTCCATTCCGAGGCTGCGCAGCCACGCGGCGACGTCCACGATCTCTCCTGGGCGGAAGCTCTCCAGACCTTTCAAAAGATAGCATGCGGACGGATTCGTGCAGCGCGGCAGCCGGTGGGGCAGGCGCTCGCAGGATTGCGAAGATTCGACCTATTTCGCAGGCGCGGACGCCCCGCACTTCATGCCGGAGCCACCGACATTCTTGAGCGAAACGAGAAGTTTGCTTCCCGTCGTCGCCGTGATGATGTGGCCATAGCTGACCGTCGGGATGAACTTGATGTCCGGCGCCACGGCCACAGGCGGCGTCTGCGCGCCGTCGACGGTCAAATCCAGTTCCACGGTCACCGCGTCGATTGCGACGCCATAGTCTTGCTGACCGGCTGCCTGAGCCTTTTTGAAATCGCACAGGCCTTGCAGAACGTTCTGCAGCGCCGTGGGAATATCGACGGGCTTGCCGGCGGGAATGGGCGGCGTGTTGCACCCGGCGGCGAGAAGCGACAACGCAAGCACAGGCAGCGAGAAGTGGACGCGCATTGAAATCCTCCGGTCATACTGCTGATCCAACGGTATGCGAGACGTCAGAAGCGATGCCTTATTCCGGCCGTGGCCTGAAGCTGAGTCGTCGTGGACGACGGGTCGCTCACGCCGTTAATCCAGGCCACGCCCAACGGTGAAGTGCCGCTCGGGCTGACGCGCTGCCATGCGCCCTGAACATAGACATCGGTGCGCCGCGAGAAACGGTAGTCGGCCATCGCGCTCAACTGGTTCCAGTGGGGAATGCCGCCGCCTCCGTTTCCGCCCGCGCGCGAATAGGTGTACGCGCCCGAGAGCTCGATCGCCGGTGTCAGCGCGTAGCGAATGTTCCCTTCGAAGTTCTGGAAATTCGCGCTCAGGTTCGTCTGAAAGAATCGTGTGAGCTTGCTCTGCGTATAGACGAAGCCCGCGACGGCCGGGCCGAACGAGTAGTTCACGCCCACGCCCAATGTCTTCTGACTGTCGGCGAGCACGCCGACCGGCACGGCGCTCGTCGAGAGCACGCCCTGCAGCGATGAGGCGGTGGTGTCGGTCACCGCGCCGTTCGCGTTCAACTGGCCCGGCGTGCGCGCGGAGCTGTTGAGCTGGAGATAGCCGAAAGCGAAGTTCCATGCTCCTCGCACGTAAGACAGGCCGAAGCTATACGCGCGATTGTTGGTGAAGCCGCCCGCCTGATTGGAAAAGCCGTACAACGCGCCGAACCTGAAGCCGGCGAAATCCGGGCTCATGTACTTCACGGCGTTATTGATCTGGAACGAGTCGTTCAGATTGTCGATGTCGAACGGATGCGCGAAATGCGTGCCCCCGAACTCCGTGCCGGTCAGGGAAAGCGGCGCGACGAAGTCGACCATGCCGTCGGTCTGACGGCCCAGCGTGAGCGCGCCGTAGTCGCGGCTCGATACCCCGACATACGCTTGACGGTTGAAGATCCGGCTACCCGACGAGTACTGTCCGTTGTTCACGTTGAAGCCATTTTCGAGGGTGAACACGGCCTTCAGACCCGCGCCCAGGTCTTCGGCGCCGCGCAGGCCCCATCGGCTGTCCTGCACCGCGCCGCTCGTCATCTGCCAGTTGCTGTGTCCACCCCCCGTGCCGGTGATTTCGTTGCTCGTGTAGGTCACGCCCGCGTCGATCAGCCCATAGAGCGTGACGCTGCTCTGCGCATGGGCTGCGCTCGTCAGCGTGATCATCGTCGTCGCACCGGTAATAAGCATCTTCTTCATTTGCCTGCTCCAGTCAAGACCGAGAGAACCGAATCTCTTGGAACGCCATGAATACAGGACGTCGACGACTGCGGGGCGCGAAGCCATGCAGATCCTCGTCGGGAAAACGCACGATGTTCTCAACACACTCTATGCGACCGCGGCGGAAAACGGCAACCCGGAATATTGACGATCCCGCGCGATCCAGGGCTCACTCAACGGACGCCGGGCCGCGCGCATCCATTGTTTCGCTTCATGAATCACGCTGCCGCGCCGCTACTCGCTCAGCAAGAAACTGCGCACCAGCGGACCGACTTCCCGCGTGCGCGTGATGAGAAACAGATGCCCGTCCTCGATGACGTGCAGCGTCGCGCGACGGATGCGGCCCGCAAGAATTTGCGCGTTGACGAGCGGAATGATGGGATCGTCGTCGCCGTGCATGACGAGCGTCGGCTGGCGCAGCGAACCGAGCCACAGCAGGCTGCTCCATCCCCATGCGGCCAGCAGTTGATACAGGTAGCCGCGTCCGCCGGGCGCGCGGATGTGACGGCCGTGTTCTTCGAGCAGCGCGGGATCGTGCCGATAAGCGCCGCCGTAGATCTCCGCGCCGACTTCCCGCAGATAATCCGGATCCCGGTAGCGGCGCGCTCCGACCAGCTTCGTCAGCACGGAAAGCCGGCCGGGCACCATGATGACGCCCGGCGACGTCGCGGCCAGCACCAGCCTGCGGCAGCGGTACGGATACAGATGCGCGAACTGCTGCGCCAGCGCGCCGCCCCATGAGACGCCGAGGACATCCACCGGTCCCGCATAGCCGAGCTTCGCGAGCAGCTTGTCGGTCATCACCGCGAGCGTGGAAAAGCGATACGGCACGAGCGGCACGGGCGATCCGCCCACGCCGGGAATATCGAAGATGACGACCTCGACGTCGCCGAGCGCATCGGCGAACGGTTGTATCAGTTCGAGATTGGCGCCGATGCCGTTGAAGACGACGAGCGGCGGCGAAGCATCGCTGCCGCGCCAGATGCCGACGCGAAGCAGCTGGCCGTCGAGCGAGACGGTCTGTATTTCCGGTGCGCGCACATTCTTCATCGTTCTTGTCTCATGTGAGTGTCGACGGGCCGCTTCGAATCACGCCTCGACGACGTACGTTCCCGGCGCGTCGGCCAGTCGCTTGTGCCGCCGGCTGCCGAGCGCGCGGGGCGCTGGGCGCAGTTCGCCGGAGCGCCGGGCGAGCCACTCGCGCCAGTCGCTCCACCACGAATCCGCTTCGGGGCGGGCGCCGGCGAGCCATGCGTCGGCGTCGTCGGGCAGTTCATCGTTACGGAAAAACTTCGCCTTCGGATTGCCCGGCGGATTGATCAGGCTCTGGATATGGCCGCTCGAGCTCAGCACATAGCGCGTCTTGCCGCCGAATGCGCGCGCCGTGTTGTAGACGCCTTTCCACGGCGTGATGTGATCGGTCATGCCCGCCAGCACGTAGGTGTCGCACGTGACTTTCGACAGATCGACCGGCGTGCCGAGCACCGTCAGCTTGCCGGGCTCGCTGAACAGGTTGCGCGTGAAGATGTCGAGCAGCTGGCCGTGCAGCTTCGCGGGCAGGCGTGTCGCGTCGTTGTTCCAGTAGAGGATGTCGAACGCCGGCGGCGCCTCGCCCATCAGATAGTTGTTGACCCAGAAGCTCCAGACGAGATCGTTGGGTCGCATCCACGCGAACACGCGGCCCATGTCCTCGCCGGGCAGCACGCCCTTCGCCTTGCTGTTGCGCTTGGCGACCTCGATGGCCTCGGGCGTCGTGAACAGCCCCAACTGCGACTCCGATGTGCTGTCGAGCACCGCCACCATCAGCGTGGCCGCGTTGACCGTCTTGTCGCCGCGGCTCGCCAGATGGCCGAGCAGCGCGGAGATCGTCATCGCGCCGGAGCACGCGCCGTGCAGGTTCACGTCGTCGTGTCCGGTGATGTCGCGCACCGCGTCGATCGCTTCGACGAGCGCGGCGACATACGTGTCCATGTCCCAGTCGCGCTGCGCCTCGGTGGGATTGCGCCAGCTCACGGCGAACACCTGGAACTCGCTCTTCACCAGATACTCGACGATGCTCTTGTTCTTCGACAGATCGAAGATATAGAACTTGTTGATCTGCGGCGGCACGATCAGTTGCGGCCGCGCGTGCACGCTCTGCGTCGCCGGCGTGTACTGGATGAGTTCGAGCACTTCGTTGCGGAACACGACCGCGCCGGGCGTGCTCGCGAGATTCTCGCCGACGCGAAACGCGCGCTTGTCGACCTGCGAGGGCATGCCCTTGTTGCCGATCGCATCGGCGAGCATGTTCCTCATGCCGGCGACGACACTCGCGCCGCGCGACTCGACGAGCTTTCTGAGCGCCGCGGGATTGCCCGCCAGCGTGTTGGTCGGCGCGAGCGCATCCGTAACAAGCGACATCACGAACTGCGCGCGCTGCTTGTTCGCGTCGTCGAGCGCCGAGCGCTCAACGAATCCGGCCAGCGCGTCGCGCCATGCCAGATAGCCTTGCAGCGTCGTGCGATATAGCGCCTGCTCGCGCCACGCCGGATCGGCGAAGCGCTTGTCGCCCTGCCCGGGCGGACCGGCCTCCTTGCCGCTCGCCGCCGCGACCAGATCGCGGACGAGCGTCGCGGTCTGGCTCATCAGCAGCGCGGGATGCAACATCGCCTGAGCGCCGATCTGCCCGGCGGCGGCGAACATGTCGATCGCGCGCAGCCCGACGAACGGATTGGGTCCGAGCATGCCGTCGGTTGCACTGGCCGTGAGGCCGTCGTTTTCGCTGCTCATGTTCACTGCCATTCCAGTCTCCGTACTTTCATTTCTGTCTCCTCCACACCGGGCGGTCACGCCACGAGCATCGCGAGCGTTTGCGCGATCAGCGCCGGCTTCTCCTCGCCTTCGATCTGCAGCTCACAGTCCGTTTTCACCAGAATGCGGCCGCCGGCCTTCCTTTCCGCCGCGCTCAGCACCACGCGGCAGCGCACCCGCGCGCCGGACTTGACCGGCGTCATGAAGCGCACCTTGTCCAGCCCGTAATTCAGCGCGGCGGACGCATCCGCCGGAATGAGGCCGACCTCGATCGCGAGCGTCGCCAGCAGCGAGAGCGTCAGATAGCCGTGCGCGATCGTGCCGCCGAACGGACTCTCGCGTTTGGCGCGCTCTTCGTTTACGTGAATCCACTGCATGTCGCCCGTGCAATGCGCGAATGTCTCGATGCGCGCCTGATCGACGACGATCCAGTCCGACACGCCCAGTTCCTGGCCGACGAACGTTTCGATCGTCGCCATGCTGTATTCGATGGTGCTCATGTTGTTGCCTTGCGTTCCGGCGACGACACGAATGGCTCGCGCGCCGCCGTTTCTACTGAAAGCCCGCGTCCATCGACGCCGGCGCGATTGATGTGGCACGCGTTCGACCGCGTGGCCCGGTTCTCCGCGTGTCCAGGACATCGCCATGGCGCGTGAACTCATGCTGAAAGAATACGGAAAGCACGCGCGCCGAACCCCTCTCGCGGAGAGAGGGGGCGAGCGCGGCGGATCGCCCCTCCCGGCGGCGCGCCGGCCCCTCCCGTCGCGAGAGGGTTGCACGGGACTTCTCTCCACTACGATGGGATCAGTTGACACGCACCCGATCCGTGCGGCGACGCGCCTGACCGATCAGACGTATCGACCCGCCGCACCCTGCCCATCAGACTCAAATTGCTGGAGCCAACATGCAATTCCTAGACGATTCGCTGCACCCCGAGAACCAGGACAAGGTCGTTATCACCGTCGCGCCGTACGGCCCCGAATGGATGCCGGAAGATTTCCCGGAAGACATTCCGGTGACGATGGAACAACAGGTCCAGAAGGCCGTCGACTGCTACAACGCCGGCGCGACGGTCCTTCACCTGCACGTGCGCGAGCTGGACGGCAAGGGCAGCAAGCGCCTGTCGAAGTTCAACGAACTGATCGCCGGCGTGCGCGCCGCCGTGCCCGACATGATCATCCAGGTCGGCGGCTCGATCTCGTTCGCGCCGGAAGACGACGGTCAGGCGGCCAAGTGGCTCTCCGACGACACCCGCCACATGCTCGCCGAACTCGATCCGAAGCCCGATCAGGTCACCGTCGCGATCAACACGACGCAGATGAACATCATGGAGCTGCTGTATCCGGAGTATCTGGCCGGCACGTCGCTCTCCAACCCCGCGTTCATGGCCGCCTACAGCGAAATGACCGTGCCCGCCGGTCCCGCGTGGGTCGAAGAGCATCTGCGCCGCCTGCAGGCGTCGGGCATCCAGCCGCACTTCCAGCTGACCGGCATCCATGCGCTGGAAACGCTCGAACGCCTCGTGCGCAAGGGCGTGTACAAGGGACCGCTGAACCTGACGTGGATCGGCATCGGCGGTGGCTTCGACGGTCCGAATCCGTTCAACTTCTTCAACTTCGTTCACCGCGCGCCGGACGGCTGCACGCTCACCGCGGAGTCGTTGCTGAAGAACGTGCTGCCGTTCAACATGATGGCGATGTCGATGGGTCTGCATCCGCGCTGCGGCATCGAAGACACGATCATCGATCAGCACGGCAACCGCTTCACCTCGGTGCAGCAGATCGAGCAGTGCGTGCGCGTGGCGCGCGAGCTGGGACGCGAGATCGCGAGCGGCAAGGAAGCGCGCGAAATCTATCGCATCGGCGTGCAGTACGAAACCGTCGACGAAACGCTGGCCGCCAACGGCATGTCGCCGAATCGCGCGACGGGCGTGAAGAACCTGCCGCTGCGCGCGGCCTGACCGACCGATGCCGCGGCTCGCCCCGCGGCATCGACATAGATCGAAAGAAAAAGCGGCGCCCTGCGTTTGCAGGCAGAACAAGCCGCCCACCGAATTCATGAAGGAGACAATTCATGCTCTTGCAGCACGCCGAGCCCGCGACCGATGCGGGCGCCCAAACACGCGGCGACGTGCGCCCCTATGCCTGGGTGGTGTTCGCGCTGACAGTCGGATTGCTGCTATCCGACTACATGTCGCGGCAGGTACTGAATGCCGTATTCCCGATGCTCAAATCGACATGGGCGCTGTCCGACACGCAACTGGGCTCGCTCAGCAGCGTGGTCGCGCTGATGGTCGGCATTCTGACGTTCCCGCTGTCGGTGCTCGCCGATCGCTGGGGCCGCGTGAAAAGCATCATCCTGATGGCCGCGATGTGGAGTGTCGCGACGCTCGGCTGCGCGGTGTCGACCAACTACGGCGAGATGCTGCTGGCGCGCGCGTTCGTCGGCATCGGCGAAGCGGCTTACGGCAGCGTCGGCATCGCGGTCGTGCTCAGCATTTTCCCGGTCCGGCTGCGCGCGACGCTGACCGCCGCTTTCATGGCGGGCGGCGCGTTCGGGTCGGTCATGGGCATGGCGATCGGCGGAGCGGTCGCGGCGCACCTCGGCTGGCGCTCGGCGTTCGGCGCGATGGCCGTGCTCGGGCTCGTGCTGGTCGTCGTCTACCGGATTCTGGTCACTGAAAAGCGGCTCGCGCCGCTCCAGCCCGCCCTCGTCCAGGACGCGAAGACGTCGGGCCTCGGCATGCGCATGACGTTCCGCGCGTTGATGAAGGGCCTCTTCTCGACCCGATCGATCGTGTGCGCGTACGTGGGCAGCGGCTTTCATCTGCTCGTGCCGGCCGCGCTGTGGGCGTGGATGCCGAGCTTTCTGAACCGCTACTACGGCATGGCGCCGGGCAAGGCCGCCCTGTTCGCAGCGGCGTTCGTGATGGTGACGGGCCTCGGCATGGTCGTGTGCGGCAGCCTGACCGACCGCATCAGCAAACATGCGCGGGAAAAGAAGTGGCTCACGGCCATCGCGTTCTGCCTCGCGTGCTTCGTGTTTCTCGCGCTCGCCTTCCGGATGCCCGCGGGCCCCGTGCAACTGCTGCTGATCGCGGCCGGCATGTTCTTCAGCGCGGGCGCAACCGGCCCTTCCGGCGCCATGGTCGCGAACCTCACGCCGCCCTCGATTCACGCGTCCGCATTCGCCACGCTGACGCTCGCCAACAACCTGCTCGGGCTCGCGCCCGCTGCGATCCTCACCGGCATCGTCGCCGACAGGATCGGGCTCCTGGGCGCGCTGCAACTCGTGCCCTTCGCGCCCCTGCTCGCGGCGATCGTGTTCGCCATCGGCAAGCGGCATTACACGGGCGATCTGGATCGCGTGGCCGCGCTGCGCGACGAGGCCGCGCGCTGCCGGTAGCACGACCCTGTGACGCGCCGGCGCCGATCGTCATGCGATCGGCGTTCCGTCCTTGTGGACGAAGCGGCCATCGGCGTTGGCGCTCATCATGTCGACATCGGAGCAGGTCGTGAGATCGTCGTACACGCGGCTGCCGACTTCGAGAAACACCGCCGTCCTCCGCGACCGGTTGATCATGTGATGACCGTTGCCGCTGCCCTTTCGGAACGCCGCGCAATCGCCCGCGCGCAAGATCGTTTCGCCCTCGTCCTCGATCAGCACCAGTTCGCCTTCGAGCACATGGACGAATTCGTCTTCATGCGAATGCCAGTGACGCTGACTCGACCAGCCGCCCGGCGGCAGGCGCATCAGATTCACGCCGAAATCGCTGAGACCGGCTGCATCGCCAAGACGTTGACGAATGCGATCGGCGCACGGCGCATCGAACGGCGGCGGATATCCCGAGCCCTGTATTTCAGGCACGGCGGCAAGATCGATCTTCGGCATGGCAGGCTCACATAGTCGCGACGAGCAGCGCTTCGGCGTTGCGCGGCGGTCGAAGTCCATCGGTTCTGTTCGCGAAGTAGCGTTGCGTCAGATCCTGCGCCGAAACATGGCGCGCATCGCGGAAGCCCGCATCGTGCGCCAGCGACTGAATCTGCGCCGGCGTGAAGAAGCTGATGAACGGCGTGCCGCTCGCGCGCGCGCCCTTCTCGGCCATCTCCAGGCCCGGACGCGCATCGGGGTCCGCGAATTCTATCGGCAACAAGAAAGTCATCGCGAAGACCGACCCTGACGCGAAGCCCGCGACTTCGCGCAACGTGGCCGCGTTCGCTTCCATCGTCAGATACATGCTGACGCCGGTCGACACGACGATCGCGGGCTTGCGTTCATCGAAACCGTTGCTGGCGAGCTTCGCGCGCCACGACTCTCCCGCTTCGAAATCGACGGGCACGAAACGCAGCCCGTCCGGCACGCCGTAGCCGAGTTCGATCAGACGCCGGCGCTTCCACGACTGCGGCCCCGGCGGATCGACTTCGAAGATATTCAGCCGCGACGCGATCTCCGGCCTGCGCTGCGCGAAAGTGTCGAGACCCGCGCCGAGGATCACATATTGCGTCACGCCGCGCGCGGCCTCTTCCACGACGAGATCTTCGATGAAGCGCGCACGCGCGACGATCGATGCGCGAAAGGGCCGCGTGAATTGCGGATTCATGTCGCCCCGTTCGCGCCAGTTCGCATCGGGCGAGAGCAACTCAAGTCCCATGGTGTCTTCGAGCACATGCGGCGGCGCATCGGCCTGAACGTGCAGTGCGCGCCACAGCGCGACGCGCGCGGCCGTGCTGTCCGGAGCCGCGTTCGTGTTGTCGTTCATGATTCGGCGTTCAAAAGTCACGACTGTCTCACATTTCGTCCGCATCGACGCGACCACTACAATCGGGTACTTCCGCTGCACATGCAGACAACGAGGACGCGAACATGGCGCGAGCGCCGCACATCGACCGGCAAGAAGACGGCAGCACGCAAACCGGACGCCGCTGGCTCACGACCGGCGGTCCCATCCTTTTCCTGTTGCTCTGGTCCGCGGGTTTTCCGATCGCGAAGACCGGCCTGCATTACGCGTCGCCGCTGACGTTTCTGTCGATACGCTTCGCGCTGAGCGTCGGCGTGCTGCTCGCGGTGTGCGCGCTCAAGCGCCCGCAATGGCCGCGCAGCGCGCGTGCGTGGCTGCATCTGGGCGTCGTCGGCTTTCTCGTGCAGGTGATGTACTTCGGGCTCAGCTATCTGTCGATGACGGCGGGCATCGCGACATCCGTGCTCGCCTTGATCGTGTCGCTACAGCCGATTCTCGTCGGCGTGCTCGCGCCGAAGTTCGTCGGCGAGCGCATCGGCATGCGGCGCTGGGTCGGCTTGCTGCTCGGCCTCGCGGGCGCGGCGGGCGTGATCGTCGCGCGCGGGCCGCTGCATGCGCAATCGATCGGGCCCGTGCTGCTGGCGATCGGCGCGCTCATCGGCATCACCGGGGCGATGCTCTATGAAAAGCGCCTCGGCACCGCGCAGGACCCGGTGACATCGAATCTCGTGCAATACGGCGTCGGCTTCGTGTTCTGCGCGCCGATGGCCTTCTTCTTCGAGCACGCGCCCGTGCAATGGACGCCGACGTTCATCGCGACGCTCGCCTATCTCGTGGTCGGCAATTCGCTGATCGCGATCACGCTGCTGCTCGCGATGACGCGCGCCGGCAAGGTATCGCAAGTGGCTTCGCTGTTCTTCTTCGTGCCGCCGGCGGCTGCCGTGCTGTCGTACTTCTTTCTCGGCGAAGTGCTGCCGGCAGCCGCATGGTGGGCGATGGCCGTCGCGGTGCTCGGCGTCGCGATCGCTACGTGGAACCCGCGCAAATGACGCCTCAGTGCGAGTGCTTCGGCACGTCCGCGCCACGGCATCCGACGAGAAAGTCGAAGTCGCAGCCTTCATCGGCTTGCAGCACGTGCTCCACGTAGAGCTTTCGATAGCCCGTGCGGTCCTCGGGAATCTCGCGCTTCGACGCCGCCCATGCATCGAGGCGCGTGCGGATTTCGTCGTCGCCTATGTCGATGCGCAGCACGCCTTTATCGCAGTCGAGCTCGATCCAGTCGCCATCGCGCACGATCGCGAGCGGCCCGCCCGCGCGCGCTTCGGGCGCGACGTGCAGCACGACGGTGCCGTATGCGGTGCCGCTCATGCGCGCGTCCGACACGCGCACCATGTCCGTCACGCCCTGAGCGAGCAGCTTCGGCGGCAGACCCATGTTGCCGACTTCCGCCATGCCCGGATAACCCTTCGGCCCGCAATTCTTCATCACGAGCACGGAGTCCGCCGTGACGTCGAGATCGGGATCGGCGATACGCCGCTTGTAGTCGTCGAAATCCTCGAACACGACGGCGCGGCCGCGATGCTTCAGGAGCGCTGGCGTCGCAGCCGACGGCTTGAGCACCGCGCCATTGGGCGCGAGATTGCCGCGCAGCACGCACAATCCGCCATCCGCGACGAGCGGCTTGTCGATCGGGCGAATCACTTCGTCGTTATAGAGCGGCGCCTCCTTCACGTTCTCCCATAGCGTGCGGCCGTTGGCCGTGAGCGCATCCGGATGCGGAATCAGGTTCGCTTCGCCGAGCCGCCGCAGCACCGCGGGCAGGCCGCCCGCGTAGTAGAACTCTTCCATCAGGAAACGCCCCGAAGGCTGCAGGTCGACGAGCGTCGGGGTGCCGCGTCCGATGCGCGTCCAGTCGTCGAGTTCGAGCTTCACGCCGATGCGCCCCGCGATCGCCTTCAGGTGAATCGCCGCGTTCGTCGATCCGCCGATCGCGGCGTTCGCACGAATCGCATTCTCGAACGCCTCGCGCGTGAGCAGCTTCGAGAGACGCAGATCTTCCAGCGCCATGTCGACGATACGCATGCCCGACAGATGCGCGAGCACATAACGGCGCGAGTCGACCGCCGGAATCGCCGCGTTGTGCGGCAGCGTGACGCCGAGCGATTCGGCCATGCACGCCATCGTCGATGCGGTGCCCATCGTGTTGCACGTGCCCGTCGAGCGCGACATGCCCGCTTCCGCCGACATGAACTCGTGAATCGAGATCTTGCCCGCCTTCACCTGCTCGGAGAGTTGCCACACGACCGTTCCGGAGCCGATGTCGCGACCTTCATGCTTGCCGTTCAACATCGGGCCGCCGGAGACGACGATCGCGGGCACATCGCAACTCGCCGCGCCCATCAGCAACGCGGGCGTCGTCTTGTCGCAGCCGACGAGCAACACGACCGCATCGACGGGATTGCCGCGTATCGCCTCTTCGACGTCCATGCTCGCGAGATTGCGCGTGAACATCGCGGTGGGCCGCAGATTCGATTCGCCGTTGGAAAACACCGGAAACTCGACGGGAAATCCGCCCGCTTCGAACACGCCGCGCTTCACGTGCTCGGCGAGCTTGCGAAAGTGCGAATTGCACGGCGTTAGTTCGGACCACGTATTACATATGCCGATGATCGGCTTGCCCGCGAACTCGTGATCCGGTATGCCCTGGTTTTTCATCCAGCTCCGGTACATGAAGCCGTTCTTGTCGGCGGTGCCGAACCACGCTGCCGAGCGGAGCTTGGCTTTTGGGGCGCTCATGGCTTTGCTCACTCAGTGAGAAAGACCTATAAATAGCATGACTATATGGATGGCACGCACCGGGAAAACGCTAATCGAAACGTCAAAACACTCTGCATATAGTTTGTCTATTGAAGTCAGCGCGCGGGCTTCCCCAATCCCAATTACTAGTTCAAAACGCCGCGCTGCCGAATCGCCCTCTCGCACACCGTTCGCATTGTCATCCGCAACGCGTTCTTCTTTCATCGATGAAAGCCGCCTGCGCGTGACATGCGTTGAAACCCAGTATCTGAACGTGATCGACGATGAGTCGACCCATCGACCAACGAAGAAGAGACCGGAGGAAGATATGGCGCAGAATCGGGATGACGACGCGAAAGACGGCAGCCTCATCAGTGCGGGCCGGCGCGGCATCATGCAAGGGGCGGGACTCGGCGCGGCGCTGTCGCTCCTCGGCGGCGTGGCCGGCGGCGGCGGCCTGATTTCGACCGCGCAGGCGGCCGAAGCGGCGTTTCCGCAGCACAAGAAATGGAAGATCGTGTTCGTGAATCATGTGACGACGAACCCGTTCTTCGTGCCGACGCAATACGGCATTCAGGATGCGTGCGCGATGTTCGGCATGGACTATCAATGGACCGGTTCGGCCACCTCCGATGCGGGCGAAATGGTGCGCGCGGTGAATTCCGCGATCGCCGCGAAAGCCGATGCGATCGCCGTGCCGATCGTCGATCCGAACGCGTTCGACAAGCCCATTCAGGCCGCGCTCGACGCCGGCATTCCCGTATTCGCTTACAACGCCGACGCGCCGCGCGGCAAGTCGAATCCGCGGCTCGCGTATATCGGGCAGGACCTGTATCTGTCGGGCTATCAGATGGGCGAGCGCATCGCGAGTCTCATCGACAGCGGCATGGTCGCGCTCTTCATCGCGACGCCGGGACAGTTGAACATCCAGCCGCGTCTCGACGGCGCAAGCGATGCGATCAAGAAGTCCGGCAAGAAGATCGATATTCAGACCGTCGCGACGGGCGCGACCGTCAACGAAGAGCTGTCGAAGATCAAGTCGTTCTATCTCGGCCACCAGGACCTCAAAGGCATGTTCGCCGTCGATGCGGGCAGCACGCAGGGCGTCGCGCAAGTGATGAAGGAATCGAACCTGCCGTCGAAGGGCGTGCACGGCGGCGGCTTCGATCTGTTGCCGCAGACCATCCAGCTCATCCACGAAGGCTTCCTCGACTTCACGATCGACCAGCAGCCGTATGTGCAGGGCTTCTACACGGTGATGGAGGCGTTCGTGTTCCTGGCCTCGGGCGGGCTCGTCGGGCCGGCGAACATCAACACCGGTCTCAAGTTCGTGACGAAGGATACGGTCGAGCCGTATCTCAACACGTCGACGCGTTATGAAGGCAAGACCACCAAGCCGCAAATCGTGCCGATGAAAGGCGCGATCAAGTCCTGATGAACACGGTGAACGAACCTCGTAAAGCAACGACGCCCGCGCGGATGACGAGTCCGCGCGGCGCGTGGGCGTCGCACTGGGCGCCCGAGTTGCGCATCCTGCTCGTGGCCGTGCTGCTCGCGGCCTACTTCCAGTTCGTCAATCACGACTTCCTGTTCAGCAACGCGAGCCTCGTCAACCTCTCGCAGTATGTCGCGCCGGTCGCGATCATCGCGTTCGGCGAGATCATGCTGATGATCGGCGGCGACATCGATCTGTCGGCGGGCATGGTGTTCGCGTTCGCGCCGTTCATGATGGTGTTCGCGAACGATGCGGGTGCGCCGATGTGGCTCGCGGTGATCGCGGGGCTCGTCGCGGCGGCGATCATCGGCTTCGTGAACGGGGCGGTGACGGTCTTTCTGCGCCTGCCTTCGTTCGTGACGACGCTCGGCACGCTCTTCCTGATCAACGGCATCACGCTGACGGTCTCGCGCGGCACGCCCGCCGCGACGCCGGGTTCGCCCGGGTTCGCCGCCGTGATGGGCGCGTGGGGCTACAGCGAGATCATCTGGACCGTGGCGATCGCGTTCGTCATGCACGTGCTGTTGCGGCATACGCGCTGGGGCCTGCATACGCAGGCGGCGGGCGCGAACGCGCTCGGCGCGAGCGAGGCGGGCATCCACGTGAACCGGCTGCGGCTCGGCAATTTCGTGCTCGCCGCGGTGCTCGCGGGCTTCACGGGCATCCTCGAAAGCTTCCGCATCACGTCGATCGATCCGCAAGCGGGCGGCAACCAGATCATGTTTCTCGCCGTCGCCGCCGCGGTGATCGGCGGCACGCCGTTGACGGGCGGCTCGGGCACGATCGTCGGCGGTCTGCTCGGCGCGGCGGTGCTCGGCATTTTGAGCGACGGCTTCACGCTGATCGGCATCAACGCGTTCACCTTCAACATCATTCTCGGGGCCGCGATTCTCGCCGCGATGATCTTCAATATCCACGTCGGGCGCATTCGCCGCAAGGGAGCACGGTGATGGCAGATCCGCAAACGGCTCCCGCCGAACACGCCGATCTGGCGCTGCGCGGCGACAAGCTGGTCAAGCGCTTCGGCGCGGTCACCGCGCTCGACGGCGTTTCGCTCACGCTCGGCCGTGGCGAGATTCTCGGCATTCTCGGCGACAACGGCGCGGGCAAGTCGACACTGGTCAAGATCCTCACGGGCTTTCATCAGCAGACGAGCGGCACGCTCTCGGTGCACGGCGAAGAGACGCTGCTCAAGTCCGTCGATCATGCGCGCGCGCTCGGCATCGAATGCGTGTATCAGGATCTCGCGCTCGCGAACTCGCTGTCGATCTATCACAACATGTTCCTCAACCGGGAGATCGTGCGGCGCGGTCCCGCCGGCGTGTTGCGTCTGGTCGACCACCGGCAGATGCGCGAGCGCGCCGCGCAATGTCTCGAGGATATCGGCGTGCATGTGCCTTCGGTCGATCTGCCGGTGGAACGCCTGTCCGGCGGACAGCGTCAGGCCATCGCGGTCGCGCGCGCCGTGCATTCGAACGCGAGAATCCTGCTGCTGGACGAACCCCTCGCCGCGATGGGCGCGCGCGAGGCCGCGCTCATCATTGACCTCGTCATGCGTCTGAAGGAGAAAGGCGGGCTCTCGATCATCATGATCATGCACAACTATGCGCAGACGCTCGACATCGCGGATCGCATCATGTTGATGCAGCGTGGCCGCGTGACCTACGAGCAGAAGAGCGCGAACACATCGGTCGCGGAGTTGATGGATATCGTGCGGCGGGAATATCGGGCGATGCGCGCGACGAGCGCTCAGTAGCGGTCGTTCGAGCCGCTCATCATGGACTACCGCAATCCCAGGCAACGCAAGAGCATGCACGGACGCATCGTGCAGGAGCTCGGCATGCGGATCGTGAGCGGCGTGATTGCGCCGGGCGAACGTCTGCCCGCCGAGCCTACGCTGTGCGAAAGCTATGGCGTGAGCCGGCCGGTGCTGCGCGAGGCGACGCGCGTGCTCGTCGCGAAGGGGCTCGTCGTGTCGAAGCCGCGCGTGGGCAGCGTCGTGCGCGCGCGCGAGGAATGGCACATGCTGGACCCCGATGTGCTCGTGTGGACGATCAGTCATCTGCCCGAAGGCGAGTTCTTCCGCTCGCTGATGACCGTGCGCCAGATCATCGAGCCGGCCGCCGCCGCGCTCGCGGCCATCGCCGCCACGGATGAGGACATCGCGCGCATCGGCGCCGCGTATGAGCGCATGGAAGGCGCGAAAACGGCCGCCGATCTGCTCGATCCCGATCTCGCGTTTCATCGCGCGATCATGACGGCGACGCACAACGACATGCTCGCGTATATCGGCAACATGCTGTCGCTCGCGCTCACCGAATCGATCAAGCTCACGAGCCGTCATCCAAATACGCACGCGCTGTCGCTGCCGCGTCACAAAGCCATCTTCACCGCGATCTCGAATCGCGATGCGCTCGCGGCGCGTCAGGCGAGCGTCGTGCAGCTCGACAATGCGCGCGCCGACGCCACGTCGATCCTCGGCGGTGCGGCGCTCGAACCGGAGCGGCCGCTCTCGGGGTAAAAGTTCCCGTTCTCGCGCGCTCGCAACGTTTGCTTCCGGCAAATTTCGTTCAAGTCTCGTCCGTTCTCGCCGTAAACCCTATTGAGACCGGCTTCGACGCGGTCTCCTCTTCGCTCCCTGCTTTCGGCAGCGCCCTCCTTCGGGCGCATCGCCTGGGCTAATCGACGAGCATTCCATCGTCCCCGCGCGCGACGCGGGACAAAGGTCCGTCATCGGTCCGTCCGCGTTCGTCCGGACGACTCGCGGAACGTGCGCTTGTTTACTCGAGATGGATGTCGACCATTTAGTTGTGCATATCGACATGACGAACTTCGTTCATACCGGTGTTCCGGCTTTGCGCTTCATCCGATTCAAGGCCATTGCGCTAGCAGTCGCCGCAAGCATGCTGCTCGCCGCATGCGGCGGCGGTGGCGGCGGCGACAGCACCGCATCGTCCACGACCGCCACGCAGAGCGGCAGCGCGTCCGCTTCCGGCGTGAGCGTCACGGCATCGGATACGCCGGCTTCGGACTCGGGAACGTCGAAGAGCACGACGAGCCCGTCTTCGACCGACAGCACCGGGACGACGCCATCGACGGGCACGGACAGCGCCGCGTCCTCGTCCGCTGGCAGCGGCAGCGCGACCGCATCTCAGTCCGCGCGGCTCTTCTACGGCGTGAACGGCCACAATAACGAAGGCGGCGCCTACGATATTTCCAGCCCCGCGCTGCAGCTTTCGCAATTGCAGGATCTCGGCGCGAAGCTCTATCGCAACGAAGTTTATGACGAGCACACCGCGAACAAGCTCGCGGGCATCGCGCAGACGATGGCGGCCGGCGGCGTCACCGTGTATCCGGTGATCCTGTCGGCCATCAACATCTTCAGCAACGAAACCGACGCCTATAACGCCGGCTTCACGCTCGGCCAGAAGACGGCGAGCTCGCGCCGCTATCCGTACTACGAGGTCACGAACGAGATGGAAGCCGAGCTGCTCCTCGGCAATGTCGACGGCGTCTATCCGCAGCAGTTCGATCTCGCGAAGTTCCGGGTCCTGCGCGGCGTGATCCGCGGAATGATCGCGGGCATCAAGTCGATCGATACGTCGGGGAAGATCATCATGGGCGGCGGCACGTGGCTGCACTACGGCTTCCAGAAGATGCTCGCGACCGGCATGGAACCCGATGGCAGCGTCGGGCATCCGGTCGTCGACTGGGACATCACCGCATGGCACTGGTACTCGGAACAGGGCGACATCACCAACGCGTGCGGCGGCACCGGCTGTCATAACGTGCTCGCCGAGCTGAAGGCGCTCGGCAAGCCGATCTGGATCAACGAGTTCGGCGTGCGCCCGTACTACGGGACCGATCAGCAGATCGCGGCCTATCTCACCGGCAATCTGATGATGGCGCAGTTCGTCGCGCTCGCATCGACCTACGATATCGAATCGATCCAGAGCTACGAGCTCTACGACGATCCGGTCGGCGGAGAAGGCCCGTACGGTTTGCTGCAAAACGACGGCGTCACGCAGAAGCCCGCTTACGCCGCGTACAAGAACTTCGTCGCGACACACCCTATGTGACGTCGCCGCCCTCGATCAGCACACGGCCATGCTCGATGCGGATCGGAATGCGCCGCAGGCTCGCGCCGAGACACGGCCCGTCGACGCACACGCCGTCCTCGAAGCGAAACATCGCGCTGTGATGGGCGCACATCAGCAGCGCGCCTTCGTAGGTCCAGAATGCGTCGGGCTCGTAGTTGAGCGGAATCGAGAAGTGCGGGCAGACGTTGCGATACGCCCATGCCTCGCCGCCGCGACGCAGCACGAGCACCGAGGGCGCGGCTTCGAGGCCGCCGCCATCGGGGATGTCGTGGAGCGCGCAGACATCGGTGTGCGCCGGATGGCTCACGCTCGCACCCGCGGAATCAGGACGAAATCGCGCCTGGCATCGTAGCCTTCCTTGCCCGCGACGTACTCGATGACGAGCGAGGGCTTCACGCCGAACACCGCATCGGAACTCACGTAGGGATCGTCGGAAGAATAGAGCGCGGTCGTCAGCGATTCGTAGCCGGGCGCATCGATGCGAAAGTGAATGTGCGCGGGCCGCATCGGATGCCGGCCGGTCGCGACGAGCATCTGGCCGACGGGGCCATCGGTCGGAATCGGATAGCTCGTCGGCTTGATCGAATGGAACGCGTAGCCGCCTTCCGCGTTCGTGCGGAAGCGCCCGCGCAGATTGCCTTCCGGCTGATCCGGGTCCTGCCCTTCGTACATGCCGTTCGGCGCGGTCTGCCAGACTTCGATCAGCGCGTCCGCGACGGGCTTGCCGTTCACATCGCTCACCGTGCCGTGAAAGAAAACCGGCTCGCCATCGCTTTGCGCGATGTTCGCGCCGAACGGCGATTCCTTCACGCCATCGCGATAGAACGGTCCGAGCAGGCTGCTTTCGGTCGCGGCTTCGTCGTGATGCTGGTTGATGTCGTCGAGCACGATCGACAGCCCCAGCGTGTCCGACAGCAAGATGAACTCCTGGCGGATGCCATCGCACTTCTTGCCGGTCGCGGTCAGGAACTCGATGCCGCGTCGCCATTCATCGTGCGTGAGCTTCACTTCGCGCGCGAACGCATGCAGATGACGCACGAGCGCGGTGACGATTTCCTTCGTGCGCGCATCGGCGCACTCGCCGAAGGATTCGGTGACGGATTGCGTGAGTGACTCGTTCATGGTCGTCGTCCTTCGTAAGCCGCTTCGAGCAACGCACGCAGCGGCGCGCGCTCGACCGGCCGCGGATTCCAGTACGGGCTCTTCAACGCGATATCGACGGCGATATCGATATCGCTCTCTTTCATGCCGATGTCCTTCAGCGCGGTCGGCGCGCCGTTCACACGCGCGAGCTCGAACGCGCCTTGCGCCGCGTCCTCCGCGCCGAACGCGCGGGCGATGCGCTTCATCGCGTCCGGCGCGGCGTCACGGTTATAGGCGAGCGCATGCGGCAGCACGACAGTATGCGTTTCGGCATGCGGCAGGTTGAACGTGCCGCCGAGCGTGTGACACAGCTTGTGATGCAGCGACATGCCGACGCTTCCGAGCACCGCGCCGCACAGCCATGCGCCGTACAGGCAATCGCCGCGCGCATCGAGATCGTCGGGCTTGGCGACAACCTTGCCGATGCCATGCGCCAGCGCGCGAATGCCTTCTTCGGCCATCAGGCTCACGACGGGATTCGCGTCCTGCGCGTACAGCCCTTCGGCCGCATGCGCGATCGCGTTGATGCCGCTCGTCACGGAAAGCGACGCGGGCAGCGACACCGTGAGTTGCGGATCGTAGATCACGGTCTTCGGCAGCACGCGCAGATCGCGGCCGGTCTTCTTCAGGCCCGCTTCGGTGAGGCCGTAGATCGGCGTCATCTCCGAGCCCGCGTAGGTCGTCGGCACGGCGAGTATCGGCAGCGACGATGTCAGCGCGATCGCCTTGCCGAGTCCCGTCGTCGAGCCGCCGCCGATGGCGATCGCGCAATCCGCGCCGATACGCTGCGCATACTCGCGCGCCTCGCGCGCCGTTTCGACGGGCACGTGCATCACCGCTTTCGCAAACACGCCGGCTGCCCGATGACCGATGCGCTGCGCGAGCGCCTCGGCCTGGTCGCGCTGCGGCGGCGTCGAGAGGATGAGCGCGCGCTGCGCACCCAGAAGTTCGATCTCGCGTTCGAGATGTTCGATGCTTCCCGCACCGAACACGACGCGCGACGGCATGGCCTGATAGACGAACGATTGCATGGTTTCGAGTGCGCTCAGCGCGGATAGTAAGGCGGAATATTGGCGTCGACGTTCACCCACACCGACTTGGCCTGAGTATATTCGCGCATCACTTCGAAGCCCATCTCGCGCCCGTATCCGCTCGCGCCGACGCCGCCGAAGGGCGATCCCGGACTCACGCGCTTGTAGCAGTTGATCCACACCATGCCGCTCTTCAGTTGCCGCGCGAAGAGATGCGCGCGTTGCAGATCGCGCGTCCAGAGCCCCGCGCCGAGGCCGTATTCGGTGCCGTTGGCGATCGCGAGTCCCTCTTCGTCCGACTTGAAAGTGCTGACGGTGACGAACGGACCGAACACCTCTTCTTGCGCCACGCGATCCGTCGGCTTGGCCTGCACGATGGTCGGCTCGACATAGCAGCCATTTGCGAGCGCCGCGGCGTCCGGCGACTTGCCGCCCGCGAGCACGCGCCCGCCCTCTTCGCGAGCGATATCGACATACGAAAGCACGCGATCGCGATGCATCTGCGACGTGAGCGGCCCCATTTCCGTCGACGGATCGAGCGGATCGCCGATGCGGATCGAGCGCGCGAGCGACGTGAAGCGTTCGAGCAGTTCGTCGGCGATGGACTCGTGCACGATCAGTCGCGATGCCGCGATGCACGCCTGCCCCTGGTTATGGAAGATGCCGAACGCCGAGCCTTGCACGACGGCGTTGAGATCGGCGTCGCCGAACACGACGTTCGCGCCCTTGCCGCCCAGTTCGAGTTGCACTTTCTTCAGATTGCCGCTCGATGCCTGCACGATCTTGCGGCCCACCGCCGTCGATCCGGTGAACGCCACCTTGCCGATCTCAGGATGCTCGGCAATGTATTGCCCTGCAACGTGACCGAGGCCCGGCAGCACATTGACGACGCCCGCGGGAAAGCCGACCTCGGCCATCAACCGGGCAATCGCGAGGCTCGACAACGGCGTCAGTTCCGCCGGCTTCATCACGACGCAATTGCCCGCCGCGAGCGCGGGCGCCATCTTCCAGCTCGTGAACATCAGCGGGAAATTCCACGGCACGACTTGCCCGACGATACCCACGGGCTCGCGCGTCAGATAGTTGAGAAAGCCCGCTTCGACCGGTATCACCGAGCCTTCGAACTTGTCGGCCATGCCGCCGAAGTAGCGGAACGTCGCGGCCGTGCGCGGCACGTCGAGGTTGCGCGTATCGCGGATCGGGTGACCCGTGTCCATCGATTCGAGGCGCGCGAGTTCGTCGGCGTTCGCTTCGATGGCATCGGCGAGCTTCAGGAGCAGGCGTCCGCGATCCGCCGCCGCCATTGCGCTCCACGCCGGGAATGCCTTTTTCGCGGCCTGCACCGCGCGATCGACGTCCTCGCGGCCGGCCATCGAGACCTGCGCGATCTCGCTGTTGTCGTGCGGGTTCAGGGTCGCGAGCGTAGCGCCGGAAAGGGCGGGCACGAAGCGGCCATCGATGAAGAGTTGCGTTTGCATGTCTTGCTCGTGTCGAAGATTGAAGACGAAGCCTTCCCCGCGACGCCTTCGCAAGGCGCCGTCGTGAGGCATCGGAACGTGAAGGGTTTAAAGCGCGACCGGATACGGCGGCAGTTCGCCGCTTTCGTAGCGCTTCGGCAGATCGGGCGTCGCGTTCTCCCACACGAGCAGCATCGAGCGCTTCTGCGAATAACCCTTGTGGCGGATGTCGGCGGGCATCGCGGCGATATCGCCGGCGTTCATCGTGATGCGCGCGCGCGGCTCGCCGGTGTCCTTGTCGGCGACATCCCAGATGATCTGATCAGACAGTTGCAGGAACCACTCGACGCGATCATTGCCATGAAAGACCGGCAGCACGAACTCCTCGGTCGTCGGGCAAAAGAGACTTTGCTTGCACACCGAGGTGACCGACGGATTCCACGTCACGTCCGAGCGCGACAGATACTTGAAGAGACTGAATGCATGCAGTTGCCCTTCGAATCCCGCTTCGGCATGAATCTCCGGTTCGTCCTGCGATACGTCGGCAAACTGGCGATTCACCGGGAAGTCGTCGCGCAACGGCGAGTCGCCTTCGAGGCCCGGCATGCGCTTGGTCGCGATGCGCGTGCGGTCGATCGCCGCGATGTTGTCGCCGTGCTTCGCGCCGAATGCAGAGCCGGTTTCTTCCGGCGCCGCGAACGGGTCGAAGCCTTCGTTGACCCAGTCCTTCAGGATCGCCTTGAAGGTCGCCATGATGATCGGCGTTTCGAACTGCTGCGTGTAGTCGACGCCCGCCTCGCGAAAGCTCGCGTTGTACGCGCCGGCATACATGTCGACCTTGCCGTAGTGATTGCGCGTGCCGATCACTTCGTCGAAATTCACCCAGCCGTAGAAGAAGCCCCACGCGACGTCGCGCATCATCGCGCGCAGGAAGTCGTCGGCGTGCATCTGATGCGAGCGCGTCTGTCCCTGCGCGGGCCACTTAACGGTGACGAAATACGCGTCGCGACTGAATTCGAAATCGCCCAGCTTGAATGTGCGGTAGCCCGTGGTCGCATCGGGGTCGGTGGCGACGACGCTTTGCAGGAAAACGGTTTGATCCATGATGGTGTGCTCCGAAAGATGAGAGTTCGCGGGATTCACTGAATGCAGATATCGGCCCACTTCTCGACCGATGCCGCGCCGAGGATCGTCTGCACGAGCAGCACGCCGGTCTTTCTCGCTTCGAAGCGATACGCCGCGCCCGCTGGCAGCAAGGCCTGATGTCCACGACGCAGGCGCACGAAGCCCATCTTCTGGCCCGAGGGTTCGCCTTCGAGCTTCACCGTGCCTTCGGTGTCTTCGGCCACGAGCGCGCCATCGGAAGGCTTGATGAAGTGCACGTCGATCTCGCCATCGAGCGCGACGGCGAATTCATCGTGCGATGCCGTGAACCACGGCGACACGCCTTCCGCGCGCAAGGTTTCGATCACGTACTTGAGGTTCTTGCCGACGACCACTTTTTCATACGGCGCGGAATGGCTCGCGACTTCGAACACGTTGGACATCACGTAATGCGAGGCCTGGCCCTTGATGATTTCGATGGTGCCCTTGCAATAGTTATCGAGGCTGCCGAGTTGGGTCTGTTGCATGTCTGTCTCCATGTCTGCGTTCACGTTCGCGGTGTCGCGCTGGAATCAAGATTAGGGCTGCGAGAGCCGCGAGGCAATGAATCGAGGTTCGCGTTTGCCGAACGATGCGTGCTCGATCGTCACCCTAGGGAAAGTACTTACTTCTGCGCTTCCCGCTCCGCCAGCCACGGATAGCGCTGCGTGTCCGCGCCTTCGTAGTCGGGGTCGAGATAGATGAAGCAGCGCTGGATCTTGAAGTCGCGGATTTCGAACACATCGGTCCAGCGGCCCGCGTGCGTGACGCCCGCGCGCCAGTCGACGCCGTGCTTCGTCGTGCCGTAGCTCGTGCCTTCGACGACCACCGTATCGCCCTGCTGAATCACGTTGAGATAGGCGAGGTCGTGCTTGAACTTCGCGACGATCGAGCCGAGATCGGCGAAGAGCCTTTCGAAGGCCGCGCGGCCGGTCGCGATGCCCCACTTCGGGAAATAGACTTCGGCGTGGTCGTCGAAGAGATCGAAAAAGGCCGCGCCGCGATCGAGCCTGCGCAGATATTCGAGCGCAATGGTCTTGCGCTGTTCGTCGGTCATGGTGATGGGGTTCATGCTTTCGTCTCCTGATGGTCGGTTCAATGCAGCGTGCGTAGATAAGCGATGATCTTTTGCCGCCGCGCTTCATCGCCTTCGAAATAGGTCATCGCGTTACCGGGCGCGACGGATTGCGTATCGGTGAGCCAGGCGTCGAGCAGTTTTTCGTCCCACGCCTTGCCCGATGCGGCCGCCTTCATGCCCGCCGAATACTTGAAGCCCGGCTCCGATGCCATGGGCTTGCCGATAATCCCGAAGAGATTCGGCCCTTGCCCGTTCGGCTCGCCCTTGCCGAAGGTATGGCACACGGCGCAGTTGTTGGTCGTGAGCTTCTTGCCGATCGCGACGGGATCCTGTTGCGCATGGGCCGCGGCGCTGACGAGCGCGAGCATCGTCAATAAGTTAGCTATCCGAATCATGATTGGCTCCCGTTGGCGGATTGCGCCGCGCGATAGGCGAACGCGATGATCGGTCCGAGCGTGCCGCCGCCCGCCCAGTAAGCACGCGCGGACGCCGACGCGACGCAATTGCCGACGCCGTACAAGCCCCTGATCGGTTCGCCGCGCGTATCGAGCACTTGTCCGTGCGAATTGGTTTTCGGTCCGCCCTTGGTATCGAGATTCCCCGCGACGATCAACGCCGCGTAGTACGGCCCTTTCGCGGAGAGCGGATACATCGTCTCGTTCTTCTGATCCGCTTTCTTCGATACCGGCCCGTTGAACAGCTTCTCGACAATGCGCTCGCCACGATGGAAATCCTGATCCGTGCCGGTCTTCGCGAAGCCGTTGAAGCGCCGGATCGTCGCGTCGAGGTTGCGCACGAAGTCGCCGGAAACGTCGGCGCCGCCGAGCGCGCTCTTGTACTTCGCCATGCGTTCGCGGATCGCGCCCGCGAGTTCAGCAAGCGTATTGCCGCGCAACACATGCCGGTCGTTCGATCCCTTCGGCACGATGAGACTGCCGTAGTCATCGCTCGCGCAATGGTCCTGCGCCTGCTGATCCCAGATCGAGATGAGCGTGAGGTTCGGATACTCGCCCTTCGCGCCGTCCCATTCGGAAAACGTCGCGCAGACTTCGTTGTACGCGAGTTTTTCGTTGACGACGCGCTTGCCGTACTTGTTCACGTAGAGCATCGAATCGCCCGTAGGCGTGAAGATGCCGGAGAGCGAGCCGTCCTTCGCGATGGCCTTGTCGAGCGAGATCGGCGCCATCCACGAATAGTTCATGTTGCGCAACTGCACATCGAGCGCGCTCGCGATGCGCACGAAATCGCCCTCGTTGGTCGGCGCCGCACAGCCGCCATACACCGCGCCGTGCAGGAAGTTCTTGCGCAGTTCGGGATCGTGCGTAAAGCCGCCGGTGGCGAAGATCACCGCTTTCTTCGCCCGCACGCGATAGAGCGTGCCCTCTTCCGTCAGCGATTCGACGCCGATCACCGCGCCCGCTTCATCGACGAGCACCTTCTGCACGCGATAACCCGTCCTGATGTCGATGCCGTCGCGCCGTGCCGCCGCGCTCATCGTGCGGATCGCGACGCGCCCGCCATCGGACATGCTCGGCAAGCCCTCCTTCGGGAACAGCACGCGGCCGCGTGGCGCCTTGTCTTCGGGAAGCTCGGCCCAGTAGTCCGGCACCGCCGCTTCATGCCGATAGGGCAGCGCGCCCTTGCTCGCGAGCAGTTCCGCCGCGGGCGATGCGCTGTCATAGATCGCCTCGCACATCTCGTACTCCCAGTCGGAAAGACCGAGCTTGGGCAGCGACGGATCGTACTGCTCGGGGCGCGACAGTCGCGCGACATAGCGCATGTAGTCCGCCTTGGGATCGGCGATGCCCGCGCGGCGCATCGGCTCGTTGTTCGGCACCCAGTACCAGAACGCCGCCTTCGCGGCCGTGCCGCCCACGCTGCCCGCCTTCTCCAGGATCACGACGCGATTGCCGAGCCAGCGCGAGAACAGCGCGCACGGCAAGCCGCCGCCACCGCCGCCGCACACGACGACGTCGTACTCTGCATCGAATTTGATGTCGCTTGCGGCGCGCGCCGTGAGCGACACCGCGCCGAATGCGGCCGCCGCGGTTCCCGCGCCCGCGGCCTTGATGAAATTGCGCCGCGACGCGACGGGAGGATTGTTCGTCTCACTCATGTTTGTCTCCATCGTTGGAAATGTGCTCACCAGTAGTGCCACGCCTGCACGAGAATCCCGTTGGTGAGCGTGGTGTTGCGCCCCGAGACCGAATGCTGGTATTGGATGGAAAGCTGGTCGTACATCTTCTGGTGCAGGAACGGCAAGCTGTTCGGCTTGAACTGGAACAGCACGCCCAGCCCTACGGTCGTTTCGCGGCTCGCGCTGTTCGAGACCGGCATCGATGCGGTCTGGTCGAACGTGCCGCCGCTCGTCTGATAGTCGAGACCCACGAAGGGAATGGCGAAGGGGCTGTCGGGCGGCGAGATGCTGTAGCCGACGCGCAGATTCAGATGGAACGTGTTGCCCGGGCTCAGGTCGTCGTGGCCCGAGCGCAGTGTGCGGCCGCGCACGATGCCGCCGAGCAGCAGATCAACATTCAGGTGTCCGTACCAGTCGTCATAGAAAACGGAAGGCCAGAAGGACCACGTATTCGTCGATACCGCGTCCTGCCCGATCGGCACTTGCACGTAGGCCTGAAAGCCGAGCGTCGTCGCGGGCGCGGGGTTGTACCAGACGAGTCCGCCGACGAGCGGATCGCCGAGGCCGCTCGCCGAGAACTGCGAGCCTTGCGTGCGGATCGCGGGCAGCGTGATGCTCGCATTGAAGCCCACATGCGGCAGCGACGGCACTTTCCAGTAGTGAATGAATGTCGACAGCCCGACGAACGTGTTCGTGCCCGGACCCGCGACCTGATTGCCGTGCGAATCGAACGCGCGGCTGTCGTGATTCCATTCGAGGTTCTGGCCGAAGGAATCGTAGGTGCCTTCGAAGTCGCTGCTGAACTGCCAGGTTTGCGGGCGGTCCGTCGCGAAAGGAATGCCGGCGGCAAGCGCATCGGCTGCGGGCGTCATCGAGCAGGTCGCGCCGAGCACGGCGAGCGCGCATGCGTGACGTCTTCGTATCGTTCGTTTCGGGTGCCGCGTTTGCATCGTCGTCTCCGGTCGTTCGTGTCGTGTGAGCGAACATTACGGAGGCGCGGCGCGCAGGTCTTTCAGGTTTTGCGGATTACAGATTCCGGGCGAATCGTGCAGGGATTCGGGTAAACACCGGGCGCAAAGCACGCACGCGGCGTTCGCGAATGGCGACCCATCGCGCGTGCAGGCGCTTCGCGAGCGCATCTATACTCGCGTGAACAGCGGCGCGCGATGGTCCGATGCCGAGCCGCGAAGAAAATGGAGACACGCTCATGAGCGCCACCGCCGCGCCCGCCCGCATCGACCGCTTCAGCGCGGTCGCGGGCGTTCCCGGACTCGAATACTGCATCTCGGGCCCGCGTCCTTATTCGCTCGCGCTGAGCAATTCGTCGGACATGATCTGCCTTCTGCTCGGCACGATCGTGTCCGACACGCGTTACGACGACGGCCCCGCCGCGCCCTTCACGTTCCGCGCGGAAACCGCCGCGTATCATCCGCGCGGCGGCAGCATGCGCATCGAGGCGCATGACGTGCGGCACGGGTTCATCGCGTTTCGTTACGCCGATGCCTTCGTGAATCGCATCGCCGATCGCAATGCCGAAGCGCTGCGCCGCGCGGGCAGCCGCAGCAATCTCGGCGCCGATTCGATCCGTCACCTCGTGCGCTACGCGCGGCAGAAGGCGCACGGCGCGACCGGCAAGGTCGACCCGTGGGAAATGCAATGCGTCGCGACGCTCGCGTGGATCGAAACGACGCGCCATCTCGAACGCACCGTGCGCGAGCGCAAGTCCGCGCTGACGGACGCCGGCTTCGCGACGCTCGCAGCCTATGTCGCGGACAACATCGACCAGAGCCTCTCTTGCGCCGATCTCGCCGCCGAACTTCATCTGCCGGTGCGCGCCGTCTTCGATGGCGTGAAGGCGCGCACCGGTCATTCGCTCTATCGCTATGTGCTGGAAAAGCGCATCGGCGCCGCGGCGCGCATGCTGCGCTCGGGCGATGCACCGCTCGTCGATGTCGCCGCCGCGTGCGGATTCTCGTCGCAGCAACACATGACGGCGCTCTTTTCCGAACGGCTCGGCACGACGCCGCTGCGTTACCGGAACGGCACGGCCTAGCGCACGAGCACGGACGAACACAGGAGGAAGCATGGACCTCTTCATGTCGATGGAGGCCTTCGTTCGCGCGGCCGAAGCGCAGAGTTTCGCGAGCGCGGCGCGGCAACTCGGCGTGGCGAAATCGGTCGTCACGTCGCGCGTGAAGCAACTGGAGGAGCACTTCGGCGTCGCATTGTTTCATCGCTCGACGCGCGCGGTGCGTCTCTCCGAAGTCGGGGAGTCCTACTATCAGGATTGCCTGCTGCTGGTCTCGAAGGTGAACGAGTTGTCGGGGCGTGCGATTCCCGAAACGCAGTCGCTTTCGGGCACGCTCAATGTTCATGTGCTGCCGGGCTTCGCGCTGGGGCATTTCTCGCAGGCGCTGATCGCGTTTCGCGAGGCGCATCCGCGTATCGAGTTCGTCGTGACGGTGAACGATCGCGTGATCGATCCCGTGCAGGAAGGCTTCGATCTCGCGCTGCAGATCTATCCGCCCGCGTCGAATCTGCTGGTCGAGCGCAAGCTCTTTCCGGTGCGCGGCGTCTTGTGCGCGACGCCCGCGTATCTCAAGGAAGAGCCTGTCATCGAGACGCCGCTCGATTTGCTGCGCCACGATTTCGCGCGTTACGCGCACTATCCGTGGGGCGACAACTGGCCGCTCATGAAGGGCAACGAATGCTATGAAATCGCGCTCAACGCCGTGCTGAAGACGAACAGCGTTCATCTGCTGCTCGAATTCGCGCGCGCGGGCGCGGGCGTCGTCTATCTGCCGACGATGGTCGCCGCAAGCGATCTGCTCGAACAGCGTCTCGTGCGCGTGCTGCCCGACTATGCGGCGCCGCCGTTGTGGCTTTCCGCCGTGTATCCGACCTCGCATCGGTCGACGACCAAGGTGAAAGCCTTCGTCGACTTCCTGCGCGAGCGCTATCTGAGCGAGCCGCAGTGGGACAAGGCGCTCGGCATTTCGCCGCCCGATGACGAAGAGCGCAACGTCGACGAAGAACTCGGCGATGTGTGATTCCGTCGCCTACAGAATGTAGAGCCACGCGAGCAAGGTGACGATCGAAAAGAGCGTGGTCATCGAAATGACTGCGCCGACCACGCCTTTCTCGACGTCGTATTCCGAAGCGAGCACATAAGCGCTTTTCGCGGTCGGCACGGCGGCGCAGACGACCGCGGCGATGGTCGCGGTGTGATCGAGTCGCATCGCGAGGCAGAGCGCATACACGACGAGCGGCACGATGGCGAGCTTGAGCGCGGTCAGAAGCGCATAGAGACTCACGCGCCCGCGCAGCTCGTCGAGCGTCAGGTCCAGGCCGATCGCGAAGAGCGCGCATGGCGTCAGCGCCTCGCCGAGTATCGTCAGAAACGAAGCGAGCGGCGCGGGCAGCGTCAATCCGACGATGGACCACAGCAGTCCGCAAATCGTCGCGAGAATGACCGGGTTGGTCGCGATCTGACGAATGAGGGCCGCCACGTCGATCTTGCGCGTCGCGTCCAGCCGGCCGATCTCGATCAATATGACGAGCACGGGAAACATGACGGCGCCGACGAAAACCGTCGCGACCGCCGCGGCGAGCACACCGGGCTTGCCGTACAGCGTCTTCAGGATCGGCAGCGCGACGAACCCGGTATTGGTCATCGCGACGGCGGCGGCGAGCATCGCACTCGATGCAAGGCTCGCGCCCCGCGCGATGCGCGCGACGAGCAGCACGGCCACGAAGCAGATCATCGAGCCGCCGCCGAACGCGGCGAGAAAGCGCCATTCGAGCAGCGAGCGAAGCGACTCGTCGGCGATGGTGAGGAAGACCAGCGCGGGCATCGCGACGTAGTAGGCGAAGCGCATCAGCGACGGCGCCAGCGCGTGCGGCATGTAACCCGACACGCGCGCCACCCAGCCGGTCAGGATGATGGCGAAGATCGGAAGGATCATGCCGGCAAGATGCATGGCGGGCTCCGATGTCGATGAAGCGCCCGGGCGCGGACGCTCGTCGCTGAATGGGCATCATTATCGGAGAAAAACGTCGCGCGACGCACGATCCTGCGCAGTCGCGCGATGACCGCCTTTAGTGCGCGCCCAGCATTGCACGCGCTTCGTCGCTCGACATCACGCCGCGTCCCTTGCGATTTGCGGCGCTTGCGGCATAAACATCCTGACGCGCATGGGTGATGCCGAGCGGCGCGAAACCGTTGGCCGGATTGAACGCGAGCCGGTCGATGCGCGCTTCGTCGTCGGCCGATGGCGGCGTATCGAGTTCGATCTCACCGATCATCATGACATCCGACTTCCATGCGATGGATGCATCGTTGACCGGCGTCGTTGCTTCATCGACGAAGAATTGCACGCCGAGTTGCCACTTCACCGGCCCTTGCTCCAGACGATTGAAGATATCCGCGCGCAGATAGTTGTCGCCATGGCGTTCGGCGTTGGTACCGGCGGATGTCGACGGATGCGGATGCAGCGAGTACTTGATCGCCGCCTGCCCGAGCTGCACGACCGATCCCCAGTAATGCTCGGTCGCCACGCTATCGACGTGATGCACCTTGGTTTCCTTGAGAAGCACCGCCAGAATGCGCGCGCCCTCGACGGGCCCGAGCTTGGCCATCATCATCTCGCGCAAGCCCTGCGCGATGCCGCTGACCGTGCCCTCGGCAAGCAGCGCGACGATGATGTCGGCCACCGCCATGAACTGAACCGCGTTGCGCGCGTGCGAGCGGCCGCCTTCGTTCGTCAGCAGCAGATCGGTTTCGACGCCCTCCTCCGTGAAGAACTTGAGCGCGATGCCGCGCACATCGGATGCGGTGTCGGCCTGCGGGCACGGCTGTCCGTTGGAAATGCGGCACGCGATACGATACGTGGCCGGGTGCTTCGCGAACGGACCGAGTCGCGCGGCCTCCGGAATATCATCAGCAATCCGAATCGTTCCGAAGGCGCCGAGCAACTGCTTCTGATGCTGCGCGCGGTCGACCTGTCCGCTCAGGCCGGTGTGGCTGCTCGCGGCGAGTTTCGTCTGCTGCGCGCCGATCGCCGAGACGAGCATCGCGAGCGTGGCGGCATCGTCGAGTTTGTCGACCCAGCCAGTGCCGTCGCTGGCTGATTGCGTGGAGTTCATGATCAACCTCCGTTCGCGCTTCGAGTGATAGCGCGCTATTGAAGTCTAGGTGGGTTTTCTTACTTGCGACCCGGCATCGCGCCGGGCGCGATGCTGCCGTCGGCGCGTGCGGCGAAATAGCGGTAGATCGCATCGATATGATTCTCGATCAGCGGAGTGCCACGGTAGGCGGGCATACCCATCGGCGGATTGCCGTCGAGAATCGCCGCGATGAAGCGTTCGCGGCTCTGCGTGCGCGCAAAGCCGACGATCGACGGCGCGGCGAGTCCCTCGTGATCCTTGCCGTGGCAACGCGCGCAGTCGGCGATACGCACCGCCCGCCAGGCATCGACGAGCGCGGCGTCGGTTGTGGCCGGCGCGCCGGGCGTCTGTGCATGCGCGGACACCGACACGCCGAACACGCCCGCGATCGCGCACGACAGCGTTCGTCGCATCACGAAGGTCACCCGGGCGCTGCTCAACGGTTGTGGCCGGCGAGCTTGCCGACGTACTTCCAGCCCTGATCGCGCGACCAGACATAGGTGAAGCCCGTCGGGCCGTCGATGAAGACGGTCATCGGCCGCTCGCCCGCGGACACTTCTTTTCGAGGCTCCGCCGAGGCCGGCGTGATGCGCGCTTCCATCGGCTTGAGACGGGCGTCATGATCGTCGAGGCGCCAGCCGTCGTCATCGGCGTAGATCAGGCGCGACGTTCCGCCCGATGGCGTCTGAATGGTGAGCGCGAGCGAATCGGCATCGTCCATGCCGTTCGCGGCGAAGCTGGTCCCGCACACGGCGCTGAACGCGAGCACCGTGATCGCGACGAGCATCGCGCGCTTTGTCTGATGGGATCTCATTTCAGGTTACCTCCTTGCTGGCCGCGCAGTGGCGGCTATCCAGATGTGCTCATGCTTAGAGAACGAACGTGGCCTCGACGAGTGTGAAGCCCAGAGATCCGCGAGCGCTGGCGATATGGATTCGCTTCCTGATCAGGAGCGTCGCGCATGCCGCGCGTTGTAGCCGCTTCGCCGCAGATGAGAGTTTGTCGTGTGGAAACACCGCCACGCGTGGCCGATGTGCGGCCGTCTTCTGATGGCCTCTACTATCGACCGAACGATCGTCAGAAAAAACCACACACACGGAGGGAGAGCACCCCGCCATTGGGGGACTGCGAAAAGTGCGTTTCCGATCGACCGCCGCCCTTGACGACGCGCACGGCATCGATTTTGCGGCCGCGCTTGCTTATCCGGCGGCTGCGCATCGAGCCAGCCGGATCGGCGCATTTGTTATATTCGTCGTCCTGCCCGGGAGATTCTGGCGATGCGTGTCGGCCGACCTGTCAAACCTCTGCCTCATCCGAACTGCGACTACTGCGGCGCGCCCGCGACCCTGACGCGCGCTGGCGATGAAGCCTATCCGTATCGCGACGATCACGGCCCGCTCTGGACATGCGCCGATTGTCAGGCGTGGATCGGCATCTTTCCGCGCAGCACGCGCAATGTCCCGCTCGGCCGTCTCGCCGATGCCCGGTTGCGCGATCTGAAAGTGAAGCTGCACGCGGCGCTCGAGCCGCTCGTGCAGGCCAAGGTCCGGCGCGACGGCTGCAACGTCTTCGAGGCGCGCTCCAAAGGGATGAAGTGGCTTGCTCAGACGATCGGCGTCGAGCCGGACAAGTGCAGCATCCACACGCTGGACGCCGATCAGTGCGAACGCGCGATCGCGGTCGTCGAACATTTCGAGCAGGAACGCGGACAGCACCCTTCAGATTCGGCGGTCGATGAACGTTAACCTGAGAAGGTCAACCATCGATCCTCGCATGTCACGCACTATTCCTTTTCAGCGCTCGCCCCAGGCGACGCGCGCGCGGCTCGGCAAGGCGCAGCTGCTTCCCATCCCACGCGCGGTGGCGGACGAACTCGCGCTCGCGGCGCATATGTCGCTGACGGCGCTGCGCTCGGGTTCGCCGGACATCGCGCCCGCGCAGCACATCACCGAGGCGATGTATCTCGCCAAGTTCCTCGCGGAAGCGGGACACGGCGACTTCTCGCATGAAGAACTGCTTCGTGCGGACCAGACGATGGCCGCCGTGTTCGACGCCGGCCGTGCGTCCGGTTCGTGGACCGTCGCGGCGGACGACTTCGACCGGCTCGCGGCGATCGTGTCGCTCTACGATCATCAGTTGCGGCGCGCGTCGCTCGCGGCGCTGTCGGTCGCGAGCGAGCGTCTCGAGCGCTTCAAGGCCGGCGAGCCGTATCAGGCGATGCATGTGCGCAAGTCGGCGCCGGTTTGAAAAGGTCGGTCGTGGTCGTGGTCGGAGGGCCGCGAGTAACACGATCGTCAGGCTGCGATCAGCTTTCGATGCGGTGCCGCGCACGGACTCGATTCGAGCCGCGCGATGTGGCCGGCCATGCTCCTGTCGACATGCCCGACGCGTATATATCAAGTTTGTAGGTGGATAACCTGTTCCGCCATCGGCCTTTCTGCGCAACACGAAATTTGTATCGATTGATACAGGCAAATGGGGAAACTCGTCGAAGGTTCGTTCGCAGCCATCTACCCGACGTTTGCGCGTGGCATTCGACTGTGTCTTAGACCACTTTTCGTGAAACAAGCTGAGAATAATTTCATAACTATATGATTATAAAGCAATATGTGATGGTTTAATCTTATTCAGATTGTTTCACGGCGATTTCGGCGCGAGCGACCATCCGGAAGGTCCCGCAGCGACACCGGCTTGGCAATTAGTCAGGTTAATCTCACATTCCCATTCAGGATTTCGAAGGCGCTCTTGGACAGACTCGCTTACCCGCTCACAGATTTCGATCGCAACCAGACGGTGAGTGCGGACTTCATAGTCTCGGCGTCGAGAACGCAACCGCGAGTTCACAAGACTGCGTAATGAGCTTTCGGGACCTAATCCACCGTCCCACAATTAGCAATTCGGCTTTCGCCTTCTGGCTTCATCGACAATCGTGATTTCGGGTGACCTTCCCCAAGTGCACGAGTGCGATATGCGAGTTTGGCGCTTCAGCAAGGCGTTCGCCCGCCCGAACTCGAGGAATATGCGATCGATCCTGCGCCGGAGAAGGTCTCGTGAGCGCTCCGGATGCTCGTTCGAGACGCTCGAAGTATTCGCGTTTCCGATATCGGTTCGATGCCTGCCTGAACGAACCCGGCGGGTCTTTTCGTTTCGCCGTCGATATGCTTAATCTCAGCTAGCCATCTCGACGCGCGTGCGAATGATGAATCAGGTGATTGACTGTCCGAATTCGGACACTAACAACCGTGCCCGTTAAAGCTTAAAGCTTCCGGTACTCGACGGACTGGCTTTGATTTTCGAGGCATCGGGCTTCACTGGATTTAGCTTGCCGTTCAGCCACAAGTGAAAGCGGTTTGCTCGCGATCCCGGCAGACAAGCGTGTAGAGACCTATGTGGCGCGAACTTTTTGCGCTCGCCATTGCGCGTTCCGTGTCACGCCTTCAGCGGCCGAATTCGGACAGTCATCCCCACGTGTTCAGCCCATCGCGCCAGCGAGATTTCAAAAAATTTACGTCTGTTGTCTATCCAAATACGGACACTCACGTCGGCTTCGGCTCCCGATGGCGGCGATTCCGAATTCCACGTTCTCGTTACAGTCCGGCTTCGGACGTTCATTTCGTCATGATCGTCTCATCACGCCCGCGAGACTTCAAATTCCGATTCCACTTCACTGTCCGAATTCGGACACTCATCACGAGGACATCTACTGATTGCGCCCACGAGCCTTCGGACTCCACGTCCCTACCACTGTCCGAATTCGGACACTCATCTCGCCGTGTCCGGTTCATCACGGCGACGGCGCTTCGAATTCCACGCTGGACAGTTCCGCATCTTGACTCTCATCTCAGCGCATTCGGTCCATCACACCGACGAGATGCCGAATCCTATGCCGGCGCGCTGTCCGAATTCGGACACTCTTGCGGATAGCTTGTGCCGCTCGCCCCGACGACACCTCCAAATCACTCCAATAAAAAACCCGCCGAAGCGGGTTCTGAAGCGAATTACTCAGATCGTATCGAGAACATCTTTCCTATGTGTTCTCTAAGCTGGCTTTCCTGCTCCTCAGTCATAACACCCGCTTTGAACTTGAACGTGAGACCTTTGACGTCCTTCGTTATGCTCCCGGCTTGTACCTTGCCGGCGAAAATCTTGAGAATGCTCCGGCCTCCCGCGTCCGTCGCGGACTCGCCACGGCTCGCGTGTGCGCTCAAGCTCGCCGCGACCTTGGTTTGAACGAGATCTCCTGAGAGAACCTGTGGCCACAACTCCTGAAGCGCCTTGAAACCCTGTTCGCCGGTCTTCTTCAGCGCGTTGGCGATATCCTGCGCCGACGACGCTCCGAGCACCGATGGGTTCAAATCCAGATCTCGCTTCACAAAGTCTGGCAACGCATCGTATGCGAGAAAGCGATAAAGATCGCTGCGCGTGATCCCCATCGCTTCCGCTAGCCTGGTCCGATTGGGAAACTCTGCTTCGGCTCGACGGATCGCAATGGCTATTTCGTAATCGGACAGATCATCGCGCGTGACGTTTTCCATTAACGCCAGCGCGGCCATATCCTGATCCGTACAGTCGATGACGACCGCCCGAATCGTTGCCTTGTTAATTAGTTTGTGTGCCCGCCAACGCCGCTCGCCGGCTACGAGCTGAAATGCTTCGCCAACGCGTCGAACCGTCACCGCCTGAAGCAGACCCACCTCACCGATGGAGCGTGCCAGTTCCGAAAGTTTCGCCTCGCTGAATTGGCGACGTGGCTGCCAAGGATTCGGGACAATGGCGTCGACGGAGATTTCCGTTTCGACGCCCCGCGATTCCAGTTCCTGAATCCGAAGCTGAGCGGCAGCCAACGCGCTCGTGATGCCCGGCATCGTCTGCGGACCGCGATTTGTCTTATCCTTTTTGTTCTCGCCTTTGAAATCGGCTGGCTTCGGCAAGTTGGCCGTCTTGGCCATCAGTTGTTCCCGAATATTATTGCTCATGCCGACTCCTTCCACGATTTGACAAACATATCATCCAGCCATTTGGCATATTGCATCATGGGCTGTCGCACGCGTTGAAGCGACTTCGCCGTGGAATGCGTGCTGACGACATCCAGGGCAGTCGAGAAGGAAAGGGCGCCGCCGCTCATCACCGAGCTGGCCGGAATCTCGAATGGATCGAGCCAGCGGCCGTATGCGCTTTGTGCCCATTGACGCACGACCGGCGCCGACGACGTCTTGCCATAGTCGACCTTCGACAGCAGGATGGAGATGAAGTCGTAGACCTTGTCTTCTTCGTAAGGAAGAAAATCTTCCGCGACGTCGGAGAAGAGCCGCCAGAATGCCAACGAACTGATGAAGTCCAGATTCTCGGGAATCATCGGCATGACGAGCGCGTCGGCGGCAAGCAGCGCATTAAGGTTCATGTACGACAGCGACGGTGACGTATCGATCAAGATGTAGTCGTACTGCGATCGCAGCGGTTCGAGACCTTCGCGCAACACCGCCCAGAATCGATAACCTTGAATCGTTTTCTGGCGAGCGGGGAGAAGAAACTCCGCACCATATAAGAACGTGTGACCGGGGATGATGTCGAGGCCGTCCCAATACGTCGACTGTACGCTCGCTCCGAGCCCGCCTTCGACGTTCTGGTCATAGATATAGGGCAGGACGGTATCGTCGCCGGATATTTCCTTCTCGGCATAGAGGCCACACAACTCGGACGCGGATGCCTGCGGATCGAGGTCGATCAGCAAAACCTTGCGACCGAGGAGCGTCAGCGCCTGCGCCAGGCAGACGGTCGTCGTCGTCTTCGCCGATCCGCCTTTCAGTTGAGCAGTCGTCAGTACTTTGCCCCTGAACGCACCGTCACTGTCGTCGAGACGAGTCTGGTAGATATCAGACGCCATCTTCACCCAGACTCGAACTTCCGGCAGAGTAAACGTCCGACTGCGCCCGCTGCCATTGAGCGTGCCCGTCGGCAGCCCACCTTCGCCCTTGGTCACCAGATATTGGATCTGCTGCCGAGTCAGATTGCACATCTCGGCCAGTTCGCTGATCGTATAGAAAGGCGCGACCTTGCGCGGGCGGGGAGCGAGGATTTGTTCCCGAAGGTTGTCCGAAAAGGGTTCGAGGTTATCCGCGAAATCCGCCACTTCACGAAGGGTAACCTTCCGGTCTTCCATAGGTAGAGTGCCTACGTTTGCCATTCTGCGCTTTCTCCAAGTATTGACGTCGAAGCGCAGAATACACGAATACGTGTAAACAAGGTTGTATTGCGCCGAGATTTAACCGTTCGGCCATCTCGTGCACGACATTACTTTGATTTTGAAGCGGTTTTTAAGCTGCCCCAATCGACGTTCTGCACGCCTAACCCGCCTATTACTCCGGTTCTATCGCATCCCGCCAGATCGCCATTGCGCCTGCACAAAAACCACCCAGGGGACGGTTTTTGTGTCGACTGCCTATGAACTAATTTTCTCTTGAAATTCAATCGCTTAGCGTATTCGATGCGAATTTGGCGAGTAAACAATCCCCTGCGTTTGTTTGGTTTTTTTGTAAACCTAGACCCGCAAACCAACAAACAGGGAACCCCTTTTCCCTTATGAATCAACTAACAAGCCTGTGAATAGGGACGCTTTTTGTGAAGAGCCGGGCGGTTTTTGTGCTGAGCAGTTCGCAAATTGGGCTGCGGGGGGCGGAATTTGTGGCGAGCCGGGCGGAAATTGTGATCGTCTGAAGCGATCGGGACGGTTTTTGTGCGGATAACATCATGCGAGCGCCGGGGCGGTTTTTGTGTTGACACCCCTTGCTCGCCTGATAGAGTGCCGGGGATCGAAGCCGAATCGGAAGCATGGAAAACCAAGACCTCACTGTCACGCCGCAGCAGCTTGCGCTGGACATTTACGAAGACATGTCCGCACAAGGCTCGGCGATCTGCGAGTCGACGAGGGACATCGGTTTCCTGCGCAACAACATCTTCACGCGCGTCGGCGGCCTTGGCATCGCCGCGCGGCGCGTGCTGGATGCGGCCTATTTCATCGTCGCAACGAAAGCGCCCGAAGAGCTCGTCGACGACAAGGTCTACACCTTCACGGCTGACGTCAACTACTTCAAGTGGCTGATGCGTTACGACAGCCGCAACCACAGCCACCTCATCGCGCAGATGCGAGCCGCGGCGCGCGCACGCGTCGAAATCATGACGGCGCCGTCGATCGAGGAACTGACCGAAAAAGACTCGTGGGGCACCATCAGTCTGCTGGGCGACTGCTATATCGAGCGCAACGTCGTTTGCGTTCTGCTCGCGGGGCGCGTCATCAAGTATCTGATCAGCCCGTACAAGGCCCACTGGCTGAGTCTGCGCGCATCGACGGCGTTCTCGCTTTCGCTGGCCCGGGCGATCTACGACCGCCTCATTCCGTGCGAAGGCCACGGCGTGACGGAGTGGTTCGCATTCGACGACGTGCTCGAATGGCCGGGAAAAGTCGGCGAGTCGCGCAAGGAAGTGAAGGAGTTCAAGAAGCGCTTCCTCGAGCCCGCCATCGACCAGCTCAACGAGGTCTCCGACTTCGATGTCAGTTGGGAGCCGAATGCCGAACGTGTCCCCGCGGAGAAACTGAAGATTCGTTTTCGCTTCACGAAGAAGCAGGGCGCCGATGCAGCGCGCGCCGGCATTCAGGACTCGATGTATCTTCTCCTGCACAACGAATTCGCCTTCGACACGCCCGACTTCGAACGCCTCGCGAAGCGTCGCGACGTCTGGACCGACGAGCGGCTCGAGCAGGCCATCGAATACACGCGTTACAAGCTCAACGAAGGCAAGGTGACGGTCAGCCCGCGCGGCTATCTGTTCAAGGCGCTGGAGGGAAACTACCGCATCGGCGAAGCGGACCGCAGGATGGCGTCGATCAAGGCGAAGCAGCTGGAGGACGACAAAAAAGACCGTCGTTCACGCGATTCGGCGCAAGCGAATCTCGAAGCCAGTATCCAGGCTCAGAACGACTCGGCCAAGGCCAAGATGAGCGAGGAGATCAAAGCCGGCCGCGACTACTTCGAATCGGTCGACGCGCCGTCACGCAAGGAGTTGTGCCACTCGTTCGTGAGCCAACTGATTCCGCAGCGTCTCATCGAAAAACAGGGGCTTTCGCGCGAGAGCTTGAGCGCGGAAAACATTCTCACGGTCAATCGCGTCGTCGCCGACGCGTTCTGCTCGCACGTCTACGCGAAAATGAAAAAGGCGCGCGCGGGCAGCCGGATCTGACCCACGCGAAGCACCGCGGATTCATTCGGACTCCGGATGATCAGTCACGCCGCGTCTGACGTGCGGTGCAACGGCTTCTGACACGCCGCGAGCATCGCACCCACTGCCAGCACGAGCGCCGAATACACGAGGCCGCGAGTCAGCCCCGCGCTGTCCGAGATCCGCCCGATCACGACCGGACCGACGATCTGCCCCAGCGCGAACACGATCGTGAACGCGTTGATGCCCCTCGGCCACTGATTCGCCGGCAGGTTGTGCCGCACGAAAGCCGTCGTCGATGCCACCGCCGACAGGAACGTCGCACCGAACAGCGCACCCGACACGAATGCCGCCAACGGATGCGCGAGCATCGCGGGAACGAGCGTCGCCGCGGCGAGCAGGCCGTTGAGAATCGCCAGCGCCTGGCCGCCGCGCATCCGGTCGAGAAGCCCGGACCACATCCGCGCGGACACGACCGTCGCCACGCCCAGCAGGACATAGAAGCCGCTCACCACCGCCGCGCTCATGCCGGTGTTGCGCAGCAGGGCGACGATGAAAGTCATGTAGCCGATATAGCCGATGCCGAAGCATCCGTATCCGGCGAGCGCGAGCGCAAAGCGCCGCCGTTGCACCGGCACGCCCGATGCGGACCCCGCGCCGTGCCGCGCCGACGACAGCGGCTGCGCGATTTCGATTCGTCGCGCGGCCCAGATCGCGGCGCCCGAGCACGCGGCGCATGCGGCCGCGAGCGCGAACCACGCGAAGCGCCAGCCGTGCGCGACGGGCAGCACCGCAAGCGGAACCAGCAGCGACGAAATCACGATGCCCCAGCCCGTGCCGCCGTAGTAGAGGCCGATCACGAGCCCGGCATCGCGCGGCGACATCGATGCGAGCCGTGCCGCCAGCACGCCGCCGCTCACGAAGACGAGCGCGCTGCCGATGCCCGTGCCCACGCGCAGCGCGAGCAGGGCATCGGTATCGGTCGTGGTGCCGCTTGCCGCCATCAGGAAAACTGTCAGCGCGCAGCCGGCGACGAATAGCGTCTGCGAGGGCACGCGCATCGACAATCGTGAGAATGCGAGCGCGCCGAGCAGATAGCCGAACGCATTCGCCGTATTCATCGCGCCGGCCTGGGCGAAGTTCCACGCGAGATCGAGCCGCATCGGCGGAAGCAGCAGCCCGTAGGAAAAGCGCGCGAGCCCGAGCGCGATGGCGCTGCCGAGCGACAGCGCCATCGCGAGCAGGAGCGCTTGCTTGCGATCGGTCTCGTGGACGATCGCCCGGTGCGCGGCGGATGCATCGGATAGGGAAGGGGCTGCGTTGTCCTGGCGAAGTTCTCCGTTCGCATCGTCGTGCTGTCTCACGCGCGTGTCGTCCTCTGGATGGCGATTCGTCTTGTCATGTCGTCGATCTGCGGGCCTATGGTATCGCGGCCCGGTCACATTGCTTACACAAGCCATGGCTAAGCTTCGCAGCGCCGTATCGATCTGCGCGACCTTGCCGGAGAAGCCGATGTCGACTGCTGTATGCCGCCGCCACGCCGTCGTGGCGTGTTTCGTCGCTTGCGCCGGCGCAATCGTTTGCGGATGCAGCAAGCCGGATGCGAGTTCGTCGTCATCGGTCGACGCGTCGAACAACGCGCCTTTCGCGACGCCCGCGTCCGGCGCGACGAGCGAGCTTCAGGACTGGGCGCAGCAGGCCACGGGTGGCGCATCCGATCGGTCCGCGCGACCCGCGATGGCACGGGCCGCGTCGGAGCCGCTCGCGACACCGGTGATTCACTCTGTGGACTGACCTTTCCTCTTCACTTCCCCGCGAAACGAATGAAAAACAAAAACCGTCGTGACTTTCTGCGCGCGGCCGTCGAGGCTGCAGGCGCGACCGCCGCGTTGAACGTGATGCCGCTCGGCATTCGCCAGGCGCTCGCGATTCCCGCGAACAACCGTCATGGATCGATCGAGGACATCGAGCACATCGTCGTGCTGATGCAGGAGAATCGCTCGTTCGATCATTACTTCGGCACCTTGCGCGGCGTGCGCGGCTTCGGCGACAAGAGCGCCGTGACGCTGCCCGGCGGCAAGCCGGTTTTCAATCAGCCGGTCGCGGCCGGCGCGGGCGAAGTGCTGCCGTTTCATCCCGGTGCTGCGAATATGGGCCTGCAATTCCTGCAGGATCTGCCGCACGGCTGGACGGACGGGAAGGGCGCGTTCCACGGCGGCCTGTACGACCAGTGGGTGCCGTTCAAGGGCACGACGACGATGGCGTACCTGCAACGCGACGACATCCCGTTCCACTATCAGCTCGCCGACGCCTTCACGATTTGCGACGCGTACCACTGCTCGACCAACACGTCGACCGATCCGAATCGCTACTACATGTGGACGGGCTATGTCGGCAACGACGGCACGGGCGGCGGCCCGGTCGTCGACAACGCGGAAGCCGGCTACGGCTGGTCCACGTTCCCCGAAGTGCTGGAGCGCGCGGGCATCTCGTGGAAGATTTATCAGGACATCGGCAACGGGCTCGACGCGAAGAATGCGTGGGGCTGGACCGACGACGCCTACATCGGCAACTACGGCGACAACTCGCTGCTGTACTTCACGCAATATCAGAACGCGCAGCCCGGCAGCCCGCTGTATGAAAAGGCGCGCCGCGGTACGAACGCGGCCGCCGGCGACGACTACTTCTCGATTCTGAAGCGCGACGTGCAAGCCGGCACGCTGCCGCAAGTCTCGTGGATCGTCGCGCCCGAGGCGTTTTCCGAGCATCCGAACTGGCCCGCGAACTATGGCGCCTGGTATATCGATCAGGTGTTGCAGGTGCTGACCTCGAACTCGGATCTGTGGAGCAAGACGGCGCTGCTGATCAACTACGACGAAAACGACGGCTTCTTCGATCACGTCGTGCCGCCGTTTCCGCCGACATCCAGCGCGAACGGCCTGTCGACGGTCGATACCGGCGCGGAAATCTTCCCGGGCAGCGCGAAATACGCGAGCGGCCCGTATGGCCTGGGCGCGCGCGTGCCGATGCTCGTCGTGTCGCCGTGGTCCAAAGGCGGCTGGGTGTGCTCCGAAACCTTCGACCATACCTCGGTGATCCGCTTCATCCAGAAGCGCTTCGGGCGCGCGCACGGCCTCGCCGAGCCGAATATCTCGCCATGGCGACGCGCGATCTGCGGCGATCTGACCTCGGCGTTCGACTTCCGCAATCCGAACAGCGCGATGCCCACGTTACCGAGCACGAGCGACTATGTTCCCCCCGACAAGCAACGTCACCCGGACTACGTGCCCGTTCCGCCCGCCGCGCAGACGATGCCGAAGCAGGAATCGGGTTCGCGTGCCGCGCGCGCGTTGCCGTACGAGCTTTTCGTGCGCGCGCGCCCGGATGCGTCGAAGGACGCCGTTGCGTTCGATTTCATCAACACTGGAAGCGCGGGCGCGGTGTTCCTGCTCTATCGCAACGCGAGCACGGACGCGCCGCGCACGTACACGGTCGAAGCGCGCAAGCGTCTCGCAGACCGCGTCGCGGCGAATGCCGACGGCAACTTCGATTTCGTCGTGCACGGCCCCAACGGTTTTCTGCGGCGGATCGCGGGCAAAGCCGGCACGCAGCAGCGGGGCTGGTGGACACGAGAGCAGGCCGCGCCGGAAGTCGCCGAAGGCTACGACGTCGCCAACGGCAATCTGGAACTGAGACTCGCGAATCGCGGAACGGCCGCGTGCACCTTCAGTGTGAGCAATGCGTACGATCCGTCGAAGACGATCACGCGGCGCGTACGGGGCGGCGACATCGCGCAGGTCTACCTCGATCTGCGCGACGCGCACGGCTGGTACGACGTCGAGATCACGATCGACACGGATCGTGCGTTTCTGCGGCGTCTCGCGGGTCACGTGGAGACCGGACGCGACAGCATGAGCGATCCCGCGCTGGGCGAATGACGGGGATCGCGCAAAACATCCATGTCCCATAGCAGACATCGCCGGCCGCGCGCTCGACTCGCGCGCGGCCGCGCATCAGTCACGCATCTTTCTGCAATCCCCCGGCGCGCAGAACCCGGTCGGTCCGACCCACTCCGATAATCTTGCCATTGCGGGCATTTTTTCCGCTCACGCCTCGTCGTACAGCGCACATACGTGGGACATCACGCATTGCGAAGCCCGGCGAAGCCTGTGAAGATCGAGCGTGCACGCCAGTTCAAGCTTAAGATCGACACGACGGTGATTTAAAAATGGCACGCCGCGTGTCGTATCGCACCATCAATCCAACAACGAATTGGGGTGCAACACGGAGACGGGGATGAGAGAACGAGCAACAGTGCTGCTGGTTCGTCACCAGTCAGTGCTGCTGGTCCGCGAACGGGGCGGACCGTGGTTGCTGCCAGGCGGAGCAGTAGCATTCGACGAATTGACGATTGTCGCAGCGATCCGAGCGCTGCACGAAGACACCGGCGTGGAGGCCAAGGCCGCCGCGTTCCTGTTTCAACAGGTGTCGGCGCATCATCTGCATCATGTTTTTCGCATTGCGATACCGGAGGATGTGCATTTGCGGCCGAAGGCCAGTGCCCGATTCCATGAGCTGCTGTGGGTCGAGGCCACCCAGCTTGCGCACCTCAGCGCGACGCCGGGCACAAGGGCGATCCTCACGCGCGCGATGGGCGGCGGCCGCGACTCTGCGAGGCACGCGTGGAACCACGATGGTGCGGAAGCGGAGGTGACGGTCGGCGTCGGCAGGCGCGGGCGCTGAAATCGATCGCGTCGATCCCCTCTGACGATATTTTTTCGTCTGCGCAAATCGCGTGGGCGCATATTTCGCCGCAGAATGAATACTTTTTCGGCGAAGTTGCGTCTATGCTACCGTTGAAACGGTTGCCGGCGCTCGCGCTGACGTAGCGAGCGCGGGCGGCCACCTTGAGCAACGGAAGCATTCGCCCTTTGACTGGCGGAGGAAACCATGAAGCTCGTCAGCATGTTCGCGGGAACCGTCGGATTCGTGGCCGTATTGAGCCTCTCTTTGTTGGCGGTAGCGGACATTCTCTTGACAACGTCCGACAAACCCGCCGAAAAAGAACGCCTTGCATGACAGAGGGATTTCTTACTGTCGATGGAAGATAAATTGTCGGTCAAATGGGCAGTACCGACTGTCGACGATACGTCGAATATCGAAATGAGAAATCGAATGGCGGAATGCTGTCTTAAGCTGATCTCTGCAATTAATTCGTGAACCGTGCGGGATTAAATCGCGAAGCATAGCCCACCCGGCGCGTGCTCCGCGGGCGTCTCGGCCGCCTCGCGCCGGGCTGGCAGGCTTTCGGGCTGCACCGCAACGGTGACGGTCAACGAAACAGACGTGCATTCACCCTTTTGTTCGGCGATTTGTCGACGTCGGATCTGTCCGAAAATCACCTGTAAAAGTCTTGGCGCCAATTTTTGGCCGATCTCGATGTGATATAATTTGTAATAAATCAAAAGAAGAATCGGCCAAAACTTTTTGAAGCGGGATTTATCAAATGCTTGATTCAACGCGGGTGAGCGCGGAGGGAGCATGTCTGTAGTCGGTGTTATAGGCGCAATTGTTTTTTTCGCAATAATCGGTCTGGCATTGCTGGCCGTGTTCGAAATTATTTTCTCGCCGTCTTCGAGGAATAAGGCAGAAGAAACGAGCAAGCGAGGGCACAAGCGTCCTGCGTGGTATCGCAGGCGCGAAGTCGCCGTGCGCCGCGACGAGCCCTGATCCAGGACAATTTTTCCTCATCCGCCAAAGGGTTACGATCGACCCCTAGGCCAGCAATGCAGCCGCTTCGAGTTCGCCCATCAGCACGCCGCGCGGCATTTCCTGCACAGCCGTACAAAATCCCTCGCATTATTTAGCTGTCGCAACTGTGTGCGATAGCGCACCGCACACACCTTCCCCAGACTCTAGTCTTTCTTCGCCGGCATCGGATTTGAAATGTATGTTCATCATTTCGAAAGCGCCGGAACACAAACTATATAAAGACAGTTAAGCGCTTAGCTAAAGATGATTAATCGGTCGATTGGCAAATCCGCTGCTGTCTGAGGGAAACGAAATGGCGCAACCCGCATATCCTTCCATGCTCGAGTGGTGGACGCGCATCGAAAAGCGGCTCTACGGTGACTCTGACGAGGCACCGCGAGGCGGCGTTCGTGCACGCGGCTCGATCATCGTCCTGTACGACGGCTACGAGAATATCGAAGCGCTGTGGAACGCGCTTCTCCAATGCCGAACCCCGCATATCCAGATCGCGTGGAAGTCGCCCGACTCGGGCGAGATGCGACTGCTCGCCGAGTCGTATGTCGCAATACCGGAGAAGCTCTTCTTCCTGAAGTCGCTTCAGACCAGCGAGCGGCGTGTCGCCGTTCTCGTAGAGCGGGCGCAGAAGCGGCTCGAGGCCGCGTCGTCGGTCCGCGATTTTCCGGTCATCGAGGCGAAGGCGCGGCCCGCGCGTCTGTCGGCGTTCACGTCGGCATGTTTCGCGCTGCGGCATCTCGGGCGCAAGGTGCTGAATCAGCCGCTCAAGCTGCTGATCCAGCGCGGTCACTGGGTATTGGCCTATCGTCGCGCCGATACCCCGGCCGAGCCGCGGGCGGAGAGCGGCGTCGACGGTGACGAGAGCCGCAACTGGGTCACGCTTCCGGGCATGAGCTCGCAGTTTCACGCCGATCCTTTCCTCTGGCGCGGCAAGAACGGCGATTACCACCTGTTCTTCGAGAGCCTTCCCTACGACACGAACCGCGGCACGATCAGCCATATCGCGTTCGATCCCGCCACGCAGTCGTGGCAGGAAACGCCGCGCGTCGTGCTCGACAAGAGCTATCACCTTTCATACCCGTTCCTCTTCGAACATGAAGGCGACGTCTTCATGATTCCGGAAACCTGCGGCAACCGCACGATCGAGATGTACCGGGCGGCCGCGTTCCCGACCGAATGGGTGCTGCACAAGGTGATCATGCGCGATGTCGTCGCCGCCGATACGACGCTTCACCACGACGGCAAGACGTGGTGGATGTTCACGAGCATGACGGAGGACGGCGGCTCGAACTGGGACGAACTGTCGATCTTCCACTCCGACAGCCCGTTCGGCGAGTGGACCGCGCATCCGATGAATCCCGTCGTCTCGGATTGCCGTCTCGCGCGCATGGCCGGCAACCTGTTCAAGGACGGGCAGAACCGCCTGATTCGCCCCGCGCAGAATTGCGAGCGCGAATACGGCGCGGCGCTGACCTTCCGCGAAATCACCGAGCTCACGACGACGACTTACGCCGAGCGGACCGTTTCGATTCGCAATCCGCCGCGCGGCCATCAGGGGCTTCATACGTGGAATGCGGTCGGCGGGATCACGGTCATCGATCTCAAGACGCAGCTTCGCAAGTGGAATCCCTGGCGTGGGGCGATGCGGCGCGCGTGACACGGAACGCGCACGGGCAAGACAACGGGCGTGTGGCACGTCGCACAGTGCGTGCCACCGCGCCGGCTTACATTGATGACTCACCGGAGACGGGCATCCGCGCGTGATACAGGCCCTCCGGCGAGGCAGCCCATCGTCAAAAACACACCCGTCAGCACAAGCATTTCCGCCAGCGACGCGCGCGCCGGTTGCCTGGAGACGGGCCCATCGTAAAAAAACGGCAGCCGGGACCATGAAGCTTCTCCATGTCATCATTGCGCTCAATGCGGACGGCGCAGAACGCATGCTTCAGCGCCTCATCGAGTCGCACATCGAACACCCGCGGTTTCGTCACGTCGTCTGCTCGCTGACGACCACCGGCAAGGTCGGTGAAGAACTGGCCGCGCGCGGCATCGACGTGCGCAGCCTCGGCATGAAATCCCCGCTCGGTTTTCCGCGCGCGCTATTGCGTCTCGTGAAACTGATCCGCGAAGTGCGCCCCGACATCATCCAGACCTGGATGTATCACGCCGATTTTCTCGGCGGCCTCGCGGGCCGGATCGCGGCGCACAAGCGCATCGTCTGGGGCGTGCGCACCACCGACGTCAAATCCGGCGGCTCGCGCGTGACCGTCCTCTTGCGCAAGATCTGCGCGTGGCTGTCGTACTCCGTGCCGCAGACGATCGTGTGCGCGGCCGAGGCGTCGCGCCGCGCGCATGTCTCCGTCGGCTACGACGCGAGCCGCATGATGGTCGTGCCCAACGGATTCGATGTCGCGCGCCTGTGCGCCACGCCCGAGCAACGCAACGCGATCCGCGAGCAATGCGGATTCGACGAGCGCACGGTCGTCGTCGGCATTCTCGGGCGCTTTCATCCGGTGAAGGATCACCACAATTTCGTGCGCGCGGCCGGCATGCTGGCTGCGCGCCATTCCGACGTGCGCTTCATGATGGTCGGCCGCGATCTCGACGCGAACAATCGCGAGCTCGCTGACTGGATCGCGCAGACGGGCTTCGCTTCGCGCTTCGTGCTGCTCGGCGAGCGGCGCGACGTGCCCGCGTGCCTGTCGGCGATGGATGTGTTCTGCCTGTCGTCGCGCACGGAAGGATTCCCGAACGTGGTCGGCGAAGCCATGGCGATGGCGCTGCCGTGCGTCGTCACCGACGTGGGCGACGCGGCCATGCTCGTCGCCAGCACGGGCGTGGTCGTCGAGAAGGAAAACACCGATGCACTCGCAGCGGGCCTCGCCCGCGTCGTCGAGATGAAACCCGATGAGCGCATGCGTCTCGGTCAAATGGCGAAAGCGCGCATCCACGCCGAATTCACGATGATGCGCGCGCGCGAGCGTTTCGAAGATATCTACCTGCGGCTCGTCGAAGAAAAGTGAGCATCGCAACAGCGCGGCCTTTGGCCGGATCGTAAGGAGAACGAATATGTGCGGTATCGTCGGCTTTCTGGGTGGACGCGGTTTCGGCCCGGGCGACTCGAAGACAACGGTCCGGAAGATGGCGATGGCCATCGCCTATCGCGGGCCCGACGACGCAGGCGACTGGACCGATGATCTGCGCGGCGTCGCGCTCGGTCATCGCCGGCTGGCGATTCTGGATCTCTCGGCGGCGGGGCATCAGCCGATGTCGTCGGGCAGCGGGCGTTATGTCATCGTCTTCAACGGCGAAATCTATAACCACCTCGATCTGCGCGATGAACTCGAGGACACGCAACGCGCGCCCGCCTGGCGCGGCAGCTCCGACACGGAAACGCTGATGGCGGGCTTCGACGCGTGGGGCATCCAGGCGACCATCGAGCGCGCGGTCGGCATGTTTGCGTTCGCCGTGTGGGACCGGCAGGAATGCCAGCTCACGCTCGCCCGCGACCGCATCGGGGAGAAACCGCTCTATTACGGCTGGCAGGGTCACGGCGAGGAAGCCGCGTTCCTGTTCGGCTCGGAACTCAAGGGACTGCGGGAACATCCCGCGTTCGAGAACAATGTCGATCGCGGCGCGCTGACGCTGCAGATTCGCCATGGCTGCGTGCCGTCGCCGTATTCCATCTTCGAAGGCATCCACAAACTCGAACCGGGCAAGATGCTCACGGTCTCGCTCGAACGGCGCGAGCCGCGCATCTGGTCGTACTGGTCCGGTGTCGAGGCGGCGGTCAACGGCGCCGCGCGCGGCTTCGCGGGCAGCGCGGAAGACGCCGTCGATGAGCTGGAACATCTGCTCTCCGACGCGATCCGTCAGCAGATGCTCTCCGACGTGCCGCTCGGCGCCTTTCTCTCGGGCGGCGTCGACTCGTCGACGATCGTCGCGCTGATGCAGAAGCAGTCGTCGCGTCCGGTCAAGACATTCACCATCGGCTTCAACGAAAGCGACTTCGACGAGGCCAAGCTCGCGAAGGCCGTCTCGGCGCATCTCGGCACCGAACACACCGAGATGTACGTGACGGCGCGCCAGGCGCTCGATGTCATCCCGCGGCTTCCCGAGCTCTACGACGAGCCGTTCGCCGATTCCTCGCAGGTGCCGACGTTCCTCGTCTCGCAGCTCGCCCGGCAACACGTGACGGTCTCGCTGTCCGGCGATGCGGGCGACGAGCTCTTCTGCGGCTATCAGCGCTACCGGACGGCGCCGGACATGTGGGACAAGATGACGGTGCTGCCGGCGCCGTTGCGCAAGCTGGCGGCATCGGGCATCGTCGGGATATCGCCGAAGCGCTGGAACAGCATGGCGGGGCTGATGGAGCCGATCCTGCCTTCGTCGCTGCGCGGCGTGAAGGTCGGCGACAAGCTGCACAAGGGCGCGCAACTGCTGTCGTGCCAGTCGCGTGACGAGGTTTATCTTCACCTCATGTCGCAATGGAACGACCCGGCGGCGCTCGTGATCGGCGGTTATCAGCCGCCCACGCTGATGACCGGCAATGCGCCGGCCTTCACCGGCCTCGACGACGTCCAGCGCATGATGGCGCTCGACATGATCACTTACCTGCCCGACGATATCCTCACGAAGGTCGATCGCGCCGCGATGGGCGTCTCGCTCGAAACGCGCGTGCCGTTCCTCGATCATCGCGTCGTTGAGTTCGCGTGGCGTCTGCCGCAGTCGATGAAGGTGCGCGACGGGCAAACCAAGTGGGCGCTGCGCCAGGTGCTCTATCGCCACGTGCCGCGCGCGATGATCGAGCGGCCCAAGCAGGGCTTCGGCGTGCCGATCACGCACTGGCTGCGCGGCGAGCTGCGCGACTGGGCGGAAGCGTTGCTCGATGCGTCGCGGCTGCGTCGCGAGGGCTTCTTCGATGCGGCCACGGTGCGCGCGAAATGGCAGCAACACCTGTCGGGCGAGCACAACTGGCATCGCCAGTTGTGGAACGTGCTGATGTTCCAGCAGTGGCTGGAGCATCAGCAAGCGTCGTCGATCCCGCTGTTCACGTCGCGCACGGCGGATCTCGCAGGCATCGCAAGCTGATATCGACGGGCGGCGCGAATGCGCCGCTCGCGACGACATCGAATGACAAAAGGCCTTGGTTCAAACGAACCAAGGCCTTTTTCTCGAGCGCAATTCAAGCCGTCGACGTGCAGTTCATAACGATGCATTAAAAACCAAAAGGCCTCGATCAGATTCGATCGAGGCCTTTTGTCTTTCTGCGATTACGGGTCAATCACATCGCTCAGGATTACTTTTGATGCGTTTGCTCGGTGACGGCGCCCGTAACGACGCTCCTCCTCTGGCTGCCGACGAGCCAGCGCGGCGTCTTGAAGCGCACGATTGCTGTGTAGAGCCAGACATACGCGATCGCGAACACCGCCGCGGTCACCGCGAGCACCACCGGGTTGTGCCAGAAGAGCGAGGCCGGCACGATGCCGATCATGCTCAGCACCCACAGATACGGCGACGTGCGTGCGTTTCTGCGCTGGCGCTGACGCGGGTCCGTGCCTTTGCGCACGATGCGTTTGAAAATCAGCGTATGCAGGTGGATGCCGTCGGGCGCACCGACCGGGCGTCCGCGCACGATCCTGCGGCGGTAGATCGAGAACAGCGTTTCGAAAAGCGGATAAATCGCGACGACCATTGCATACCACGCGCACACATTCGGATGCCGCGCGACCAGCAGCACGAGCAACTCGGCAATCGTGAAGCCGATGAAATAGGCGCCGCCGTCACCGAGGAAAATCGACGCGGCCGGATAGTTCCAGATCGCGAAACCGCCGATTGCACCGATCATCGTGAGCGCCGTGCTCATCACGAGCAGATCGCCGACTTCATGCGCGACATAACCGATCGAGCCGAAGATCAAAATCGCCACGACCGCGGCGAGCCCGTTGAAACCATCGATGATATTCACCGCGTTGGTGAGCCCGGCGACGGCGAGGACCGTCAGACCGATCGCGATGGGCGTGACGGAAAGGATCGGATCGACGAGCGGCAGATCCACGCGGCCGACCACGCCGTTGAGCACGAACGCGCCGAGCAGGGCGGCCAGCATCGCACTCAGCAGGCGCGCCCGGACGCTCACGCGCTTGGTCAGATCCTCGATCACGCCGCTACCGAATGCGGGGGCGGCGCAAAGCAACAGCAAAAGGGACTCGTCGCGCGGATTGCCGCCGAAAATTGCGGCGATCGGAAAGGTCACGCAGGCTGCGACCATCAATGCGATGCCGCCGATCCTGGGAACCGGATGAGAATGATTCTTCTGAACCCCGTTCAAATCATGATCCAGGGAGAGCGCCCCGAAGCGCCCCGCGAATCGAACTATAAGTAGCGTCATGCAGAAAGAACTGATGAAGCCAAGCGCAAGGTTTAACATTTTTCTCACTCACGAAGAGGGCGCATCTCTTTTCGAATATCAAAACCCGAAAGCCTATGGTAGGTACAACCCCTGTGATTGTCCACGCATTTATGCCGATTTAATGTGTGAAACCGAGCCTATCCCGATTATATTGGGACTTCCCCCGATTATTCATACAAACCCGATTTTATAATCCCGATATACCTCGAATTCATAAAAAGGTCTTAATGCCTATTTTCTTGAAAACGAGCGTTGTCGGTGCGCAAGCCCACCTTCGCATGCATTCTCTTTCGGGGTCGGTACGTCTTGCCGCCGGGGCAAGTGCCACGGGCCATCTCTACCGCTAGGATAGGCCGGAAGAGGCAGCTCCGGAAGGCGAAAAAATGTCCGGAAATCGACGTCCGGCTAAACCGGCTTTCTTCATAGAATTCGCCGTTTTATTAACAGCGATTATATGTGCGGTGCCGCGCATACAACAATACCCGCTGTGATACTTTCCGATTTGCTCAAATGGCCGGCATACTCAATAAATTCTTAAAAGCGGCAAAGCGAACATTCGGTCGCGTTGAAAGGTTCGATAAACAACAAAAATCGTCTGTGGGAATTTCTCTTTTTTTGAGTCGTGTGTTTCAATACCACTGCAATGCCGGAGCGGGATTTTAACGGCTCCGAATGCAGGCCTGAATTCAAGAATAAGGAAATGGTGTTTGCGCCCTTTTGGGCGCACCGCAGGTGTTTCGATCCGCATCCGGTGCGCATGCCGCGCGCCGGTCCCATAAGAGCCTGTAACGAGACGTTCTATGAAAGTTAAAAATCAGGCGTCAGCCGTAACGGCCGAGAGCGACAAAGAGATCGAGCTCACGTCGATTCTCGAAACGCTGGGCCGTCACTGGAAGATGATCGCGGCGACCGTGGCGGTCGTCTTCAGCATCGGGGTGGTGTACGCGTATTTCTCGGCCCCGATTTATCAAGCCGGCATGCTCGTCAAGGTCGACGATTCGAGCAATGCGCCGCCGACCGACTCGCGCGACATGGTGAGGACCGCCGCGTCGATGTTCGATCAGCGCGCGACCGCCGAAGGCGAGATCCAGGTGATCGGCTCGAAGTTCGTGCTCGGTCCCGTTGTCGATGCGCTCAAGCTGTATATCCAGGCCGCGCCGCATCGCTTCCCGCTGATCGGCGGGATGATCGCGCGCACTACCGACGAAACGTCGACCCCCGGTCTCTTCGGCCGCGGCGGTTACGCGTGGGGCGCCGAATCGATCGACGTGTCCGCGTTCGACGTGCCGAAAAAGTATGAAGGCAAGGAATACACGCTGCGCTATCTCGGCAACGGCCAGTATCAGGTGCGCGGCCCGGGCATCGAGACGGGCGTCGGCGGCCAGACCGGCACCGTGCAGCGCTTCGACACAGAAGCGGGCCCGATCTCGCTGCTCGTGGGTTTCATCCATGGCGAGAAGGGCGTCGAATTCGATCTGACGCGTAACTCGCGCGTGTCCGCCATCGATCGTCTGCAGAATTCGCTGGCGATCGCCGAGCAGGGCAACAAGTCGGGCGTGATCAGCACGACGCTGGAAGGCAAGGATCCGGTGCTCGTGGCGGCGACGATCAACGAACTTTCGCGCATGTATGTGAAGCAGAATGCGGATCGTCGCGGGATCAACGCCGAGAAGTCGCTCGAATATCTCGAGCAGCAACTTCCCGACGCCAAGCGTCAGATGGAATCGGCCGAGGACAACTACAACGCCTATCGCAACAGCCGCACGTTGTTCAACCCGGACGAAGAAGGCCGCATCGTCATGCAGCAGGCTTCGCAGGCGGATGCGCAGTTGCTCGACCTGAAGCGCCGCCGTGCAGACCTGGCCGTGCACTTCTCGCCGTCGCATCCGAGCGTGGTGGTGATCGACCAGCAGATCGCGGCGACCGAGAAGTACATCAACGACCTCGCGGCGCGCGTCAAGGCGATGCCGCAGGCCGAGCAAGGCGCGCTTCGCCTGCAACGCGACGTGCGTGTGAGCACCGATGTCTATTCGGCCCTGCGCAACAACATCGAAACGATGCGCCTGATCAAGGCCGGCCGCGTGCCGACCGTGGAACTGCTCGATCACGCCGAAGTGCCCGAGCGTCCCGTCAAGCCGGTCAAGGCGCTGGTCCTGGTGATCGCAGCGGGTATCGGTCTTTTCATCGGCATCGTGATGGCATTTGCTCGTGACTTCCTGTTCAAGGGCGTGCTCGATCCGAAGGAACTGGAATCGAAGACGGGTCTTTCGGTATTCGCGACCATTCCGGACAGCGAACGTCAGAAGGAACTCGCGAAGCGCATCGCCGAGAAGAAGCCGGAGCAACTCGCGCTCGCCTCGCGCTACCCGACAGACCCGGCCGTGGAAGGCTTGCGCATGATGCGCTCGTCCCTGCAGTACGCGCTGATGGATGCGCCGAACAACGTCGTGATGCTGGCGGGCCCGCTGCCCGGCATCGGCAAGTCGTTCGTGTCGGCGAATCTGGCGACGTTGCTCGCCGCCGGCGGCAAGCGTGTGCTGCTGATCGATTGCGATCTGCGCCGTGGCCACCTGAACCAGTACTTCGGCATGCCGCGCGGCAAGGGTCTCGTCGACATCGTGAACGGCTCGGCCACGCTCGAAGAAACCGTGCATCGCTCGGTGCTGAACAACCTCGACTTCGTCCAGTGCGGCTTCTATCCGCCGGACCCGGCCGAGCTGCTCCTGTCGGACGCGTTCACGGAATCGGTGAGCCGTGCGTCGGGGGAATACGACATCGTGCTGCTCGACGCGCCGGCGATCCTGGCGGTGTCGGACACGGCGATCATGGCGCCCGTCGCGGGTTCGATCTTCCTGGTTGCGCGTTATGGGGATACGCGTTCCGGGGAAATCTCGGAGTCCGTGAAGCGTCTGGAACAGTCGGGCGCAAGCGTCACCGGCGTGCTGCTCAACGGTTTCAAGGTGCATTACGGCAACTACGCCCAGGCGCGCCAGTACGGCGGCTACGCCTACGCTGCCTATAAGGCCGACAAGGAAGACTAGAGGCTGACTCATCCGGCATTCGCTCCTGTTGGACCCCGAATCAAAAAGCAGTACTAAACAAATGTCCTGAGTTGTATAACGAGGAGAAGTGAATATGTTCTCGCCGCAAGAGTTGAAACTCGGCATCGTTGGCCTGGGCTATGTCGGCCTGCCGCTCGCCGTCGAATTTGGCAAGCGCCATCCCGTCGTCGGCTTCGATATCAATCGTGCGCGCATCAACGCGCTGCGCGAAGGACGCGATGTCACGCTCGAAGTCGACGATGCCGAGCTGGCCTCCGCCACCTTGATGCAGTACAGCGCCGAAGTCGAGGATCTGCGCAGCTGCACCGTCTTCATCGCGACGGTGCCGACGCCGATCGATCACTACAAGCGCCCGGACCTCTCGCCGCTGATCGGCGCGTCGACGACCATCGGCAGCGTGCTGAAGAAGGGCGACGTCGTCATCTATGAATCGACGGTTTATCCCGGCGCGACCGAGGAAGAGTGCGTGCCGGTGCTCGAAAAGATGTCGGGCCTGAAGTTCAACGAAGACTTCTTCGTGGGCTACAGCCCCGAGCGGATCAACCCGGGCGACAAGTCGCACCGTCTGCCGGACATCAAGAAGGTCACGTCCGGTTCGACGCCCGAAGTGGCCGATTTCGTCGACGAGCTGTATCGCGGCATCATCTCGGCGGGCACGCACAAGGCGAGCAGCATCCGCGTCGCCGAGGCGGCCAAGGTGATCGAGAACACGCAGCGCGACGTCAACATCGCGCTGATCAACGAACTGTCGATCATCTTCAACAAGATGAACATCGATACCGAGTCCGTGCTGCTCGCGGCGGGCACGAAGTGGAATTTCATTCCGTTCCGTCCGGGCCTCGTCGGCGGCCACTGCATCGGCGTGGACCCGTACTACCTGACGCACAAGGCGCAGGCGATCGGCTATCACCCGGAGATCATTCTCGCCGGGCGCCGCCTGAACGACAGCATGGGCAACTACGTCGTCTCGCAACTCGTGAAGACGATGACCAAGCGCGATATCGCCATCTCGGGCGCGCGCGTGCTCATCATGGGCCTCACCTTCAAGGAGAACTGCCCGGACCTGCGCAACACGCGCGTGGTCGACATCATCGCCGACCTCAAGGAATACGGCGTCCAGGTGGATGTGTACGACCCGTGGGTGTCGAAGGAAGAGGCGCATCACGAGTACGGCATCGATCCGATCGATCAGCCGGCGAAGGGCATCTACGACGCGATCGTGCTCGCCGTGGCGCACCGCCAGTTCGCCGATGAAGGCGCGGAAGGCATTCACGCCTACGGCAAGGCGCAGCACGTGCTGTGCGACCTCAAGTACGTTCTGCCGCCCGAGGCGAGCGACATGCGTCTCTGAGGCCCGCTGACATCGGCTACGGACCGATGCAGCCGTCGCACAACATCGCCGCGGTTCGGCTCCCGAGATTCGGGGGTTGCCCGCGGCGATGTCAACCGGACGTTCGGAGTTCGCAATGAAGATGCCCAAGGTAGTTCTGTACGCCAACACCGATTGGTATCTATTTAATTTTCGCCTTTCGTTCGCTCGCAAACTGCGCGATGCGGGTTTCGAAGTCATTCTGTTGTCACCCGATGGCGAATACGGCCCGAAGTTGCGCGATCTGGGTTTTCGCTGGCACGCGGTGCCGATGAACCGGCGCAGCCTGAATCCGCTGCGCGAGATGGCGCTCGTGCTGTGGCTCGCGCGCTTCTTCCAGCGCGAAAAGCCGCAGCTCGTGCACGGCTTCACGATCAAGAGCGCGGTGTACGGCTCGTTCGCGAGCAAGCTCGCCGGCGTTCCGGCGCGCGTGAACGCGGTCGCGGGCATGGGTTACGTGTTCACGAGCCGCGATCTGAAGGCGCGTATCCTGAAGCCGATCGTGCGCTCGGTGATGCGCACGGCGCTGAACGGCCGCGACAGCATTCTCGTCCTGCAGAATCCGGACGACATCAAGCTGTTCGAAGCGGCGCGCATCGTCGAGAAGCAGTCGATCCGCCTCATCAAGGGATCGGGCGTCGATCTGACCCGCTTCAAGGTGCGCGAGGTGTCGGAGGACGATGCGGGCAAGCCGCTGCGCATCTTGCTGGCGGCGCGGCTCGTGTGGGACAAGGGTATCGAGGAATATGTGGAGGCGGCGCGCATGCTGCGCCGCGAGAATCGCACCGTGCGCTTCCTCCTCGCGGGCTCGCCCGATGACGGCAATCCCGCGTCGGTGAGCACGGCGATGGTGCAGGGCTGGGTGAAGGAGGGGCTCGTCGAATGGCTCGGCCACGTGAGCGACATGCCGAAGCTCTTCGCTGAAGTGGACGTGATGGTGCTGCCGAGCTATCGCGAGGGCTTGCCGAAAGCGTTGATCGAAGCGGCCGGCTGCGCGCTGCCGCTCATCACGACGGACGCGCCGGGCTGCCGCGAAGTGGTCAGCGAGTCGGGCGTGGACGGTTTGCAGGTGCCGGTGCGCGACGCACGCGCGCTCGCCGATGCGATCCGCCAGCTCGACGACGACCGCGCGCTCGCGAGAAAGCTGGGGCTCGCCGCGCGGGAGAAGGCACTGAAGAATTTCGACGAACGCATCGTCATCGAGAAGACGCTCGCCGTGTATCGCGAGCTGGTGCCCTCGATCGCGATAGAAGACGAGCGCCGCGAACATGCCGCGCCCGTCGGCAAATTTGGAGACTTTCATGTCTGACCGTTACGAATCGATCCGTCAGCAACTGGCGAGCAATCCGCAGAAGTGGCTGATCACCGGCGTCGCCGGTTTCATCGGCTCGAACCTGCTCGAAGCGCTCCTGAGGCTCGATCAGGAAGTCGTCGGGCTCGACAACTTCGCGACGGGCCATCAGCGCAATCTGGACGAAGTGCGCTCGCTCGTGACGCCCGCGCAATGGGCGCGCTTTCGCTTCGTCGAAGGCGACATCCGCAAGCTCGACGATTGCCGCGCCGCGGTGAAGGGCGCCGCGCACGTGCTGCACGAAGCGGCGCTCGGCTCGGTGCCGCGTTCGGTGAACGATCCGATCACCACGCACGAAGTGAATATCAGCGGCTTTCTGAACATGCTGGTCGCCGCGCGCGACGCGAAGGTGGAGAGCTTCACCTACGCGGCATCGAGCTCGACGTACGGCGATCATCCCGGTCTGCCGAAAGTCGAGGATCGCATCGGTCAGCCGCTGTCGCCGTATGCGGTGACCAAGTACGCCAACGAGCTGTACGCATCGGTGTTCGCGCGCACGTACGGGCTGAACGCCATCGGCCTGCGCTACTTCAACGTGTTCGGCAAGCGCCAGGACCCGGACGGCGCCTATGCGGCCGTGATCCCGAAGTGGACGGCCGCGCTCATCGACGACGAGCAGGTGACGATCAACGGCGACGGCGAGACGAGCCGCGATTTCTGCTTCATCGACAACGTGGTGCAGATGAACATCCTCGCCGCGCTGTCCGCGCCCGAGGCGCGCAACCAGGTCTACAACGTCGCGGTCGGCGATCGCACGACGCTCAATCAGCTGTATGACGGCCTGAAGCGCGTGCTCGCCGAGAACGGTGTGGTGAACGACGGCAGCCCGGTGTATGCGCCGTTCCGCGCCGGCGACGTGCGTCATTCGCAGGCCAACGTCGACAAGGCCGCGCAACTGCTCGGCTACGCGAGCGCCATCCCGCTCGCCGACGGTCTCGCGATCGCGATGCCCTGGTACATCCGCTTCCTGTCGGGGCGGCGCGTGCCGGTCGAAGCCGACATGGCGACGAGGATCGCATGAAGATAGTCGTTTTCATCTACTCGATGCACGGCGGCGGCGCGGAACGCGTCACCGCCAATCTCGCGAACGAGTGGGCGGCGCTCGGCTGGGAGGTGACCGTCGTCACGCTGACGGCCGGAGAAGGGGACGTCTATCCGTTCCATCCGGGCGTGAAGCGCATCGAGCTGGGTCTCGCGGGCGGCGTCGAGGGCGGCGGCTTCGTGCGCACGCTGATGTCGAACGTGAAGCGCGTGCTGGCGTTCCGCAAGGTGCTGCGCGAGACGAAGCCGACGGTCGCGCTCGGCGTGATGGCGACGGCCAACGTGCTCGCCGTGCTCGCGGGCATCGGCCTGCCGTACAAGATCATCGCGAGCGAGCATACGCATCCGCCGCGCGCGCCGCTCACGCCGTTCTGGGAGCGTCTGCGGCTTCTCACGTATCGCTTCGCGGACAAGGTCGTCGCGCTCACCGACGAAACCCGCGACTGGATCGAAACGCATTGCCGCTGCACCGACGTGAAGGTGATTCCGCCGCCGTTCACGCTGCCCATCGCGAGAACGAACCCGATCATCGAGCCGAAGAGCGTCGTCGGTGACGAGCGCAAAGTGCTGCTCGCGGTCGGACGGCTGTCGCCCGAAAAAGGCTTCGACAGCCTCATCGACGCATTCAGGAAGATTGCCGGCGCGCTGCCGCAATGGGATCTCGTGATCGTCGGCGAAGGTCTTGCGCGCGCGAGCCTCGAGCGCCGCGTCGACGAAGCGAAGCTGCGCGGCCGCGTGTTTCTGCCGGGCCGCGCCGGCAACGTGGCCGACTGGTACGAGCGTGCGGATCTCTACGTGCTCAGCTCGCACTTCGAAGGCTTCTCGATGACGCTCGTCGAAGCGATGGCGAGCGGCTGCGCGGCGGTCAGCTACGACTGCGATTCCGGGCCGCGCGTGATCGTCACGCACGGCACGAACGGCTTGCTCGTGAATCCGGTCGGCGATGCGGGCGCGCTCGCGAAGTCGCTCGAAACGCTGATGAAGGACGACGCCGAACGCAATCGCATGGCGCTGTGCGCGACCTCGGTCAACAACACGTTCGCGCTGCCGAAGACCATCGCGCTGTGGCAGGAAGTGTTCGAAGAGTCGGGCGTGAAGGTGCCGCGGCGCGCGGACCTGCGCGTTCCCGTTGTCGAGCGATGAGGAGCCGCCACCCATGAAAATCATGCTCGTGGTCAGTTCGATGGGAAGCGGCGGCGCCGAGCGCGTCGCGGCGTCGCTCGTCAATGCGTGGGCGCAACGCGGCGATACCGTGACGCTCGTGATCACGTACAGCGGCCGCGGCGCGTGCTTCTATCCGCTCGCGCCGAACGTGCGCTGCATCTTTCTCGCCGATCGCGTGAAGGCCGGCGCGCGCCTGCTGCAGTATCCCGCGCGGTTTCGCGCGCTGCGTTCGCTGATCCGCGAGAGCGCGCCGGACGTGGTCGTGTCGTTTCTGTCGAATGTGAACATCACGACGATTCTCGCGACGCGCGGCCTCGGCATGCCGGTGATCGCGTGCGAGCACATCGATCCCTCCGCCGACGGCCGCTCGCGGCTCATGAGCCAGATGTGCCGCTTCGTCTATCCGAGCGCGGATCTGCTCACGCTGCTCACGGACAACATGGAGGCGTCGTTCAGAAAGATGGTGCCGCGCGTGAAGCGCATCGAGGTGGTGCCCAATCCGCTGCCGGACGAGCTGTTGCTGCTGCAGCCCGAGACCGTCGAGAAGAGTGCGCGCAAGCGGCTCGTCGCGGTGGGGCGTCTGAACACGCAAAAGCAATTCGATTTGCTGATCGATGTGTTCGCGACGCTCTCGCCCGAGTTTCCCGGCTGGGATTTGTGGATCTGGGGCGAAGGCCCCGAGCGCGCGGTGCTCGAAGCGCAGATCGCGCAATTGAAGATGGGCGAGCGCGTGCTGATGCCCGGCAAGACGACGACGCCGTGGGAAGAGATGGCGCGCTCGGATGCGTTCGTGCTGTCGTCGCGTTACGAAGGCTTGCCGATGGCGATGCTCGAAGGCATGGCGCTCGGGCTCGCGACGGTCGCGTTCGATTGCAAGAGCGGCCCGCGCGAACTCACCCGCGACGGCCAGGACGGTCTGCTCGTGCCGCCCGGCGACAAGGCCGCGCTCACCGATGCGCTGCGGCGCGTGATGTCGGACGAAGCGCTGCGCGCCGAGCTCGGACGCAAGGCGGCGGCTTCGGTGCGGCAGCGTTACTCGTCGCCGGCGATCCTGCGCCAGTGGGACGCGATCTTCGCGCAACTCGGCGCGCGCACGCGCGGCGACGAAGGCAAGGGCACAGCCTATCGACGCACGATGACGGGAGAGAAGGCGTAATGGTCGGCCGGCGACGCGTGATCCACTCGCTGCTGATGGGCGCCGTCGCCGGTGGTGCGGGCGTCGCGGGATTCGGCGCGCGCGCGGCGCAGAAGCGCGATATCGTCATCGACAAGTCGTTCGGCGTGAAGGGCGACGGCACGACCAACGACCGCATGGCGTTGCAGCGGGCCATCGACCAGTCGGTCGACCAGACGCTCGTCATCACGGGGAGATGCCGTATCGACGAGAAGGGGCTCGACCTGCGGCGCAACAGCCATGTGCGCTTCGCGCGGGGCGCGTCGATCAAGCTGCTGCCGCACAAGACATCGTTCTACTCGATGTTCCGCATCTGGGACGTGAACAACGTGCTCGTCGAGAACGCGGCGCTCGACGGCAGCAAGGAGCTGAACGCCGCCAGGCCAGAGCTGCGTGAAAACGGCCACGGCATGGGCTTTTCGATCGCCGGCAGCACGGAGGTGACGCTCATCTCGCCGAAGACGGTCGGGTGCTGGGGCGACGGCATCTACATCGCCAACAGCTACAACGTCGATTACAAGTACAGCAGCGGCATCCGCGTGGTGAATCATCATGCGAACCGCTGCCGCCGACAGGGCGTGTCGATCATCAGCGGACGCAACATCGTGTTCGAGAATCCGCTGTGGGAGAACATCGGCGGCACGCAGCCGGAGGCGGGCCTGGACGCGGAGCCGAACAGCAACGCCGACATTCTCGAGAACATCCGCATCGTCAATCCGACGACGCGCAACTGCCGGTACGGCATCATCGTCTGGCTGGAGGAGATCGCAGGGCCGATGCCCAAGCATGTCGATATCGGCATCACGAATCATCGCGACGAAGGTGCGAGCGATGCGGCCTTCGCGGTGTCGGCGCTCAAGCTGAACGGGCGCAGGGTGTCCGGGCAGATTGCGAGCCACTCGCCGACATGGGTGAAGCCGCGGCTCTCGACGGTGGAGAGCATCGATTACGACAAGGCGGGACCGAAGATCGTCGTCACCAACCTGAGGCTCGTGCAATGAAAGCCGCGCCCACACACAATAACTAAAGCGGAAAAAGGCCAATACGATGCAAGCAACGACAATGAACAATACAGCGCAGCAAAGCGCACCCATCAGGCGGATGACCGGATTCGCGTACTTCATGACGCCGTCCGGATGGGCATTCCTCGTGCTGGCGGCCACCGCGCTTTCGATCGTCGCGTTTCGCGAACGCAGCGTCGGGCTGGTCTTCGACCAGGAAGCGTACATCCAGTATTTCCGCTCGACGGACTGGCACTGGCTCGTGCAGTTCTACCGGAACCGCGAGTCGGATATGGGCTTCCTCATCAGCCTCATCACCGAAGAGCTCGGCTGGCGTTCGTGGGTCATCTTCCTGAACGCGTTCGGCGTGTCGCCCGAAGGCGGCATTCGCACGACCGTGGTGCTGCTCAATCTCGTGGTCATGTATTCGCTGTTGCAGACGCGTCGTCCGCTCGTCGGCCTGATTCTGTGGCTCGTGATTCCCTATGCGCTCGCGACGGTCGGTCTGTTCCAGATCCGCCAGGGCTTCGGCCTCGCGATCGCGATGCTGTTCGCATGCCGCTTCAACCGGCCGACGATCGGCATGGGACTCGCGAGCTTCGTGCACACGACCTTCGCGGTGCCCACCGCGTTCCTGATGACCGCGGCCTTCGTCGGCGAGGAGAAGAAGACGCGCGCGCTCGTCGCGGTCAGCGCGGTGGCGATCGTGCTCGCGTCCGCGGCGAAGTTCCTGTTCGCGACTTACGGCGGCCGGCGCATCGACGAGTACACCGGCTATCAGGAAAACTTCACGATCAAGCTGCTGTCGCTGCTGCTGTTCTACACGATGGCATCGGTCATGGTGCTGTACTCGACGTGGCGTGCGCAGGATACGCAACGCCAGCGTTCGCTCACGCGCCTGTCGATCATGCATGTCGGGCTGTTCGTGTATCTCGTCGTCGCGTTCTTCGTGTTTCCGTTCGCGAAGGGCCGCGTCTGGTACTGCGTGCCGTTGCTCCTGCCGTTCCTCGCGCCGGAGATCAAGTTCAAGAACGCGATCGTCCTCGTCATCACCTTCGGCGTGTTCGTGGCCGTCGCCGCCGACGCCACGAAGAGTTATTTCGAAGGCGTCTATCACTACTTCCTGATGCCCTGACGACGATGTCCTACTTCCTGATCTCGCTCGATTTCGAACTGATGTGGGGCGTGCGCGACCATCGCACGACCGCCACATACGGCAAGAACATCCTCGGCGTGCGCGAGGCGATTCCGGCCATGCTCGCGATGTTCACGAAGTATCGCGTGAAGGCGACGTGGGCGACCGTGGGCATGCTGCTCTTCGATAACAAGAAGGATCTGCTCGCGCATCTGCCCGATGTCCGGCCGACCTATGCCGATGCGAAGCTCAGCCCGTACACGAACGGCTATCTCGATTCGATCGGCGCCGACGAGAAAAGCGATCCGTATCACTATGGTCTGTCGCTCGCGCGCCAGATCGTCGATACCGAAGGCAGCGAGCTCGCGAGCCATACGTTCTGTCATTACTACGCGCTCGAAGCGGGGCAGGACAAGGCGCAGTTCGCCGCCGACATGCAGGCGTCGGTCGAATCGATACGGCGTCTCGCCGATCCGCCCGCGAGCATCGTGTTTCCGCGCAACCAGGTGAACAACGCGTATCTTTCGGTGTGCGCGGAGCAGGGCCTGATTGCGTATCGGGGCACCGAGCGCAACTGGATGTATCGTGAAACGTCGCGCGCCGATGAAGCCGCGCTGCGCCGCGCGGCGCGTCTCGCCGATGCGTATATCAATCTCTCGGGCGATCACGCCTTCGATCCGCGCCCTTCGCGCGGGCTCGTCGACGTGCGCTCGAGCCGCTTCCTGCGCCCGTACGCGCCCAACAAGCGCGCGCTGGAATGGTTGCGCATCCATCGGATCAAGCAGTCGATGACCTCGGCGGCGCGCACGGGACGCTCGTTTCACTTGTGGTGGCATCCGCATAACTTCGGCGCGAATCTGGCCGAAAACCTCGCGGTGCTCGAAGCGGTGCTCAAACATCATGTGCACCTGAGAGAGACCTACGGCATGCAGCCCGCGACCATGGCGGAAGTCGCGCGGGCGACGCAATCCGAAGAGAGCCGGCTTGCGGAGATGGAGTTCGGGTTGTTCGTTTGACGTACTGAGTAAAAAACGATAAGACGCCGGAAAACGACCCGCACCGCGGGCGCGATGCAATGGCAGCGGCCATCGCATTGCGCCGGCGCGTGCGCGGCATAAAAAAAGCAGTGGGGGAAGCGCGATGAACTTTCGTAACGACATCAACGGCCTGCGCGCGTTCGCGGTTCTCGCGGTCGTCCTGTTCCACTTCGACGTGCCCGGTTTCAAGGGCGGCTTTCTCGGCGTCGACGTGTTCTTCGTGATCTCTGGCTATCTGATGACGAGCATCATCTTCAGGCGCCTCTCGAAGAACAAGTTTTCGGTGCTCGAGTTTTATGGCGACCGCGCCCGGCGCATCATACCGGCGCTCGCGTTTCTGTGCCTCGCGCTCGGCGTGTTCGGCTGGCTCGTCTTGCTGCCCTCCGAGTTCCGCGCGTTCGGCAAGGCGGCGGGATCGAGCCTCGGCTTCTTCTCGAATATCGTCTACTGGCGTGAAGCGGGTTACTTCGACACGCGTTCGCACCTGAAGTGGCTGCTGCACACGTGGTCGCTTTCGGTCGAATGGCAGTTCTATCTGCTGTATCCGCTCGGCATTCTGCTCGTGCGCAAACTGTTCGGGCATCGCGGGACGGTGATCGCGCTGATCGGCGGCGCGCTCGCGTCGTTCGCGGTCTGCGTCTATCTCTCCGACCCCACGAAATGGCCGACAGCCGCATTCTTCCTGCTGCCGACGCGCGCGTGGGAAATGCTCGCGGGCGGTCTCGTATATCTGTTCCCGGTGACGGCGGGCAGGCCCGTGCGCCGCACGATGGAATTCGCCGGCCTCGCGATGATCGTGTACGGCGCGCTCACCTTCAACGAGAACAATGCATGGCCCGGCTATCTCGCGCTCGTGCCGGTGCTGGGCACGGCGCTCGTGATCCTCGCGGGACGCAAGCATTCGATTTTCACCTGCAATCCGCTCGCGCAACTGATCGGCAAGATCTCCTACTCGGTCTATCTCTGGCACTGGCCGTTCGTCGTCGCGCTCACGTACTTCGACAAGGAAGGCTCGCTGCGTTGGCGCATCGCGGCCATCGCGGGCGGCTTCGTGATGGGCTATGTGTCGTATGCGCTCGTCGAGTCGAAGACCCGGAAAGCGTCGGGCGGCGACGCGCTCGCGTTCCCGCGCCTCATGACGCTGCGCCCGATTCTCGCGTTCACGCTGCTGCTCGCGATCGGCGGCGGCAGCATCTATGCGAGCCAGGGCGTGCCGAATCGCTTCGACCGCTCGGTGTTCATCGCCGACAGCGAGACCTACGACACGAATCCGCATCGCACGAAGTGCCACATGATGATCGATCCGTGCGATGTCGCGAGCAAGCAGAAGGAGAGCCGCGTGGTGGTGCTCGGCGACAGTCACGCGGAGGCGATCGCCGAAGCCGTCGTCGATGCGGTGCCCAACGGCAAGCCGGACGATGTGCTGCTCATCACGATCGAAGGCTGCCCGACGATCTACGGCATCCGTCGCGGCAACGGCGACTGCTTCGATCAGGACCGCAAGTACATCGATATCCTGAGCCGCGATCCGGCCGCGAAGACGCCCGTCATCATCGCCAATCATTGGTCGCAGTACTGGTCGGGGCCGTCCACGGACGACTTCTCGTTCGTCAATCCCGAGCAGCCGGGGCAGACGTCCACGCCGTTTTCGACGGAGCAGTATCGCGAGCATTTGCTGTCGACGGTTTGCCGCATCTCGAAGATCCGCCCCGTCTATCTGGTCGAGCCGATTCCGGAGTTCGACTTCAATGTTCCGCTGACGCTCGCACGCGAGAAGATGAAGGACCCGAAAGCGCCCGATCTGTCGATCAGCATGTCCGACTACGTCGCGCGCAACGGCGCGTTGCTGCGGGCGATGCGCGAGGCCCACGACGAATGCGGCATCCATCTGCTCGACCCGCGCCCGTACCTGTGCCCGGACGGCCGATGCATGGGCTCGCACGAGGGCCGGCCGCTCTATTCGGACTTCCACCACATGAGCGAGTACGGCAACCGTTTCCTCGTGCCGATGTTCCGGCGCGTCTTCGAACAGAGCTGAAATCAGACGCGCGATACTGCGCTCATTGCGGTGTTCCGGCATCGGGCTGCGGCCCGTTGCCGGTGAAAGGCGGCGCGAAGCGCGTCCAGAAGATGTAGCTCGCGAGCACGGCGATCGCGCCGATACCGGTCGCGAGCAGCACGCCCTGCGCGCCGTAGAAACGAACGAGGATGACATTGCCGATGATCTTGGTCGCGAAGCCGATCAGCGAAATGACGGAGATGGCCCGGTAGCGCGTCTCGCTCGCGAACAACTGCACGAGCACGCACATGCCGAAGTAGAACGGCACCTGCAGCAGCCCGTAGCGAAAGAGCGTGGTGACCGCGATCGTGTCGTCGGCGGTGAACGCGCCCTTCTGAAAGAGCAGCTTGACCACGTGCGGCGCGAGCGCGTACGCGATGAGACTGCCGGTGAGACCGAGCATCGTCATGATGACGGACCACTTCAGCGCGGTGCTGCGCGCGCGTGCATGATCGCCGCGATGAAGGATCTCCGCGAGAATCGGCAACGTCGCGCGCGTGATGGCGAGCGCGCCCATGCTGAGCACGAGCGAGAGCAGCCGGTTCGCATAGCCGAGCGTCGCGATGGCGCCGTCGCCTTGCTGCGCCATGAAATACTGGTCGATGGGAAGCCACAGGCTCGCGACGACCGCGCCGATCGTGAGCATGCCCATCGAGCGGATCGTCGACGGCCACTGCGTCGCGCGCATCGAGACGCGCGGCATGGCGGGCATCGCGTCGGCGCGTCTGGCCAGCACGCGCAGCCACGCGGCCTGCACCACGAAGCCGAGCGACGTGCCCATGACGAGCGGGAAGATCGACTCGTTGTTGCGCGCGGCGAGGACGAAGACGAGCAGACCGATCGCCGGCACGCATTCCAGCAGCGTGTTGATGTGCCTGCCCGAAGCCTGCAGCCGCGATGAGGAAATGCAGATCGTGAAGGTCAGCACGCCGACCGGCGTCATGCTGATGATCATCGCGCGGCACATGTCGCGTGTCGATTCCGCGAGACTGCCCGCGACGACATCGGCGAGTTGGGGCCAGAAAAGCCAGAGCAGGAACGAGGACGCAAGGCCGAGAACGAGGCCCACGCCTTCCAGCTCGCCGAGAAAGCCGTTGCGCTGGGACTGGTCTTCCTTGAGCGAGACGAGCGCGGGAACGAGCAGCACCGCCAGCACGTTCGTCAGCATCGTGGGCAGCCAGGTGACGAGCGTGAGGGCGAACTGATAGGCGTCGACGGTGCCGCTGATCCCGTAGCGATACGCGATCGCCATTTCCTTAGATGCGCCGATGCACTTCCCGGCGATCACGAATATCAGCAGGACGACCGCGCTTCTCGCGATGCGCTTGTGATCCTGATGCACTCCGCCGAGGCGTCGTCTTACCGATTGCACCGCTGCGCTCAGCACGTGTACGTCTCCTGCGTGGGAGTCTTTCGTCGCGTGGCCCGACGGCAGGACGAAATCGCCATCCAATGGAATAGCGCGAAGGCCGACGAAGGCTTTCGCGCAAGAATGGAAAGCGTGCACCAAAACGGGCGGCGCGACTGTTCGCTAAGGCACCTGGCGGCGCCGATGCCGGCGGGCGTTTCGTCTGCGAAACGCGCCGGGCGCGGCCCTCATGCCGTGTTCGAACTCCACGGATGCCTGATGTAGCGCGCGGCCCGGTCGAGAGAGGCATCGTCGGTGAGGATTCGCGCCGGGCAACCGGCCACGGTGACGTTGGGCGGAATGTCCTTCGTCACGACGCTGCCCGCGCCGATCGTGACGTTGTCGCCGATCGTCACGTTCTCGACGATGCAGACATTCGGCCCGATATACACGTTGTCGCCGATCGTCGCCGCCTGGCCGTGGTTCGATCCGATCGTCACGCCCTGCGAGATGTTGCAGTTCGCGCCGATGACCGTCGTCGGATTCACCGCGAGCGTGCCGATATGACTGATATAGAAGCCCGGCCCGATCTTCGTGCGCGGGCTGATGACGAAACCGAAGCGGCGCTGCTTGAGACGGACGATGTGATTGAGCACGAGGCGCATGGGCCGCGACGACGCCGCGCTCGCGAGCCGTAGCCAGAACATGTAGTTGAAGCCTTCGTTCAACAGCAGTTGCTCCAGCAGAAGCATGGCGCTGTACTCGCCGGTGTAGCGATAGAGGTCGCTCTTGATCAGGTCGAAGGTCTTCATTGCAGCACGTCTGTTCGTTTACGTGTTTTCTTGTAATACATCGGGCCGGCTGCGTGGCTTCGAGTCCCGGACAATGCCGAATGCCACAACCCTAAGACTAATGGCTCCCGCCGGTATGTTCGGTGCGAAATGGAACATATGACCGATGTCCAGCGGAACGACTTTCCGGGTGTCTGGTTATTTTGTCTGTTGAATAAGTGATTTTCTTTGATCAGATTATTAGAAAACTGCGAGATAGCGCGCGCACGCTGGGATGCGGACGTTTCAAGGCATCCGCGTATAAACCCTATACGGGTATTCACCATAGGGTCTTTCGTCTTCGACATTAAAAAAATTTTTAGTGCGGCGCTTACAAAATCGCATTGATCAGTTTAAAGCGATTAAGGGCCACATTTCAGACTGTAATCTGGGCATGCGCGATCGTATAAGTCAGGTCATTTTGGCGCGCTAGATGAGAATCGTTGCGGATTGATCGGTCAATAAATCGAAATAATCGGGCGGTCCATGTTCGTTTCGGCATACGAAAGGCGTCCAGTCAGGCCTTGCGGGGCTTTGCGATGGGCTCCCGCGCGGCTCGGGCAAGTGAACGTTCGTATCGCTAAAATCGAATGTTCAGATGAATATTAATCATCCTATCGAATGTGGATTAAAGTGGTGCCATTCATCTACGGTATTAACATTAACAGTCGCGTAGATTAATTCACTCCGCAGCGATTAGAAAGGAAAACACCCGGCGATAAAGCGCTTAAAAAGCAAAATAAAAAGTTACAAGCGTACATTCTGTAACAAGTGGCGGGTAGAAATACTCCGTAACAATCTGTAGGATTTAAAAAAGACGGTAATTACTGCCGTCGGATTCGAGTGCTTCATCAGCCTGTTCGCGGGCTAATCGGAGCACGGGATGAGCAGGTTGTTTCCGGAATATCTGGTTCCTCCAATCCCGAAGCCGTTCTGTTTTCGCCGAGATGCCTTTCGGAGTCGCCGTGTGCGGCTGTGAAGCGCTGGGCGGCGCAATCGTTTGCGTCTGCTTTTTTAGCGTTGGTCATCTCACGCCCATAAAGAAACGTTGCGTGCGGCCGATGTCGCAGGAACGGGTCCGCCCGTCGATAACGCACGATCAAATCGGAAAGACTAATGCTTTCGAACAACACTCAGGCAGACACCCAGGCAGACAACACCGTCGTCGACACCCGTATCGCGACCCGTCGCAAGCTGCTGACCTCGCTCATCGCCGGCAGCGGCGCATTCGTGCTGGCCGCGTGTGGCGGCGGCGGCGACAACTCGGCCGCTGATTCGGTCGCGGATCGCTGGAGACGCCGCAACACCGACAGCAGCGCGTCGTCGGCGACGCCCGCAAGCTCGGCTTCGTCGGCAAGCACCACGACGAGCGCCAGCGCGCCGGCGGCGGCCAGCTCGACGAGCGCCGCCAGCACCAGCACCGCCGGCACCGTCGCCGCTTCGTCGTTCGGCGTGAAGGCCGACGGCTCGACCAACGACCGCGCCGCGCTGCAAGCCGCCATCGACGGCACCGTCGGTCAGATCCTGCTGATCTCGGGCCAGGTTCGCATCGACACGACGGGCCTCAAGCTGCGCAGCAACACCCACATCCGTTTTGCGTCGGGCGCCTCGATCAAGCTGCTGCCGCACAACGCCGACATCTACCAGATGATGCTCATCGAAGACGTGAGCAACGTCATCGTCGAGAACGCGTACCTCGACGGCAGCAAGGAGCTGAACTCGGCCTCGGGCGGCGAGCACGGCATGGGCTTCTCGATCATCGGCGGTCAGAACGTGCACCTCATCGCGCCGACCACGATCAACACGTGGGGCGACGGCATCTACATCAACGATAGCCAGACGAAGAAGAACACCCCGACGTACAACCTGGTGGTCGACAACCACAAGGCCGACGGCTGCCGCCGTCAGGGCGTGTCGATCATCTCGGGCGACACGATCACGTTCAACAGCCCGGTGTGGCAGAACATCAACGGCACGGCGCCGGCGTGCGGTCTCGACTTCGAACCGAACGACAACTCGGCCGTGTTCAAGAGCATCACGATCAACAGCCCGACGACGGCGAACTGCAAGGGCGGCGGCATCAACGTGTGGTTCGGCTCGCTGCCGGGTCCGATCAGCAAGACGGTCACGATCGCGATCAACAACCACGTCGATACGACGAGCCCGGGCGGTTCGTTCGCGGTGCAGGGTCTGTCGCTGGACGGCTACATCGTGAACGGCCAGATCAGCAGCACGAATCCGAAGTGGAAGTACCCGCTGATCGTCGAGCAGTGGGACAACAACGGTCCGCGGATCAACGTCCAGAATCCGACGATCGTCAAGTCGTAATCGCCGACGAAATGAAGAACGCCATGCGGAGATATGTCCCGCATGGCGTTTTTTGCTTTGCCGCGCCGCCTACTTGAACCAGCCGAGATTCACCGAATTGGCGATGGCCTGCAGCCCCGCCGGGTTCGGATGCAGATGGTCGCCGCTGTCATACGCGCCTAGCATCACGGGCGGATTGGACGGATCGCCGAGCGCGGCCGCCTGATCGAGCACGGCGTCGCAGCCGCTGTCGGGCGTGGCGACGAACGCGTTCACCGCGGCGCGCGTCGTTTCGATGTCCGCCGTCCACGACGATACGCCCTCGAACGGCGTGAGCGTCGAGCAGATCACGCCGACGCCCGCCGCGTGCGCGCTTTGGGTCAACTGGCTGAAGGCGGCGTTCAGGCGCGCGGCCGTCGGCGGCGAACCGCCGATCAGGTTGTTGACCGCGTCGTCGGAAATGATCACCCACTTCACGTTGTACTGATCGAGCACGTCGCGCTTGAAGCGCGTGAGACCGGCATCGCCCGAGCCGTTCGTGAAGAAGTCGTTCCCGGAGATGCCCTGGTTCAGCACGCCGATCGTCATGCCGGCCTGCTGCAGGCGCGCGGCCAGCAGATTCGGCCAGCGGCCGTTCGCGTTCGGCGTCGACGCGATGCCGTCCGTGATCGATGCGCCGAACGCGACCACGGCGCCCGTCGCGCTGGCGTTCTGCACGACGACGTCGGTGAGGAAGTAGTAGGACTGCGCGCCGAGCGCATTGACCACGCCGCCCGTGAAGTCCGTGCTGGCGCTCACGTCGCCAGGGGCGATATACACGTCCTGCAGGCCCTCTACGTGCCCGGTCGTTTCCATCGGCGTCTGCTGCGGCAGATACGCGCTGATCACGAGGTCCGAGAGCGCGGGCACCTGAAACGCGACCGGGTCGCTCATCATTACGCGGCCCGGCGGGATCGTGACGAAGGATTGCCCGCTGAAGGTGACGGCTTTGTCGCTGCCGGCCACGGTGCGCTGGCCGCTCGCGCGCAACGCGACGCGCACTTCGCCGATCACGAGCGGCTCGCTGCCGTACTGATTCGAAAACTGCACGCCGACGGCCGTCCCGCCGATGCTCGTGTGCACGATCTGCCGGATCGTCTGATTATTGAAGCCGCCGTCGCCGGTGATCATCGGCGCGGTGCTCCAGGTGCCGGTCCACGGCAGGGTGGTGCTGACGCTCTGCGCAAAACTCGACGACGAAAGCGGCAAAGCGAGCGCGGTGGCCACTACAGCTCGCCTGAGGCGAGGAAATCGCTTGTTCAACTCGTTCTCCGAAACCAGCCGGGTAGAAAGGACGTTTTCTCGCATGATGCGAGCGACATCGCGGGGTGCGGGGAAACTCGGCAAGACCGGTTTCCGCTCGTTTGACTGGCGCGTGTGGCCACAGCGCGCCGGTGCGTGCGGCGAAATCTTGACCTGAATGTTTCGCCTTGGTGAATCGAAGCACCAATTGCGCGCGTGTACCGTGCGCGGACGCTCATACCGGGGAGAAGGCGGTTTCGTGTCGATGCGGTGCAACTAACCGTCGTGCAGAGCGCCCGCCGCACGAGGCGAGCGCGGTGAGCGTCAGGGCTGAACGTCGGAGGCAGGCGCCGCCGGCGCGCTCGCCGCGTCGCTCGCACTTTCGCCGGGCGCGGGCAGGATCGGCGGCATCGTCGTGAACACCGGCGGTTGCGGCGGTTCGTCGTTCACTTCGGCCGCAGGCTCCGATGGCGCGCGCTTCGCACGCACCGGAGGCTGCGCGGCCGTTTGCGCGGTCTTCGGCTTGGCCGGCTTCGGCGCTTTCGAGAACGTTTCGTCGAACCAGGTTTGCGCGCGCGCGATCATCGTCTGCCACATGCCCGGCGTTTCCTGCGTGTCGAAGCGCGCGCGTGCATCGACCAGATGGGAGCGCAGCGAGCGCTGCATGAAGTCGCCGACGATCGGCAGCGCGCTATGAGCGCCTTGTCCCCAGTAGTCGCTGCGCAGCGTGACGCGGCTGTCGTTGAAGCCGACCCACGCGCCCGCCACGAGTTGCGGTTGCATCAGGATGAACCAGCCGTCGGCGTTGTCCTGCGTGGTGCCGGTCTTGCCGGCCACGTCCGCGCGGATGCCGAAGCGCGTGCGGATCGTCGTGCCGGTGCCGCGATTGATCACGTCGCGCATCACGTCGACGAGCTTGCGCGTCGCATCGACCGACAGCGCGCGCTCGGGCGTGCTCTCGAACTGCGCGAGCACTTCGCCGTCCTTGTTCTCGATGCGCGTGACGAGCAACGGCTCCATATAACTCCCGTCGTTCGCGATGGTCCCGTACGCCGACACCATTTCCTTCAGCGTGACCGGGCTCGTGCCGAGCGCGAGCGACGGCACCACGTCGAGATGACTGTCGCGCACGCCCATGTCGCGCGCGAGCCGCGCGACACGTCCCGGCCCGACCTGTTCCATCAATTGCGCGGTGATGCGGTTCTTCGAATACGCGATGCCGTCGCGCAGGCTGACGGGGCGGCCCGAAGGCGGCGAGTCGTCGGTCGGGCGCCAGGTTTCCGCGCCGCGCACCGGAATTTCGACGGCCTGATCGACGAATGTGTCGCCAGGGCTCGCGCCGCGCTCGAACGCCGCGCCGTAGACGAAGGGCTTGAACGTCGAGCCGGGCTGGCGGCGCGCCTGCGCAACGTGATCGAACGGATCCTGGGTGAAGTCGCGGCTGCCGACCCAGGCCTTGATCTGGCCGTTGCGCGGATCGAGCGCGAGGAACGCCGCCTGCACGCGCGTCTTGCTCTCGCACAGCGCCTGCATGAACGCGCGGTCGGAGCTGAGCTTCTTGAGCGCGTCGGCATCGTTCGCGCCGCTCGTACGCAGCGCGCGGTATTGATCCGTCTCGCGGATGAACGCGTGCCCGAGATCCCCGTTCGCGTTCGCGCAGCCGGCGCGCCCGCCCCACGCCGCGTTGGCGATCGATTGCAACTGATTGCCCTGCAGCGCGAGCGCGTTCGTCGCCATCGTCTGCAGGCGCGAGTCGATCGTCGTGCGCACGACGAGGCCATCGGAATAGATGTTGTAGTCGTTGTTGTCCGCCCAGCCGATCAGCCACTTGCGCAACTGTTGCGCGAAATGCGGCGCACGGCCCGGTTCTTCCGTCTGCCGCTCGAAGTCGATGCGCAGCGGGCGCTTCTTGAGCGCGTCGAGCTTCGTCGCCGGCAAGTGGCCGAACTTCACCATCTGCCCGAGCACGATGTTGCGCCGGTCGAGCGCGCGCTCCGGATTGATCACCGGGTTGTAGTAGCTGTTGCCCTTCAACATGCCGATGAGCGTCGCGCTCTCGAGCACGTCGAGCTGGCCGGCGGACTTGTCGAAGTACGTGCGCGCGGCCATTTCGATGCCGTATGCGTTGTAGAGGAACGGCACCGTGTTCAGATAGGTTTCGAGGATCTCGTCCTTCGAATACAGCGCTTCGATCTTGAACGCGGTGATCGCTTCCTTCAGCTTGCGCGTGAGCGTCTGCGAGCGGCCGATTTCCTCCGGATACAGATTGCGCGCGAGTTGCTGCGTGAGCGTCGAGCCGCCTTGCCGGTCGCCGGAGAACGTATGCAGCGCCGCGCCCGCGGTGCGCCGGAAGTCGATGCCGTGATGCTGATAGAAACGCCGGTCCTCCGTCGCGATGAGCGCGTCGATCACTTGCGGCGAGATCTGCCGGAGGCTCACCCATTCGCGATGCGTGGGCTTGAATTCGGCGAGCAGCTTGCCGTCGGCGGAATAGATCTGCGCGGGCTGGTCGACCTTGGCGCGGCGGATATCGCGGATGCCCGGCGTGAACGGAATCAGCACCAGCACGTAAATGACGAAGAGCGCCGGCAACAGAAGCAGCGTGCGGGGACGCAGATGCGGACGCAGCCGCGACGCGAGGCGAGCCAGAAGCGCCTTGGCCAGGGCTTTGAATTCAGACGCGGTCACAACGAAACGGGATGCCTGGACATGGAAAACCCTGAATCGTAGCGTAATTTTTCAGCAGGTCTTTCGCAAAAGTGTCATCGACGCTACAGCGTGCGCGTTCCCGCCGATTCGCCGATCGGAAAGGCCGTCGTCGACAGCACCTCGCGCAGCACGATGAAGGTGCGGATTTGCCGCACGCCCGGCAGATACAGCAGCTTCTCGGCGTGAAGCCGGTTGAAGCTTTCGCTGTCTCGCGTGCGGATCAGCATGAAGAAGTCGAACTCGCCCGTCACGACGTGGCATTCCATGCAGCCGGGCACTTTCTGCGCGGCTTTTTCGAATGCATCGAAGGAATCGGGCGTCGAGCGGTCGAGAATCACGCCGATCAGCACGAGCATGCCGGCATCGAGCGCTTTCGGATCGAGCAGCGCGACGGTCGCGCGGATCAGGCCCGCTTCGCGCAGCCGCTCGACGCGCCGCAGACAGGCGGGCGGGCTCAGATTGACCTTCTCCGCGAGCGCGACGTTCGAGATCGACGCATCGCGCTGCAACTGACGCAGGATCGCGCGATCTACGCGATCCGTCTGAACGCTTGCCGGATGCGGGTTTGAAGCGGCTGCGGTTTTTTTCATTGCTTCGACTGGTTATAGAGCGAAATAAAAATAGGCGTTATGGCTTTTTCATTCGAAAACGTTAGGCCGAACGGCTTTTTTTAGCAACCCGGACGGCGGTGAGAATCTCTACGATTCTGTTCATGCTGTCCCACCTTCACGAGGATGCCGACCATGAACCTGCAACGTTTTCCCCGCTATCCGCTCACCTTCGGACCGACGCCCATCCAGCCGCTCAAGCGCCTTTCCGCGCATCTCGGCGGCAAGGTCGAGTTGTATGCGAAGCGCGAGGACTGCAACAGCGGTCTCGCGTTCGGCGGCAACAAGACGCGCAAGCTCGAATATCTGATTCCGGAGGCGATCGCCGAAGGCTGCGACACGCTCGTGTCGATCGGCGGCGTGCAGTCGAACCAGACGCGCCAGGTCGCGGCGGTCGCGGCGCATCTCGGCATGAAGTGCGTGCTCGTGCAGGAAAACTGGGTCAACTACTCCGATGCGGTGTATGACCGCGTCGGCAATATCCAGATGTCGCGGATGATGGGCGCGGACGTGCGACTCGTCGCCGACGGCTTCGATATCGGCATCCGCAAAAGCTGGCAGGACGCGATGGAAAGCGTGCGCGCGGCGGGCGGCAAGCCGTTTCCAGTGCCGGCGGGCTGCTCCGAGCATCCGCTGGGCGGTCTCGGCTTTGTCGGCTTCGCGGAGGAAGTGCGCGCGCAGGAAGCCGAACTGGGCTTCAAGTTCGACTACATCGTCGTGTGCTCGGTGACGGGCAGCACGCAGGCGGGCATGGTCGTCGGCTTCGCGGCGGACGGGCGCGCGCGGCGCGTGATCGGCATCGATGCATCGGCGAAAGCGGAGCAGACGCACGAGCAGATTGTGCGCATCGCGAAGCATACGGCGGCGCTCGTCGATCTCGGCCAGGACATCACGCGCGACGACGTGATTCTCGATACGCGCTTCGGCGGCCCCGAATACGGCTTGCCGAACGAGGGCACGCTCGAAGCGATCCGTCTGTGCGCGCGGCTCGAAGGCGTGCTGACCGATCCCGTCTACGAGGGCAAATCGATGGACGGCATGATCCAGATGGTGCGCAACGGCGAATTCCCGGAGGGCTCGAAGGTGCTGTATGCGCATCTCGGCGGCGTGCCCGCGCTCAATGCGTATAGCTATCTGTTCCGCAACGGTTGAGCGCCTAAAACGCTTCGCGGAATGCGCGGAACAGCGCGGCGACCGTTTCCGACGTATCGGCTTCGAACACCGGCATGCGCGAGCCGAGCATGTGCGCGAGAATCGGCGGCGCGGGATCGTCCGGGCGCAGGATCGCGAGAATCTGCGCGCGCAGGTCTTCGTCGTTCGCGATGGCCGCCGTGTCGCGGCCGAGCAGCGCCGCACCCGCGATATCCGGATCGTGGCCGTGCCGTTCGACGAGATCGAAGGCTTCGGCATAGAGCCGGTCCAGATTGCCCGCTTGCGCATAGCGAGCCATGAGAAAGAGCAGGTCGATCGCGTCCTTGCGATCGGTGGCGTGCCGGTCGTGCCACGCGACGATTTTCAGCATCGCCTGCGCGGGCAGCGATGCGACCGGCACCACGAGATCCTTCGCGATGCGCACGGGAAGCGCCGCATCGAGCGCCTGCCGAAACCCCCCCACGTTCATGCGCACCGACCCGTCCGGCGGCCACGCGATTTCGCCGTGCTCGTCCTGCACGCCGCCGAAGGGCACGATATCGAGCCACGTCCGCTCGCCGCTCGCAAGGTAGTTCAGCCGATGCGCCGCGCCCTTGGGCGCCGTGAAATTCCCCGATGCGAGCAGCGCGCGCCGCAGCGCGTCGTGGCCCGGCCAGCCTTGAATCGAGATGCCGATATCGACGTCGGCGGTGGCGCGCGGCGCCTCGATATCGTGGACGTGCGTGAGCAGGATGTCGCGCGCGCTCGCGCCGCCGACGAACCACGCGATGTCCGTCGCGTGCGACGCGGCGACGACTTCGCGCAGCATCGTGGAAACGACGCCGGCGAGCGGGCGATGCGGCAGCAGTTCAAGCGGCAAGGTAGCGTTCACGCAGCATCCTGGCGGTTTCGAGATTGCGCGGGTCGCCGCTCGCGACGAGGTCGGCGTAGACGATCAGCGGCGCGACGACGTTCGGCGGCAGGCCATCGACAGGCGCGAGCGCGACCGGCGCGCGCAGGAATTCGATATTGCCCGCGGGATCGGGGCGCAGGCGCGCCTTCATGATCCACTCGCGCGGCACGGCGTCGGCGCAATAGGCGGTGATCGTCGCAGGCTTCAGATATTGCGTGAGTATCGCCGCGGCCGGTTCGCCGCCGAACTGGCATTGACCCGGCAGATCGGGCGCGTCGCGCCACCAGTCGGCCGAATCCGCGCGATATCGCCCGAGGAGCAGCGATTCGCGCAACTGACGCGGATACAGCGTGACCCATTCGTCGACGAGCCGTTCCTTGTCGGCGAATTGCAGGCCGCGGCCGTCGGGCCGCTCGAATACCTCGCGATGATCGATGAGCGCGCGCACGGCGTTCTGCACCGTGCCGTGGCTGACACCGGCGCTTTTCGCGATCTCGCGGTAGCCGCGCTCCAGCAGCGCGGGCGCGATGAGCAGGGCGAGCGTCACGCGCAGCGTCGAGCGGGTCCAGGTTGCCGGGCGACGCGCCTTGCTGCGCGCCACGCGCGGCCGGCCGGAGACGATCACGACGCTATCGCCTTCGATAAGGCTCGCGTTGCCGGCGAGATCGAGCGCATCGACGCCCAGATCGCGGCATGCGCGGATCATGTCCGGCGAGAGATGCGCGGTGACGAGCGTGGGCTTCTTGCCGCCGTCCCGGATGATCGGTGCGCTGGCCGCGGCCAATGTGCTGACGCGATCGATGTTCTCCCGCACTTGCACGGAACGCTTAAAACGCGTGCCGCCGATGCGAAATTCGATGGCGGCATCGCTATTGCGACGCTTCGGCGTCCCGACGCGGCGCGCGACGAGGCCGGTCGCCTCGCTGAACGCGGCGGCGGCGGCTTCGGCCAGTTCTTCGAAGTGTTGATCGGCGGGCGGCATTCGGCAGCCTGAATGTCCAATTTTAAGCAGTGTACACGAAACGTGGACAAGCATAAAAACTGGACAATCTTCGATCGATGCTGATCCGCTGCGGAGGCATGCGCGCCCCTAGACTTACGGGCTCTCGCGGCGGCGCTGAGACTCGCCGCGTCAGGCCCATCAAAGATAGCTGCAGACGTAATCGAGCGTTTCGATGACGTCGATATCGAAGCGGCTCTTGCCCGGCACCGAGAACGATTCGCCCGCGCCGTACGTCTTCCATTCGTCGCTGCCGTCGAGGCGAATGCGGCATCGGCCGGCTTGCACTTCCATGAGTTCGGCGGCGTCGGTGCCGAAGTTGAGCGTGCCGGGCAGGATCACGCCGAGCGTTTTTTTCGTGCCGTCGGCGAAGAGCACGGTGTGCGACACGCACTTGCCGTCGAAATACACGTTGGCGCGCTTGACGACGGAAACCTGATCGAATTGCGTTGCTGCGGTCATGATGGCGGTCCTTGGATGGTCGCGAGGAAGGGTCCGCCATCATACAAAAATTGAGATGCCGGCCGGATTTCCACGCTTCGGGCGGGCAGTCCGGTTTCGACTCGCTCATGTGCGGCGGGCGACACATTTTTGTCGTCAATCAATCGCTGCCGTATTTAAGAAATTTCTGACTATTACCAACTATTAACGTGATTGAGAATGAGCGCCCCGTTCCGTGCGCGCAAGCGTGACGTATTTGAATAGCAGTACACAACAACAAAAATGAACAAGAATTCGTATCGATTGGTTTTCAGCCGTCTCCGACACATGCTGGTCGCCGTGGCTGAATTTGCAACATCGCATGGCACGGAGCCTCAGAGCGGCGCGGGCGCAGCGACGTTCATTGCCACAGGATTACGTGCCGTGGCCATTGCCGCGATGTTGCTGTTCGGTACATCTTCGACGGTTGCGCTTGCCCAGATCGTTGCCGCGCCGGGTTCCGGCGCGCAAGTGATTCAGACGCAGAATGGTCTGCCGCAAGTCAATATTGCTCGCCCGAGTTCGGCGGGCGTCTCGCTCAACAATTATTCACAGTTCGACGTACAGCGTCAGGGCGCGATTCTGAACAACTCGCCGACCCTCGTGCAAACGCAGCAGGCGGGTTACGTCAATGGCAATCCGAATCTCTCGCCGGGGCAGTCGGCGCGCATCATCGTCAATCAGGTGATGAGCAATTCGCCCTCGCAGTTGCGCGGCTATCTGGAGGTGGCCGGGCAGAGGGCGGAAGTGGTGGTCGCCAATCCTAACGGGCTGATGGTCGACGGCGGCGGCTTCATCAATACGTCGCGTGCGATTCTCACGACGGGTACGCCGAACTTCGGGGCGAACGGAAGTCTCACGGGCTTCGCCGTCAATAGTGGCAATATCAGCGTGCAAGGGGCGGGGCTGAATGCGACGAATGTCGATCAGGTCGACCTGCTGGCCCGTGCCATTCAGGTCAACGCCGCGATCTATGCCAACAACCTGAATGTGATCGCGGGCGCGAATCAGATCGATCACGACGCTCTCACGACGACGGCGATCGCGGGCAACGGCGCCGCGCCGTCCGTTGCGATCGATGTGAGCCAGCTCGGCGGCATGTATGCCAACCGGATTCTGTTGGCGAGCAACGAGTATGGGGTCGGGGTTTCGACTCGCGGGATTCTTGCGGCGCAAGCTGGCGATCTGACGCTCAAGTCCAATGGCCAGCTCGTGCTCGCCGGAACGACGAATGCAAGCGGGAGCGTGAGCGCATCGGCGCGCGATGGCATCGACAACAGCGGCGTGACCTACGCCCAGGGCGATGCAATCGTCTCGACCTCGGGAATGCTGACCAACAGCGGCACGCTGACGGCTCAGACGGACCTGCAAGTGAACGGCCAATCACTCGATAACAGCAACGGTTCGCTGCCGTTGGTGTTGTTCAACGCATTGCCCACCGTGGCCGCAAGACCCGTCTGAGCGATGACCTTGCCCGACGCGTTGTTCAGCGCGCCCGCATTGGCCATGACCTTTCCGTTGCTCTGGATCGTGCCGCCCGCGTTCGAGATCGAGCCCGCGCCATTGCCCGCATTCAGCGTCAATGTGCCCGTGCCCGCGTGCGTGATCGTACCGCCGTCGTTATCCAGTGTGGCCGGTGCGAGCGTCAGGTCCGTGCTGTTGGTCTGGAATGTGCCGCCCGCGGAGTTGTCGAACGTGTTGCTGGCGGCGCTCACCGTCGCCTTCTGCCCGGCCGCGATCGAGCCGCCTGCGTTGCTCAGATGCGATCCGGCATTGATCGTCGCATTGCCCGTGGCGGCCACCGTCACGTCCTGCTTCGCGTCCAGCATCACGCTACCGTTGCCGCTCACGATCTGGCTGCGCATGGTGCTCTGCGTCTGCGAGGCCGTGTACACGCAGACGCGAGAGTCGGGTTTGAACCCAGCCTGTTCGAGCCATCGGCCCATGAGCCGGATACGGGGCATGCGGTGCTCGTTGGCGTCGCAGTTGATCGAGCGAACAGAAAACGTCGTTGTTGCTTTAAGATTGGCGTCAGCCATAGTCAACTCCTGAGTTGAGTTGGTGGTGGTCAGCGGGCCGTGAGTGTTGGAAGCACTCACGGCCCGCGCTTCGCTTACGCGGTACTTCTCCTTCAGTTGCTCATGACGCGGTTGACCTTGGCGCGTTTGACAAGACTGTCCATCAAGATCACCAGCGCCTGCTGATCCTCGTCGGGCAAGGCATCGACTTCCTTTAACAGCGCGTGCAGCTTCGGGTTATGCACGGTCGGCTCACTGGCCGCCGAGGATCGCCCGGAAAGTTCATCAAGGGTTACGTTATGTACAACCGGCAGTTGCATCAAGACAGCAAAGCCAAGGAAGAAACGTTAGCTAAGAAACTGGCCGACGAGAGCGGGGGGCGAATACACCACGCAGCAGATTGAAGACCAGATGGCGCAGATGAATCTGACGGAGAACGGTCAGACTGAGTCAGGTGTGGTGTGTGTAGCGACCGGAGCTCAGCCGCAGGACGGAACTGACTGACAGCCTTATGGGGTGAATCAGGCCGGACAGCAGGTATGGGCGCAGAGGCTTGGTCCAGGTGATCCGGATTGCAGGCGTATATTGCGAAGGGTGCGCAAGGTAGCGGGCTGTCGTGTCAGCCGACGACTACGGGCTCTAATCCAGGCTTGGTTCGTGCGCCGGACTTCGTGAACTTCCGGATTGATTACTTCGTGGGCAGTGCGTGGGGAACGTTTACGCGCGATGGGAATGCGTTCGTGGGAGGCGGGGTTAATATGAACGTTCCCAACCCTGTTAGCTTTGGCGTAGGAGTGTCACTCGGTTGGCTTAATTCAGGCAAAGTGTCGCCTGGACAAACGAATAACTTTGCAGTTGGTTGTGCGGGCGGGATGAGCGGAGCCTATGATTTGCTCGGTGGTGGTTGATGTACTCGCCGGGTTACGGAAGTGCGACGATGATCGATGTCGGTACCGGCATAAATGCGGGCAAGACCAATAATATCGGCACGATTGGAGGTGGGTACACGGTGGACCGAGGAAAAACTGGAATCAAGAAGAATCAGGTGAACTGAACATCACCAACAACAACCACATCCAGATTAAGATTAATGAGATATGCTGACCGAGTCGGCTTCGTCCTCTGGCAAACTCGCGACTTTGATCTGAAAACCGTGCCGGGGCGAGATGGCTCGCACTGCCGAATCAACGCGGTCCAAAATCGTTGGCCCATTGGGGCGAAACCTGATTCGACAAAGCGAGTCGCGTCGGATCATGTATCGGCGCGTATGCGGATATGTAGCACGATCCGGCCCCGCCCGACGCATGGGATGAAGTTCGAGACGTCGCGCAATCGCCCGATAGCCTGGCGTCGAAACAGCAAACCGATGCATAGCCGAACCTGCCCACTTCGACCCTTACCCCGACGCTGAACTCTGCCTTTTCGAACCACCGCTCAACGAGCTCGAGCCACGGATAAAGCGGAGGCGACCACCTGACCGGCCACATAGAGAAACCGGCTCGCGTCCCTCCTCAGATGACCGTTTGTTTTATTCAAACCAAAAAAGCAACTCGATGACCTACCCAAAGAGGCTCGCGGCACTGCCGCTCATGGCCCTGACGTCGCTCGCCGTTCACGCGCAGCAAATCCCCATTCCTGTCGACGAAGCCGCCGCCGCGCGCGCCAACGCGATTCAGGATCAGCAAGTGCAGCAACAACGTGAGGCCCAGCAACGCGAATCGGCTATTCAAGCGCCGTCCGTGCGCTCGGACGTGCCTGAGGATCGCGGCTTTCCGACGCTCCCGCCGGAGACGCCATGCTTTCGCATCGACACGTTCGCGCTCGATGTGCCGTCGTCCTTGCCCACGTCGATACACCTCAAAGGCGCATCCGCACTGCCGTTGGACCCGTTCGCGTTCGCGCGCGAATGGCTCGATCACTACAAAGGACAATGCGTCGGCAAGGCTGGCGTGAATGCGCTGACCAAGGGCTTGCAGCAAGCCATCCTTTCGCGCGGCTACATCACCACGCGCGTGCTGTTGCCCGAACAGGATCTGTCGAGCGGACGACTGGCTATCGCGCTCGTGCCGGGCGTCATTCGCGACGTGCGCTTCGCGGAGCCTTCGTCGTGGGGCACGTGGAAAACCGCGTTCCCCACGAGACCCGGCGAAGTGCTCGATCTGCGCGATCTCGAACAAGGCCTGGAACAGATGAAGCGTGTCTCCAACCAGGACGTCGACATGAAGATCGAGCCGACGACCGTACCGGGAGAAAGCGATGTCGTGCTGTCGGTCAAGCGCACCAAGCCGTGGTCGCTGGTCGCTTCTGTCGACAACTCGGGCAGTCGCGCGACGGGCAAGCTGCAAGGCAGTCTCGGCGTGGGCATCAATAACCTGCTCGGCCTGAACGATATCCTGAGCCTGAGCGCGAATCAGGACTTGTATTTCGATGACACGAGCCTGGGCTCGCACGGCTTCAACGGCTCGTATTCCGTGCCTTGGGGTTACTGGACCGCGACGCTGTTCGGCTATACCAACACGTACTATCAGCAGATCGCGGCCGTAAACGAGACCTTCGTGTCGAGCGGTAACGCGCAGACCGCGGGGTTCAAGCTGGCGCGCGTGCTGCGTCGCAGTCAGACCGATGTGCTCGGGAGCTACGTGCAGTTGTCCAAGCGCTTCGGCGCGAGCTTCATGGAAGATACGCCCATCGAGCTTCAGCATCGCAACAACACGTTCCTCGAACTGGGCGCGACCGATCGTCATTACTTCGGCGGCGCACAGTTCGATGGCGCGCTGGCGTATCGGCAAGGCATCGGTGCATTCGGCGCAACGCCCGATCCGTCGCTGCCGCCGGATCCGAACATCGCATCGACGCCGGCCACGACGCCGGGCGACCCGACCTACCGCTTTCACATGGCCGTGCTCGACATGAACCTGTCGGTGCCGTTCGCCATCGCGAAGCAGAATCTTCGCTATGTCGGCAGCGTCCACGCACAGTACACGAACGACACGCTGTACTACATCGACGACCTGACCATCGGGAGCCGCTACACCGTGCGCGGTTTCGACGGCGAGAAAATGCTGGCCGGCGAAAAAGGCTTCTACTGGCGCAACGAACTGCAATTGCCCATCGGCCAGACGGGACAGTCGCTCTATGCCGGCGTCGACTACGGCCGCGTGTTCGGACCGAACACGGCCGACCTGGTGGGCACGCAACTCGTCGGCGCGGTGATCGGCATTCGTGGCGGCATCCCGTCGAAGTATGCGGGCTTCAGCTACGATCTCTTCGCGGGCACGCCGATCTACAAGCCGTCGGGATTCGTTACGTCGCGCGTGACGGTCGGGTTCCAGGTGGTCGCGCAGCTTTGAGTGATCGCGCTCAGTCGAACATATCCGGCTGCGTGGCGACGAGACCGTTCCAGATCGTCTGGAAGTGCAGCCAGCCGATATAGTCGCTGCCCACATGCTCGCGGCTGTAGCGCGCGCGGTCTTCTGGCACGAGCTTCGGCGCGATGCCCGTCGCTTCGACCATCAGCTGTTGCCGGCAACAGCGCTCGAGCGCGATGAACCAGAACGCCGCCGAATCGATGCTGTGCCGGCTCGCCGTGAGCAGGCCGTGGTTCTGGTGAATCGCGGCCTTCACGCCCTTGAACGCATTCGCGACCCTGTTGCCGCCCTTCACTTCGACGGCGACCTTGCCGGCTTCATCGCCGATCACGACGTGGTCTTCGAAGAACGCGCACGCGTCCTGCGACATCGGAACGAGCGGCTTGCCCAGCGCCGCGAACGCGGTGCCGTAGACGGTATGGGCGTGGCACATCGCGACGATGTCCCGATGCTGCTCATGCACGGCCGCGTGCAGCACGAAGCCCGCGCGATTGATCGCGTGTCTGCCTTCCACGACCTCGCCCTCGTGATCGGCGCAGATCAGGTTCGAAACCTTCACCTGCGCGAAGTGCACGGCCATCGGGTTGGTCCAGTACAGCGACGGATGCGCCGGGTCGCGCACGGTGAGGTGGCCCGCGAAACCGTAATCGAAGCCTTGCAGCGCGAACGCACGGCACGCGGCGACGAGGCGCTCCTTCAAATACTGACGATGTTCGGCGTGGCTCGCGAACGCCGGCAACTCGGGGAAGACAAGACCTTCCTGTTCCGGCTGATAGATCGACACGCGGCCCTTGAGGTCGATGGCCGGTTCGGCGGTCTGTGCAGGAGTCTCCAATCCGTCGCTCATTTGTGCGCTCCATTCCGATCAAAGAGGATGCTACGCATGGTGCCGCGAGCGATGCCAGCGCACAAACGAAGTTTGTTCACCGATGCCTGGAGCACATTCGTGTCAAAGCCGCGTGAAGCGGCTCGCGAATGAGGAAATCCGCTTAGGTTTAGGCGATGCAACATTTTTTGCGCCGCCGCGAAACCGCTCCGGATCGCGTTCGGCGCTGCGCCAGCGCTTGGACAAATCCTGTGAAGGCCCGCCACACAAGGCTCCGGAGAAAACACGGGGCAGGACTTCAGCCGCCGCGCTCGCGGCCGTTAACCACCTTTGCAACATTTTTTGAGCGCGGGCCGTTTCTGTGACGACAAGGCTTTCAAGCGCCCGATCGAGCGCGTTTCGCGACGCGGGCGCTTCATCGGGCCTTTGCCTGACGGGACATTCGACATACGAAAACGTTTGGCATTCGCCAGGCCGCGCGCGCGATCCGTATGAAGGTCGCTTTTCACGTTTGAATCAATTTTCTTCGTACTTGAACGCACGTTGCCGCGCGTTGCGTGTGGAACCGCGCAAAGCCCTGTTGATATAAGGATTGGCGCTCGCTGGCATAGCTCTCGCTAATGTATGACCACGCACGAACATCGCCGCGGGACTCAGACAAGAAGAAGCGGCGGGTTGGTGCTACGGGGCTGGTCGCAACAGGGTTCGATGCACGTCATCAGATGCATGCACGAATCCTGTTGCGAGCCAGAAAAATCTAAAAGCGCGAAGCGCACACGAACGAGACTAAAAAAATGTTGACTCTTCAATCCGACCTGCACGGCAATCATCTGTTGGGCGCACTTCCGGCGCAAGAATGGCAAGCCATCGCGCCTCATCTCGAACTCGTCCAGTTGCGCACGGAGCAGTTGCTGTGCGATTCCGGCCAACGCATCCACCACGTGTATTTCCCGACCACGGCGATCATCTCGCTGCTGCATACGATGGAAGACGGCGGCTCCGTCGAGGTCGCGGCAGTCGGACGTGAAGGGATGTCGGGCGTTCCGGTGCTGACGGGCGGCGACACGATGCCGACGCGCGTACAGGTGCAATGCGCGGGCTTCGCATATCGCATGAGCGCGGGCGCGTTGCGGGATCACTTCGGGCGCTCGGACTTCCTGCGCCGCGTGATGTTGCTGTACATGCAAGCCCTGCTCACGCAAGTCGCGCAGACGGCCGCATGCAACCGCCATCACTCGCTGTCGAAGCAACTGTGCCGCTGGCTGCTGATTCAGACGGACCGCACGCCGTCGGATCAACTGCGCGTGACGCAGCAGATGATCGCCGACATGCTCGGCGTGCGCCGCGAAGGCGTGACCGAAGCGGCCGGCAAGCTGCACGACGCGGGCCTGATCCATCACAGCCGCGGCTGCATCAAGATCCTGGATCGCGCCGGACTGGAAGAGCGCGCATGCGAATGCTACGGCATCGTCAAGCGCGAATTCGACCGCATGCTGCCGCGCCGCCAGGCCGAAGCGCTCGCGTAAGCAGCGCGATCATACGAGGGCGCGGCTGGCAGCAGCCGCCCGCCCGCGCAACCAGTTGATGCTTGCGAAGAGCAGCACGGCGAACACGATCAACATCGTCGCGACCGCGAGAATCGACGGATCGATCGAATCGCGAATGCCGCTCCACATCTGCCGCGGCACGGTGCGCTGATCCGGCCCGCCGATGAAGAGAATCACGATCACTTCGTCGAACGAGGTCGCGAACGCGAATACACTGCCCGTGGCGACCGCCGGCGTGATGAGCGGCAGGGTCACGCGGCGAAAGGTCGTCCACGGCGTCGCGCCGAGGCCGGATGCGGCGCGCAAGAGACTTTGATCGAACGACAGCAGCGATGCCGTCACGGTGATCACGACGAAGGGCGTGCCGAGCGCCGCGTGCGCGAGAATCACGCCGGGATACGAGTTCACGAGGCCGAGCGGCGCGAAGATCAGATAGAAGCCCGCCGCGACGACGACAATCGGCACGATCATCGGCGAGATGATGATCGGCATGATCACCGAGCGCAGCGGAAACTGCGCACGCGAGAGGCCGAGCGCCGCGAGCGTGCCGAGGCCGGTGGCGATCAGGGTCGACGCCGCGCCGATGCCGATGCTGTTCAGGAGCGAGCGCTGCCAGTCGGGGCTCGTGAGCGCCTGCTCGTACCAGCGCAGCGAGAAGCCCTGCAACGGGTATGAGAAATACGATCCCGAGTTGAACGAGAGCGGGATGATCGCGAGAATCGGCGCGACGAGAAAGAACAGCACGAGCGCGGTATGCACGCGCACCCAGCGCGATGCGATGCGTTCCGTCAGCACCTTGTTGCGTGGTTCGGTCATGGCGGCAGGACTCCTCAGCCGAAGCGCAACCGGTCGATGCCGACGATGCGGTTGAACAGGAAATAGAAGATCGCGGTGAAGATCACGAGGTACGCCGAGAGCGCGCCCGCGAGTCCCCAATTGAGCTGCGTATTCGTCTGCAGCGCGATGAGCTGACTGATCATTTCATCGCCCGCGCCGCCGAGCAGCGCGGGCGTGATGTAGTAGCCGAGCGCGAGCACGAAGACCAGAAAGCAGCCCGCGCCGACACCCGGCAATGTCTGCGGAATATAGACGCGCACGAACGCGGTGAACGGATGCGCGCCGAGCGATTGCGCCGCGCGCAGATACACGGGCGACACGCCCTTCATCACCGAGAAGATCGCGAGAATCATGTACGGCAGAAGCACGTGCGTCATGCCGATCAACACGCCCGTGCGATTGAAGATGAGCGGCAACGGATGCGTCGCGAGCCCGAGTCCCGTCAACAGGCCGTTGATGACGCCGCCCGGCTGCAGCAGCACGTACCACGCGGTCGTGCGCACGAGCAGCGACGTCCAGAACGGCACGATCACGAAGAGCATCAGGCGGTTGCTGCTCTGCGTGGGCAGATTGGCAAGCAGCCATGCGACCGGATAGCCGAGCACGAGGCACAGCAGCGTGACGGACGCGCTGATCGATATCGTGCGCAAGAATGCTTGTCGATATACCGACGAGTTGTCCGGCACGAATGCGACGTTTCCTTGCGGCGTCACTTGCGCATCGACGGCGGCGAGCAGATAGTCCGGCGTCGGCGAGGCGGCCGCGCGTTTCAACAGACGCCAGATTTCCGGCGAATTCCAGCGTTCATCCATTTCGATCAACGCGGGCTTCCATGCTGGCGGCGTTTCGTCGCGCACGCTCCGTGCGGTGCGCATCAACAGACTGCGAAACTCGGGCTGCGCGAAGTTGAGCCTGCGCGCGACGGTGCCGAGCTGTCCGCTCTGCTGCGCGTCCTTCAGACCTGAAGCGAGCAGCGCGAAGGTATGTTCATCGGGAACGCCGCGCCCGTCCCACGCGTCGAGCGCGCGCGAGAGCACCGGCATGCTGTCGGGCACTTCCTTGTTCTCGACACTGCGCGCGAGCAGCAGCGCGATCGGTGCGATGAACGTCGACAGCAAAAACACGATGAGCGGCAAGGCAAGCAACAAGGCCTGCACCGATGCGCGGCGGCGCGCTCTTTGATACGAGGCGCGGCCATCGGCTCCCGTCGGAGAGCCGGAGGCGGGCGCGTGGATCGATGCAGGCATGTCGTTCCTCGGGTCCTTTTGCGACGTTACTGCGTCAGCCACACCTGGAAGCGCTTGTTGATCTGATCCGCGTTATCGGCCCAGAAGTTCGCGTTGATCTGCACGGCGCGCTTGAAGTTGTCCGGCGCGGTCGGCATGTCGGCGAGACGCTGCTTGTCCACGAGCGCAACCGCGTCCTTGCGCGGCGGCGCATACGCGATGTACTTCGACAGATCGGCGGATGCCTTCGGCTGCGCCTGCGACACGATGAACTTCGCGGCGGTATCGGCGTGTTTCGCGCCCGTCGGAATGGCCCACCACTCGAAGTCGTAGACCTGCGCATCCCAGACCGCCTTGAAAGGCTTGTTGTCCTTCTTCGCGGCATCGTCGATGCGGCCGTTGTACGCCTGCACCATCACGACCGCGCCGTCGGCGAGCAACTGCGGCGCCTGCGCGCCCGATTCCCACCACACGATGTTCTTCTTGATCGTGTCGAGCTTCTTGAACGCGCGATCGACGCCCGCGGGCGTGCCGAGCACCTTGTACACGTCCTTCGGGTCGACGCCATCGGCGATGAGCGCCCATTCCATCGATACCTTCGGCGACTTGCGCAGGCCGCGCTTGCCGGGGAATTTCTGCAAGTCGAAGAAGTCGTTGACCGTCGTGGGCGCGGTCTTCAGCTTGCTCGCGTCATATGCATAGACGGTGGACCAGACCATGCTCGCGACCGCGCAATCGCTGATCGAACCGGGGATGAAATCGCTCGTCTTGCCGAGCGTTTTCTTGTCGAACTTCTGCAGCAGGCCTTCGTCGCATGCGGTGATCGCATCGTTGGTTTCGAGATCGATCAGGTCCCATGTCGTGTTCTTCGCCTGCTCCATCGCGGAGAGCTTGGCGAGGCCGCCGTCGTACGATTCGGTCGAGAAGTTCACGCCCGTCGCCTGCGTGAACGGATCGAACCAGGCTTTCTTCGCAGCGGCTTCGTACGCGCCGCCGAAGGTCACGACGGACAACGTCTCCGCCGCCTGTGTCGAGATCGTGGCGAACGCGAATACGGCGAGTGCGGCGCATTGTGCTTTGATGTGAGTGCGCATGTCAGTTGGCTCCTTCGGGTGCGGTCGAGATGAGAGAGGGTGAGGGCGGTGTGGTCGGGGCTATCGCGGGTGCGCTCTTCGGCGCCGTGATCGCGAGAATCTTGCAGTCGTCGTGACGCCACGCGATGTCGATCGTGCTGCCTGCCGAGGGCAACGCATGACGCTGGGTGTTGGGCACTTTGACGACGATGGAATCGCGGGCGCCCAGCTTGAGATGCACGCGATGATGATCGCCGCAATACACGAGTTCCTCGACGCAGGCGCGCACCACGTTGCTGTCTCCGTCGGGCTGCATGTCTTCCGCGCCGGGGATATGCGCGCGTTCGGGGCGCAGCGCGAGCATCGCTTCGTCGCCGGCGCGCAGGCCGTGTTCGCATCGTCCGCGAATGACGCTGCCGTCGGATAGCGCGAGCGTCGCCCATTCGTCGTTCGCACTGACGACGCGCCCCGTGAGTCCGTTGTTTTCGCCGACGAAGTTCGCGACGAACGCGTTCTGCGCGTTCTCGTAAAGCTCGCTCGGCGTCGCGGCCTGCTGAATGCGGCCATCGGAGAAGACAGCGACACGATCGGACATCGTCAGCGCTTCGGCCTGATCGTGCGTCACATAGACGATCGTCAGCGAGAGCTCGCGATGCAGGCGCATGATTTCGTATTGCATCGTTTCGCGCAGGCGTTTGTCGAGCGCGCCGAGCGGCTCGTCCATCAGCACGACGCTCGGTTCGAACACGAGCGCGCGGGCGAGCGCGACGCGCTGCTGCTGCCCGCCGGAAAGCTGCGAGGGACGCCGGTTCGCGAGATGCGGCAGCTCGATCATCTCCAGCGCGCGCTTCACGCGCGCCTTCTGCTCGGCGCGGCTCACGTGACGCACGGAGAGCGGAAATGCCACGTTCTCCGCGATCGTCAGGTGCGGAAAGAGCGCGTAGTTCTGAAACACCATGCCGATGTCGCGCTGATGCGGCGGCTTGTCGTCGAGCCGCCTGCCGTCGAGTCGGATCTCGCCTTGCGTCGGCGTTTCGAAGCCCGCGAGCATCATGAGCGTGGTCGTCTTCCCCGAGCCCGACGGTCCGAGCAGCGAAAGAAACTCTCCCTTGCGCACGTCGAGGTTCAGGTCCTCCACGACGTAATGCGCGCCGTCATACGATTTGCTCACGCCCGAGAAGGAGATGAAAGAAGGGTCTGACATCGTGATCGCGTCCGGTCTTTCAGTGCTGTGCGAGCTTCGCCGCGATATAGCGCGCGAAGTCGAAATTGGGCCGTTCGAGATGGCTCAGATTGCCGGGCTTCGCGAGCGGCGCATGCACGCCGCGAAACCCCGCTTCCACGCCGCGCCTGTCTTCCGCGTTCACTTCGTCGAGCAGTGTCTTCAATGTCGACATGTGCGCGTTGGCTTCCGGATCCGCGATGAATTCAGGCGCGAGGCCTCCGCCGAAGCGGATATGCACTTGCCCGACGCCGGGCGGCATCGCGCGCGCATCGCTGAATGAGCGTTCGCAATTCGACTGCAACTGGTCGATGAGTGTTTCCATCGCTATCGTCCTTGCCGGACTGGCCATGAAGCCCTCCTTGTCTCATCCCCGTGAGAGCGCGCTGGCGCGGGCTTTGATCGCGCTGCGCTCGACATGGACATCAATCTATCAAGCCAATTTGCCAGCCAAAATATTGTTTTCGGATACAAGGCAAAGTTTTTGCCTATGTAGCGCTGATAACTTTCACGAGTCGATATGCAATCGCCGGATATAAGTCTCGCAGAACGACGAGAAGCGATGCACGATTTGCCGCGGACGCATCGTGCGCGATTGCGCAATGCCTAGCGTCGTCGCGTTGACGTTGTCCTTGAAGCGCTTAATCACGAAGTCTTCGCCATCCACCGTGCGATTCGACTTGAGCGGAAAATTAAGGCTGCTATAGCCGAGGCCGTTGGCCACCATGCCGCGCACGGCCTCCGGCTGCGATGAGCGATACGCGGGCACGGGGCGGCTGCCGACCGCATCGAAGAGCGCGGTGAAATACTCGCGGCTGTGGGGAAAATGCAGCATCACGTAAGGCTCTGGCAGCAAGTCGGCGAGCGATACCTTGCGCGCCCGCGCAAGCCGGTGCGTCTTCGGTCAGGTCCAGGCTAAAGGTAAGCGCGATATCGAGCGAGCCGTCATGCAGGCCGCCTCTTCAGCAGTTTGCGCGCTTGCCCGAGCAGATGGCGCCCGGACTGCGTGAGCGACAGGCCGCTCGCATGATGTCGGATGAATAGCTGCACGCCGAAAGATGCTTTGAGATCGGCGAGCGCAGTAGATTTGGACGGCTGCGAGATATGCAGTCTTCGCGCGGCGGCGGTAAAGGACAAGGCTTCCTCGGTGACCACGAAATAGCGCAATTGCCGCAACGAATAGCGCAAGGGATGGCTTTCCATCGGGGACATTCCGTAAATCAGCGTCGATGCGGCACATTGTGAAGTGCTCAAAATTCATTGCATAGCCAAATCCGATGCTATGCATTTTTTAAATATATTTTTCAGATTCTATCGAGACGGGTAGATTTTCACGGACGACATCGCGGATACAACGCCTTTCAGAAGGACATAGCCATGACAGTGGAAACAACGTCTATCGACACGCTCGTGGTCGGCGCCGGCCAGGCCGGCGTCGCGATGAGCGAACATCTGAGCAAGCTCGGCGTACCGCATCTCGTGCTCGAG